>WBOU01000012.1 GCA_009268125.1 Chloroflexia bacterium SDU3-3 | reverse complement strand
CTTCATGTTGAAGCCGACATGCTTCATGTTGAAGCCGACATGCTTCATGTTGAAGCCGACATGCTTCATGTTGAAGCCGACATGCTTCATGTTGAAGCCGACATGCTTCATGTTGAAGCCGACATGCACCATCGTAAAACAACGCAAACCCATGCCCGTCCGCAACGATACCTACGCCCCCGCGATTAGGCCCTCGCGCTCAAGCGCGGGCAGGATGCGCGTGGCCAGCCGTGCGATGTTGCGGGCGTCATCGATGCCACGGTGGTGCGTGCCCTCCAGTGGCAGACCGCACATCCTCAGCGCCCCCGCCATCCCCACCGGGCCGCAGCCGTACAGCCTGCCAAAGTGCTTCTTCAGGTTGATGTGGCGCTCCAGCGCATCCGGCATCACCATGCTATGCCGCTCGCAGTCGGCGCGCAGCTGCCCCAGGTCGTACGCGCCCCACGAGCACAGCCAGAACGGCTCCTCGCCCGCCCACGACAGCAGATCCCACAGCACCGCGCCAAAGAACGCCGCGCCATCCACATCCTCCTGGCGGATGCTGGTAAGCTGCGTGCAGAATGCGCTAAGCACCGGCGAGGCCACGGGGCGCACGAAGGCCGCGAACTCACCGGAGGCCGGGCCGGAGCTGCTCTCCAGCCGCACCGCGCCTATCTCGATGGTCTCCATCTGTGCGCGACTGACCCCGCGCTCCCAGCAGGTGGCCTCCAGATCAATGATGATGTAGCGCATAGGTGTGTTTCTTTCCCCGTTCATAATGTGTATCTTTATGATACCCCTCGTAGCAACGACATAGCTCACAGACCGCCCCGCATAGGCCACAAAGCTCGGCTTTCTGTCCCAAGATGTGCTGAGATGAAACACGCTAGCATAGACAGCAGATATATCAGTAGATAGCGACCTTCATGGGCCGGGCCTCTGGATGCGGCAGGCGGTGCGATCCGGCGTGCCGAGCCATGCCCGGTAGTGTCACCGGCAGCGAGTGGGCATGGGCGCGATGGGATCATTGACGTAGGGGTGGGTCTTGTGCCCACCCGCGACGCATACATCGCGCACATCGCCGAGGCGTCCGATGCATGCAATGTATGCGTCGTGGCACGCATCATAACGCATCGTCACACGCCGTTATCATCGATTGGCGTTCGATGCCTGCGGCGAGCCTCGATGGGGCGGGCACAAGACCCGCCCCTACACCCATTGCGGGGCATTGCGGGCATCACCTCAATGCGATGTCTGCAATGCGAGATGAACGGCAGCCAACTGCGCCTTTTACCAAAAAGGGTAGGCAAGCCTTTAAAAGTGACACCTATTGAGCAGCATCAATGGCTTCTTTCACCCCATTCCTTTTCTTTTGCACCTTCATACCTTTGCGGCAAAAATGCTTGTAGCTTCCTTCAAAATGAAAATATTCTGGCATTTCTTGGTGCCTTGGAATCTTGATGGTAAAAATTTTGCTGCCTATTACATTTGTATAGGCTCTCGCATATCGATGCCCCGCGCGAGTGCACCATCGGCGCAGGTATCACCATCGGCATGCTGGCGTGGCTAAACCTGCTGCTCGACCGACAGCACCTATGCCACCACCACGCATCTGTCGACAGCAAGCGCAGCAGCGGGCACCACGTGTGGGCCGACGTTGGGCAGAGGTGAGAAGATATGGTACACTCTGCCGTGAAAAGAACCCGCCCCTAACGAGCTATAGGTTCCATGAAACAACCAAAACCCTCTTCGCCGCCAACCGATGGGCAGGCTGGCAGCCGCGTGCACCTGTTTGTGCTGGGCGGCATCGCGCTTGGCGTGGTGCTAAGGCTGCTCTACATCTTGCTGGTGCCCACCACGCCGGGCGTCTTTGACAGCGTCTACTACATGCGCACATCCGCCAGCATCGCGGCGGGCCTGGGCTACCGCATCGATGGGCACCTCACCAACACATGGCCTATCGGCTACCCCGCCATGCTGGCCACCATCTTCATGGCCACCGGCCCATCGGTGCTCGCTGCCAAGCTGATAAACATCGCGCTCGCCGCTATGAGCATGTGGTTTAGCTATCGCATCGCCGTGCAAATCTTCCGGTCGCGGTATGTGGGCCTGCTCACCGTGCTGCTGATGGCGTGCTACGCCAACCAGATCGCCTACAGCGCCGAGGTGATGTCCGAGAGCCTGTTCCTGTGCTGCTCGCTGGCTAGCTGCTACCTCATGCTCGCGCAGGGCGGCTCGCCGTGGAAGCTGGCGCTGGCCGGGGTCATGTGCGGCGTCACCACCATGGTCAAGCCGCAGTTTCTGTTCATCCCGCTGGCCCTGCTGGTCTTCGAGCACATGGCACGGCCCGCGCCGCGCCCGCCGCTACGCATCCTGGCGCGCTCGCTTGGCATCCTGGCGCTCACCATCGCGCTCATAATGGTGCCATGGATCGTGCGCAACTATCGCATCACCGGCCACGTGCAGCTCGTCTCCGGCAACAGCGGTCTAACGCTCTTCCTCAGCACCAGCCCGGTCGTCACACGCGGCGAGCTGGATGGGATGGCGGTCCCACGCGAGATCATGGACACCTACGGCAGAATGATGAACACCAACGAGTACGAGGCCGACCGCTGGCTGCGCGACCAGGCTATCGACGCGATCAAAACCCAGCCGATCGCGACCGCCGGGCGGATGCTCTCGCAGGCGTGGTATCTGTGGAAGGGCGATGTGGATGGCATACGGCTCAACGAGCAGAACCTCGACTTCGCCCAGCTCGGCTTCAGCCGCGAGAGCTACCCCACCAGCACGCTGCGCTATGCGCTGCTGGGACTAAAGCTGGCGGCGGCGTGCTTCTACGTGCTCATCTTGCTGCTGGCGGGGATGGCGCTTGTGTCGGCGGTACGGCATGGGCAGTGGCGCGACCCGCTGCTGTGGTTTGGCGTGTTCACCGCGCTGTACTACTCGGCGGTGGCGGTGGTGTTCCACGGCGAGAGCCGCTACCACCTGCCTGCGATGCCCTGGCTGGTGATGTACAGCGCGGCGGCGCTGGCGGCGCTCACATCCGGGCAGGCCAGGCGCATCTACGCCCGGCTGAGCGCAGGGGCGGCGGCGTAGCAGGGTAGCACAGGCTACATCAGAAGACGGCGGCGGCCATGGGGTCGCCGCCGCCGCCCGCGCGCTGCGCGGGGCGCTGCCGCTAGAGCTTGCGGCGGGCCGGAAGCACCGTGTCGCGCGGCCCCGCCTCCATGTGCGCCGCCTCCAGCTTGGCGCGGGCCACCGCAGGAGGCAGATCGTTGCCCTGATCATCCACCACCTGCACGTAGATAATATTGGCCTGGTTGGCCTTCACCTGCGCGCGGCTGTGCTGCTTGCGCCCCTCGGCATCCACCCATCGGCGGTGCAGATACCAGCTACGCGCCGCAACCAGCAGAGCCATCGGCAGCAGCAGCAAGCCCAGCACGGGCTGCCAGATCATCACGATCAGCGGCACTGCCACGCACACGAGCGCGAACGCGACCACCACGCGCGTTGACACCTTATCTTCCACAGCAAACGTACCTTTCATACGTACAAGCATACGCATCGCGCATATCAACAATACCGCAATGCCCAACGACGATTGTAGCACAGCGACGCGCCGCCGTACATTGACAGCCGCCTATGTGTCCGCAATAATAGATGGCACCACCACAACCTGCGAGACACGCGCGGCAGCAGGCGACGCCCGCCGCACCGCGCACCGTGTGGCCTACGAGAAAACGGGTAGCCGCAGCGCGGGGCAACATGCCCCATGGTGCGCTCCCCCAAGCACGAGCATAAGGAAAAAGGCCATGACCGCCACACGCCTGCTCATCCTTGGCGTCCTGCGCCAGCAGCCACAGCACGGCTACGATGTGCGCCGCACCTTGGAGCTATGGAACGCCGAGCACTGGGCCAACATCGCCTACGGCTCGATCTACTTCGCGCTCGGCAAGATGGAAGAGGAGGGGCTTGTCGATGTGATCGGGGCGGGGCAGGTGGGTCGTCGGCCAGCGCGCACCACCTACGCCATCACCCCGGCAGGCCACGCCGAGTTCCAGCGGCTGCTGCGCGAGTACTGGTGGGAGTACAAGCCCACGATCGACCCGCTGCAGGTGGCCATCACCTTCGCGCACGCGCTGCCCCGCGAGGATCTGCTGGCCGCGATCCAGCATCGCAGCCAGCACATGCGCGCGGTGCTGCCGCAGCTGCACCAGCGGGGCGAGCAGCTGCGGCAGCAGCCCGGCATGCCAGGCAATATCTTCGCGGGGCTGGCGCTGGCCAGCATGCAGATCGAGACCACGCTGGCATGGATGGATGACCTGATCGGCCAGATCGAGCGGGGCGAGCTGCCGTAGAGCCTATCAAGCAGGCCAGAAAGACCATCGCGCAGCCCCGACGGGGCATCGAGCAGAGGAGCGACCGCTATGAAGATCGCGCTGAGCAGCGACATGCGCACCGGCCTGATCGACGCGCTGCTGAATGAGCTGGCGTGGCGCGGCCACGAGGTGCGCTACTTCGGCCCGCAGGCCAGGGGCGATGCCGACGCCGACTGGCCGGTGGTCACACGCCAGGCGGCGGAGCAGGTGGCCAGCGGCGAGGTCGACGAGGCCATCGTGCTGTGCTGGACGGGCACGGGCTGCAGCATCGCGGCCAACAAAGTGCCCGGCATCCGCGCCGCGCTCTGCCACGACGCCGAGACGGCCAGGGGCGCGCGGGTGTGGAACCACGCCAACGCGCTGGCGCTGAGCCTGCGCGCCACGCCCGAGGGCACGCTGCCCGAGATCCTGGACGCGTGGTTCGCCACGCCGCCCGGCGACGACGCGTGGAACCTGCAGCAGGTGGCGCGGGTGGGGCAGATCGAGCGGGACTACCAACGAACAGCTGAGGGGGGAGCATGATCACATTCGAGCCGATGGGCGAAGAGACGTTCCAGCGCTACTGCGAGCAGGCCATCCGCGCCTACGCCGAGGACCACATCCGCGGCGGGCGCTGGACGCCCGACGAGGCCTACGAGAAGTCGGCGGAGGAGTTCCGCACGCTGCTGCCGCAGGGCGTGGCCACACCCGACCACTTCATCTACGATCTGGTGGAAGGCGAGGGGCGGCAGGCGGTGGGCGTGCTATGGCTAAACACCCAGCAGCGCGGCGGCGAGCTACAGGTGTTCATCTATGAGGTGGAGATCTACGAGCCGTTCCGGCGCAGGGGCTACGCCGCGCAGGCCTTCGCACTGCTGGATGACTGGGCGCGCGAGCGCGGGGCCAGCGCCATCCGGCTGCATGTGTTCGGGCACAACCACGCGGCGCGGGCGCTCTACGAGAAGGCCGGCTACGAGCCGACCAACATCCAGATGATCAAGCGGCTGGATGCCAAGGCAGCGCCGATACCTTCTTGATAGGCAGTACGTTTTTACCACCAAGGCACCAAGACACCAAGGAATAAGCGGCCCCTTTCACCACGAAAACCCGAAGGCACGAAGGGGCACACGCAGAGCACGCATCGCCCGCTGGCACGATGGCCCGCGCGCCCGCCCGAAGCAGCGCAGCCACGATACGACACCGAAGCCATCGCTCTCATCGTCATCACACCCGATGAGAGCGATGGCTTTGGCGTTCTCACTGCGGGCAGACACGAGATCCGCCCCTACGGGAATGACCACGCAGCGCAAGGTTCGCGCGGGCATTCGCGGGGCCTGCCGCACGCACCACCGCGCTACTTCGCCTGCGCGCCCTGCGCCACCCACGCCCCCAGGATGGCGCGCTCCTCATCGGTGATGCCGGTCTTGTTGCCCAGCGGCATGGTCTTGCCGATCACCGCGCGCTCCTGGATGCGCGTGGCGTAGTTGATGATCTGCGCGGGCGTGTCGAACAGCACCCCGGCGGGCGCGGTGGTGTAGGTGTCGTCGGTGGGTGTGGCCGAGTGGCAGGGCACGCAGCGCTGGGCGATGATGCCGCGCGCCTGGGCGAAGCTGACCGGCCCGCTGACCGCCGCCGTGGCCTGGGCGCGGGTGGTGATCGTGATGACGATGATCAGCAGCGCCACGGTGGCCAGCACGGTGCCAGCGGCCAGCCGCAGCCAGCCGCCGTAGGAGAAGCGGATGTTCATCAGGTGGCGCAGCGTGGCGCTGCCCACCATCAGGATGATCAGCAGCAGCCAGTTGAGCGCGTTGCCGTAGGTGCTGGGGAAGTGGTTGCTGATCATGATGAAGATCACGGGGAAGGTCATGTAGTTGTTGTGGATGGAGCGCTGCTTGGCGCGGTACGAGATCGCTGGATCTTGGGCTAGGCCCGCCTTGGTGGCGGCCACCAAGGCCCGCTGCGAGGGCACGATATACTGCCACACGTTGGCCGTCATGATCGTGCCGAGCAGCGCGCCCACGTGGATGTAGGCGGCCCGCCCGCTGAGCACGTGGGTGAGGCCGTAGGTGACGGCCATGAGCAGCGCGAACGAGATAGCGAAGGCCAGCGGGGTGTTCTTGCCCAGCGGCGAGCACCACAGCAGGTCGTAGACGAACCACGAGACCACCAGCGTGCCCACGCCGATGGCGATGGCCATCCCCGCGCTGATGTTGGCCACGGCGGGGTCGACCATGTAGGCCGCGCCGCCCATGTAGTAGACGATGATCAGCAGGCCGATGCCGCTGAGCCATGTGGTGAGGTTCTGGAACATGAACCAGTGGACTTTGCTGGGGTAGGCCATACCGGCGGGCAGCAGCTTCTTCTCGACCTCGTAGAACGCGCCGCTGTGCAGCAGCCAGATCTTGCCAAACGAGGCGGGGTCTTGCTCCTCGAACGGCTTGAGGTTGCGGTCAAGCCAGTTGAACAGCAGCGAGTTGCCGATCCACATGATTCCGGCGATGACGTGCGTCCAGCGGACGAAGAGGTCAAGTAGTTCGCGCACCATCGGGTCCACAGGGATGCTCCTTATCTACACATGTGTGCTGCCATGGGCCTCGCCCGCGCCCGCCATGAGCATGCCGATGCGCTCGGGGCTGGCCTGGGCGCGCGGCAGCACGGCGGCGATGCCGCCAGCGTACATCACCGCGACGCGATCGGCAAGGGCCATGATCTCATCGAGGTCTTCCGAGATCAGCAGGATGGCGGTGCCCTGCCGCCGCAGGTCGAGCAGGGTCTGGTGGATGTACTCGGACGCGCCGATGTCCACGCCGCGCGTGGGCTGGGCCGCCACCAGCAGGCGTGGGCCGCGCGCCAGCTCGCGGGCCATGATCACCTTCTGGATGTTGCCGCCGGAGAGGGCGCGGATGGGCGTGTTGGCGCTGGGCGTCTTGACGCGGAAGCGCTCGATCAGCTCGCGGCTGGCGGCGGCGATGTGGGCGGTATTCAGGAAGCCAGCGCGAGCGTAGGGCGGGCGGGCGTGGTCGCGCAGCACGATGTTCTCGGCCACGGTGAAATCCATCACCGCGCCGTCGCGCATGCGCTCCTCGGGGATGTAGCTGACGCCTGCGGCGGTGTGGGCGGCTGGCCCGCCCGCCAGGGGTTGGCCGCACAGCTCGATCTGGCCTGCGGTGGGCTGGCGTAGCCCGGCCAGCACCTCGGCAAGCTCGCGCTGGCCGTTGCCCGAGACCCCGGCCAGCCCCACGATCTCGCCCGCGCCCATGGCCAGCGCCACGCCGCGCAGGGCCGGGGTGCCTCGGTCGCCCAGGGCGTCGACGCCGGACATGCGCAGCACGGTGGATGTGGCCGCGTCGGCGGGGCGCGGGGCCTCGTTGCGGGCGGGGGCGATCTCGCGCCCGACCATCAGGCGGGCCAGCTCGCCGCGCGAGAGGCCCGCGCTGGCGTAGGTGCCCACGTTGCGCCCGTCGCGCAGCACGGTGATGCGGTCGCACAGGGCCAGCACCTCGTTCAGCTTGTGCGAGATGAAGATCAGGGCGCGGCCCTCGGCGCGCATCTGGCGCAGCATGGCGAACAGGTCGTCGCTCTCGGCGGGGGTGAGCACGGCGGTCGGCTCGTCCATCACCAGCAGGGCCGCGCCACGGTAGAGCGCCTTGATGATCTCGACGCGCTGCTGCTCGCCGACCGAGAGCTGCCAGACCGGGGCGCGCGGGTCGACGCGCAGGCCGTAGGCCGCCACCAGCTCGCGGATGCGGGCCTCGACGCGGTCGAGGTCGAGCCGCACGCCGCGCGAGGAGCGCAGGCCCAGCGCCACGTTCTCGGCCACGGTGAGCGCGGGCACGAGCATGAAGTGCTGGTGGATCATGCCGATGCCGCGCCGGATGGCCTCGTGGGGCGAGCCTATGGGGGCGGGCTGGCCGTCGATCAGGATCTGGCCCTCGTCGGGCTGCTGGAGGCCGTAGAGGATCTTCATGAGGGTGGATTTGCCCGCGCCGTTCTCGCCGAGCAGGGCGTGGATCTCGCCCGCGCGCACGTCGAGGCTGACGCGGTCGTTGGCGACGACGCCGGGGTAGCGCTTGGTGATGCCGCGCAGCTCTAGGCTGGCGATGTGGTGCGGGTGGTGCATGGTGTCTCTCTTGCTGCCGTTGCGCCTTGGCGGTCGCTCTCGGCTGCTGGGTGCGTGCGCTGCGCGGGGTGCGATGGGCCTGGGTGTCACTTTTCGAGCGTTTCCGCGTTATTTTGGGGTCGGCCCGACCGTAGGCAATGCTTGCAGCGTTGCCCGGTCGGGCCGACCTGCTGCGGCTCCGATGATAATAGTTCCTGGTTGTTGTTTGGTGAATGCCCTACGCGGGCGGCGACTAGGGGCCTGCCCCTAGTAACCCCGCGAGGGGGTGTCACCCCCTTCGAACCCCCAATTTGTAGCGTTCCTATGCCGAAATATGGCGGCTGGTGTTCGTGCATATGGCCATCAAAACACTATCGGCACCTTCGCCGCATGGGCCGGGTGGGTGGAGCGCCCAGCCCAACATTGGCACCCGCTATCGCAGACGTAGGCAAGGCTTGAAGCCTTGCGCCCCCGCCGCAGCGGGGCGGGCTGGCAGGGCCTGCATGCTGGTGCCGCGCGGCCTGGCCCATCCGGCGAAGGTGTGCAATGGTGGTACTGGCCATAATCCCATCCGTAGCGACGGGGCGGCTGCGCACGAGGCGGCACGATTTTCTCTACATGCTTCATCATGCGTTCACCTGCCTTCGTCGCGCGCTCACCTGCCTTCGTCGCGCGTTCACCTGCCTTCGTCGCGCGTTCACCTCTTTGGCAGGGCGCGGCGGGCTGTGGTGTGCCGCCGCGCCGTGCGGGCGTGGGCTTAGGGCAGGGGCTTGATGCTGCCGTCGGTGAGGCCTGCGATGGCCTTGTCGGCGGCGGCCTTGGCCTCGGCGGGCAGGGTGAAGCCGGAGTTGTAGACGATCTTCAGGCCGCCGTCCTTCAGCTCCAGGTTGTAGGCGGTGCCGCCCAGCGTGCCTGCGTGGATCTTCGCGATCATATCTTTGACGACCGCCTTCCAGTCATAGACCTGCGTGGCCACCACTAGGCTGGGCGCGAGGCTGCTCTGGTCGGACTGGGTGCCGAACCAGGGGATGCCCTTGTCCTTGGCCACGCCGATCGCGCCCACCACCTGCTGGGCCGAGCCGGTGAGCACATCGGCACCGGCGGCGATCTGGGTGGTGGCGGCCTCGGCGGCCTTGGCGGTGTCGCCGAAGCCGCCGGTGTAGATCTTGGCCACAGTGGCGTCGGGCTTGGTGTCCTTCACGCCCTTCTCAAAGCCGTCGATGTAGGTCTTGGCATCGCCCGCCTCGACCGGGCCGATCACGCCGATCTTGCCCGCCTTGGAGAGCGAGGCCGCCAGCACACCGTTGACGTAGCCGCCCTCCTCGGCCTTGGCGTTGTAGGCAAAAATGTTGGCCAGGCCCTTGTCCGCGCCGGTGTCGGTGGCGGTGCCCCAGGCGAAGCTGGTCTCGGGGAACTCCTTGGCCAGGTCGAACAGCGAGGTGCCGTACTGGGTGCCGTGGGCGATCACCAGGTCGTTTCCGGCGCTGGCGTAGTCGCGCAGCGCGGCGGCGGCGTCGGTGACATTGAACATGTTCTCGGAGACCGAGATCTGCATGGCCGACTCGCCGCCCATCTCCTGCTGCACGGCCACCAGGGCGTCGTACATCGACTGGCTCCAGGCCAGGTCGGTGGTGGAGCTAGGCATCACGATCGCCACCTTGAACGGCTCGCCGCTGGCGGCGGGGGCCGTGGCCTCGGCGGCGGGAGCCGTGGTTTCGGCGGGGGCGGCGGTGACCGCGCTGGTGGCGGCGGGCGCGCTGGTGGGCGCGCTGGCGGCGGGCGCTCCGCAGGCCGCCAGTGCCGCCGCCGAGATCACGCCCAGGAAGAACCGAGAGAACCGAGTCATCTGCTGCGTCCCTTCGTATACAGGCGCATGTCGGCGGCGTCGGCGGCCACGCGCAGAACCCACAGATTAGGCCGAGCCGCGCGTGAACGGCTTGGTGAGCGCCGAGGGCTGGCCGAGCCGCCGCGTGGAGAAGGCCAGCGCCACGATGGTGAGGACGTAGGGCATCATCACCGCCAGATCGGAGGCGATGCCCACGCCGGAGACCTGCATCCACAGCTGGATGCTGTTCACTAGGCTGAACAGCAGCACGCCCAGCAGCACGCCGTAGGGTCGCCAGCCGCCGAAGTAGACCAGCGCCACCGCGATAAAGCCGATGCCGCCGGTCATGTTCTCCTGAAAGATGTTGAGCGCCGAGATCGAGAGCGACGCCCCGCCCACGCCCGCCAGCGCGCCGCCCAGCGTGACGGTGGCGTAGCGGATGAGCAGCACCGGCACGCCCGCCGCGTCGGCGGCCTGGGGGTTGTCGCCCACGGCGCGGATGTTCAGGCCCCAGGTGGTGCGGTCGAGCACCCAGGCCGCGATGGGCACCAGCAGGAAGGCCATGTAGACCAGGATGGAATGCTGGAACAGCACCGGACCGATGGCGGGGATGTCGGCCAGCAGCGGCAGGCGCAGCTCGGGCAGGCCATCCACACCCTGCACGGTGCCCAGCAGCAGCTTGAACAGCATGCTGGAGAGGCCCAGCCCCACCAGGTGCAGTCCGATGCCGCTGATGCCCTGCTCGGCGCGGAAGGTGACGCTCACCAGGGCCATCAGCGCGCCCATGAGCGCGCCCACCAGCGCGGCGGCCAGCACCCCAGCCAGCGGGCTGCCGGTGGTGAAGACCACGTAGAAGCCCGCGAACGCGCCCATGAGCATCATACCCTCGACGCCCAGGTTCACCACCCCCGAGCGCTGGGCGAAGGTCTCGCCCACGGCGGCGTAGAGGTAGGGCGTGGCCAGCCGCACGGTGGAGTGCAGGATGCCAAGCAGCGTCGTCCATGTGAAGAAATCGGCCATTGCGCACCTCTCCTGGCTACGTGGGCGGAAGCGGCTCGGCGGAGGCGGCGGGGGCCGGGCTGGGCGCGGCGACCGCGCTCTGGCGGCGGGCGGCGCGGCGCTGACGCCAGAGCGCGCTGCTGACCACCATCAGCACCACCAGGCCGTTCAGCATGGTGATCAGCGCGGCGGGCACCTGCACCGAGCGCTGCATCTGATCGGCCCCCACCAGCAGCGCGCCGAACAGCACCGAGGCTGGGATGGCCCCCAGCGGGTGCAGGCCGCCAAACAGCGCCGCCACGATGCCGTTGAAACCGTAGTTGCCGGTGATACCCTCCACCACGCGGTGGTGGATGCCCATCACCTCCACCGCGCCCGCAAGCCCGCAGAAGGCCCCGCTGAGCACCATGGCCAGCGCGGTGACGCGCTCGACGGGGATGCCCGCGTAGCGCGAGGCCGCGGGGCTGAGGCCCACGGCGCGGATGCGGTAGCCCAGGGTGGTGCGCCAGAGCAGCACGGCCACCAGCGCGGCCAGCGCCACGGCCAGAAAGAAGCCCGCGTGCAGCAGCGTGCGCGGGATGAGCCGCGCCAGCCAGACCTGCTCGGGCAGCGCCGCCGACTGCGGGATGTTGGTGCCCGCCGCCACCTGGGCGGGGTCGAGCATAGGGCCGCGCAGCAGGAAGTTCATCAGCTGCACCGCGATGGCGTTCATCATCACGGTGGTCAGGATCTCGTTCACGGCCAGCCGCGCCTTGAGCAGGCCGGGCACCAGCGCCCACAGCCCACCGGCCAGCGCGCCCACCAGCGCGGTGAGCGGCAGCAGCAGCCAGCCGGGCCACGTGGGCAGCGCCAGCGCGAAAGCGGTGGCGGCCATGGCCCCGGCGATCAGCTGGCCCTCGCCGCCGATGTTGGTGACCTTGGCGCGGAAGGCGATGATGATGCCCAGCGCCACCAGCAGCAGCGGCGTGGCCTTGGCCAGGGTCTGCGCCAGGCCGGGCAGGCTACCGAACGCACCGCGCAGCATGGCCCCATAGGCCATCAGCGGGCTTTTGCCCAGGGCCAGCAGGATGAGCGCGCCCAGGGCCAGGGCCAGCGCCACCGCCGCCAGCGGCAGCAGCGCGTCAAGCGCAGGCCCCGCCACAGCGCGCAATCTTGGCGTGCGTGTCTCTCTCACGGGCAATCTCGGCTCTCTCTGGGGCGGCGCTCGACCAGCCAAACATGCGCAGAACGCGCTATAATCAGCGTACGCCAGCACGACCAGCGATCTCGCATCTTCTATGATGGCTTTGCGGTGGGATGAAGTTGTTGTACCATACTGACAAAGCGGCATAAAGATATAAGCGTATCAGGGCGCAAGCTTTTTGTATCACCCTCCCACGAAGGGGCTGTCGGCGCGCGCCGAGGCCACCCTATTAGGCTAGTATGACCGAAACATCCACCGGCCCGACCACACCCGCGCCCATAATGAGCGTCGACCCCGCACTGGAGCTAGGAGCCGAGCTTGAGACGATTGTGCAGATAGCCCAGTGCGGCTGGGCGGCGCTGCTGCGCATGCGCGGCGCGCGGCTTGATCTGGCCCAGTCGGCGGGCAGCCCGCCCGCGCTCGGCGGCGCAGCCCAGGCCGAGGCGCTAGCCCAGCTGGCGCTGCCGCTCACGGCGGGGGGCGCGTGCTACGGCATGCTGCTGCTGGGCGGCGGCGGCGCGCCAGCCCCAGCCCAGCGGCAGCTGGCCGAGGCGCTGGCGGGCGGGCTGGCCCAGCGGCTCCACGCCGACCACATGGCCGGGCAGGCCCAGCGGCTGGCCCGCCAGATGGCGCTGATCAACCAGCTGGGCCAGCACACCACATCCATCCACGACCGCCCGCAGCTGTTCGCCCAGATCACCAGCGCGATCTACGCCGCGCTGGGCTACGACCACATCCAGCTGCTGCTGGCCGACCCGGCGCGCGGCGACATCGAGCTGGCCCACGCCAGCGGCCCCTTCGGCGCGCGGCTGCTGGCCCAGGGCTTCCGCGAGCAGATCGGCGGCCCCGGCATCATCGGCTGGGTGGCCCAGCACGGCCAGATCTGGCGCAGCGACGACGTGCAGCGCGACGCCCGCTTTATGTCGCACGCGCTGCTGCCCAACACCGCCGCCGAGATCGCCCTGCCGCTCAAGCTGGGCGAGCGCGTGATCGGCGTGCTGGATGTGCAGAGCGACCGCGCCCACGGCTTCGACGACGAGGACGTGTTCCTGCTGCAGACGGTAGCCGACCAGATCGCCCCGGCGCTGGAGCACCACCGCCTGCTGGCCGCCGAGCGCGCCGAGCGCGAGCTGGCCACCACGCTGCGCGACGTGTCGCGGATCATCTCATCCAGCCTCGACCTCGACCAGGTGCTCGACCACATCCTCCAGCAGATAGGCCGCGTGGTGCCCCACCACGGCACCCGCATCACCCTGCGCGCCGACGGCGACATGATGCGCGTGGTGGCAGCCATGGGCTACCCCGACAACCAGCTGGCCCAGCAGTCGGCCTTCCGCATCGCCGACGCGCCGCTGACCGCCCCCGTGCTGTTCGAGCTGCAGACCCTGGTGGTGGCCGACGCCCGCACCGAGCCGCGCTGGTACTGGCAGACCGGGGCCGAGCAGGTGCGCTCGTGGTGCTGCGCCCCGCTGGTGATCAAGGGCGAGTGCATCGGCTGGCTGTGCGTCGACTGGCACGAGCCGAACTTCTACACCCAGCAGCACGCCCGGATCGTGCGCGCCTTCGCCGACCAGGCCGCCGTGGCCATCGAGCACGCGCGGCTCTACGCCACCGTGCGCCAGTTCTCCGACGAGCTAGAGCAGAACGTGCAGCAGCGCACCGCCCAGCTGCAGCAGGCCCAGGGCCAGCTGCGCGCGCTGTTCCGCCGCGTGGTGCGGGTGCAGGAGGAGGAGCGCCAGCGCATCGCCCACGACCTCCACGACGGCGTGACGCAGGACATCCTGGGCGCGATCTACGAGCTGCACGCGCTCCAGCGCCGCATCGCCGCCGAGCCAGCCGCCGAGCGCCTGGCCGAGTGTAAGCAGCTGCTGGAGCAGACCTTGCAAGAGATGAAGCGGATCATCTACGCCCTGCGCCCGCGCGCGCTGGATGAGCTGGGCCTGCACGCCGCGCTGGAGCACCTGGCCGGGGCCATCCGCGCCCACCACGGGGCCGACGTGCGCTTCCAGGTCGCGGGCGACCCAGCGCCCTACCCCAACGAGGTGGAGCTGGCGATCTACCGCATCATCCAGGAGGCCTGCCATAACAGCGCGCGCCACGCCCAGGCCAGCGACATCCGCATCCAGCTCGACTACACGGCGGCGGGGCTGCGCGTCACCATCAGCGACGACGGGCGCGGCTTCGTGCCCGAGTACGCCGAGCTGGGCCTGGGCATCATCGGCATGCGCGAGCGCGCCGAGGCCCACGGCGGCACCCTGGCGCTGCGCAGCGCCCCCGGCAGGGGCACCACCATCGAACTCGTACTTCCGCACCACAGCGCCCCACAGGAGGAAAAATGCCCATCCGAGTACTGATAGCCGACGACCACGCCATCTTCCGGCGCGGCCTGCGCAGCCTGCTCGCCGAGGAGCACGACATCCGGGTGATCGAGGAGGCCGAGAGCGCCGCCGCCGCCATGGCCGCGATCGAGCGGCTGGGGCCGGATGTGGTCACGCTCGACATCCGCCTGGGCGCGAGCGACGGCATCCAGACCGCCCGCAGCATCAGCCAGCGCTTCCCCGAGGTGCGCGTGGTGATGCTGACCACCTACGACGACCGCGAGTACCTGCTGGGCGCGCTGCAGGCCGGGGCCTACGCCTATGTGCTCAAGAATAGCTCGTACGACACCCTGGCCCAGACCATCCGCCGGGTGGCGGCGGGCCAGCGCCTGCTCTCACCCGATCTGGTGCACCACGTGCTGGAGGAGTACTACCGCGTGGTCCACGAGCAGATCCGCCACGACTCGGGCCTCTCCTCCGCCGAGATCGAGGTGCTGCGCCTGCTGGCGGCGGGCATGAGCACCCAGGTGATCGCCGAGCGCCTGTTCTGGAGCGAGATCACGGTCAAGCGCAAGATCCAGGACATCGTGGACAAGCTGGACGCTAGCAACCGCGTGCAGGCTGTGGCCGAGGCCGTGCGGCGCGGGCTGATCTAGACAACTGGGGAAAGCGGGTTGGCCGTCTGCGGCTGGCTCGCTGGGGCAGGTGCGCCACACGGCCTCATTGCACCGTGGGCAGCACCCTGCTCGAATGGGCGTAAAAAAGTGACGCTACCTGTCGCAGTGCGACGCTATACTGACGCTATCCATTCACCGCCGCCACAGCCAGAACCGAGCAACATGTGATGCGGGGCAGCCTCGTGCCCTAGCGCGCGATACGATCGCCACCTGCCAACGCTCGTAGAGCCACACGCTGGCTGTTGGGTCGCGCATACCGCCGCCAACACAATAGTTAGGAAGGTCTATCATCCACATGAGCAATCAAGGCAACCCTATGTGCGCATTTGCCCAGATCAATGGACTAGAGCTCTACTACGAGGTACATGGCAGCGGTAGCCCGCTGGTGCTCATCCACGGCGGCGGCTCGACGATCGAATCCACCTTCGGCTACCTGCTGCCAACCTTCGCCCGCAGCCACCGTGTGATCGCGGTAGAGCTGCAGGCGCACGGGCGCACCAAAGACATCGACCGCCCGCTGAGCTTCGAGCAGGATGCCGATGATGTGGCCGCGCTGCTCCAGCACCTCCAGATCGACCAGGCCGACTTCCTCGGCTTTAGCAACGGCGGCACCACCTGCCTACAGCTCGGCATCCGTCACCCCACGCTGGTGCGCAAGCTGGTGCTGGCCTCGGCCATCTTCCGGCGCAGCGGGATGCCGCCAAATTTCTTCGACGGCTTCGATCAGGCCACAATCGCCATGCTGCCAGAGCCGCTCAAGCAGGCCTATCTCAAGGTCAACCCCGACCCCGCTGGCCTGCAGGCGATGTTCGAACGCGACACCGCGCGGATGCGGAGCTTCCAGGACATCCGCGACGAGGACATACGGTCAATCACAGCGGCGACCCTGGTGATCAACGGCGACGCCGAGATGGTGCTGGCATCCCACGCCCTTGAGCTGGCGCAGACCCTGCCCCAGGCGCGGCTGGCCATCCTGCCCAGCGGCCACGGCGACTACCTGGGCGAACTCATGTCCGCCGAGCACGCAAGCCAGCTGCCCGCGCTGGTGGCGACCATGATCGAGGAGTTCCTGGCGGCCTAACAAACTCAGGCATAAACGTGGAAACCGATATCGTGCCATCAACGTGGTCAATGGCACGATATCGGTCGTGTTCGAGTGGCGCTGGAAGCGCAGCTAAGTGCGAGAGAGCCAAGTTCACGCGGCACAGGCGGGGGTATTCAAAACCTCCTAACAGCTTTTGCAGGATGGTGTATAATGTGGGTGTTTGAGGTTAGTAATACCTACCTAGCTGCATTATGAAAAACTTTCATTATTATCAGTCCTGACTAGGGCCTATGCGTTCTTCAAAACCGACCCATCGACATGACGTAAGCACCGATGGCACCAGAGGATTCATTCCCTCTTGTTCCTTGGAGTCTTGGTGGTAAAACGTTCTGCCGAATGAGAACGCATAGGCCCTACAGTCCTGACATACCTATTAGATTATACAGGCTTTCAATGATATTATGCTCTGTTGCCGGATGCAGAAATGCAGCAAGTTATCGTGTTATTCTATATCAGTTCTGTCCCGATACAGGTGGGGTTATTTGTGAGAATGATACGTTATGTCCATTTATCTGCAAACCTCATGCTATTACCAACGAACTATCTGCTCATGGCAAATTAGATTATGAATCTATAGGTAGTAGCATAGATTATGTTTACACAAACAAGGCAAATATTAATGCATTCTCAATATACCTACCATTAGACTACCACGATAATCTTAAAAACCTCAATATCAATATTCACGAGGAGATAAAACCTAAATTAGAAACATATTGTATTCATCAAACAAACGAAAATCAAGATATTGGTCATATTTATAGCTATATCATAAGAGGTAGATGCATCACTATTAATATATCCGAACCTACAGACTTTCCTTTTACAGAAATGACCCCTCGAAAGATAAGACAGCTTGCACAACTTCGATTTGAACAACAGGGATCGTGGCGTACTAGCAATACTGGTAATCTCTTAGATAATTTTGATATTTGGGTCCCCAGTAAAATAAAAAAGCTAGAGTGGATGTTATATTGGTACCGATATACTGACGAGTGGATACGTATAGAAGAATCAACTCATCCGGAGATTGATTATTGGTTAGCATACATTGAAGAAGATCCATCCGATCTTTTCTATTGATAACTAAAGGTAGCTATGACTACAGATTTAATTAATATTATTGCTCAGATAGCCACCATACTAGCATTAATTGTAGCCATATTCACCATTAAATTTAGCGCAATAATCAATCGCAAACAGATGAATATGTCTATTTTCATAAATTACACACAACGATATGAAGAAATTATGGAATCCTTCCCTAGTAATGCGTTTCATACTAGATATGATTTAGACCAGATTCTACCTCCAGAAGATGAAATCCTAAGTTTATGCACACTTAAATACCTTAACATGACATCTGAAGAATATTACCTGTGGAAATCAAAGTATCTTGATGATAAAGTCTGGAAAATTTGGAAACAGGAAATCAAACGCACATTAAGATCTCCTCTCATAAGGCGGGCTTGGCCAAAATTAGTAACAGAATTTGTGTCCTATCCTGAATTCATTAACTATGTACGAGAAATACAGCGTACATAAACAATGTATACCCATTCAATATGTATATACTGTACACTTTAATCATATAACTTCTTCTAATCACAGACTGACAATATTTCGATCAATAAGCGCAAAAGCGGATGGGCCAGACATTTGGCCCATCCGCTTTTGCTTATCGTAATATGAACAGCGCTACTTTTTGCGGTAGTACTTGGCGATATCGAAGGCCACTGCCACCACGATGATCAGGCCCTTGACGATCTGCTGCCAGTAGGGGCTGATGCCGATGAAGGTCAGGCCGTAGTTGATCACGCCGAAGATCAGCACGCCCACCAGGATGCCCGGCACTGTGCCCACGCCGCCCGAGGTCGAGACACCGCCCACCACGCAGGCCGCGATCGCATCCAGCTCGTAGCCGTTGCCGTAGTTGTTGGTCGCGCCGCCGGTGCGCGCGGCCTCAAGCACGCCAGCCAGGCCGTACATCGCGCCCGCGAAGGCGTAGATCATGATCAGGTTCATGCCCACGTTGATGCCCGAGACCTTAGCCGCCTCGCGGTTGCCGCCGATCGCGTACATATTCTTGCCGATCGTGGTCTTGTTAAACAGCACCCAGGTAAGCCCGGCGCACACCAGCGCGATCAGCACGATGTAGGGCACGCCCACGATCGAGCCGCTGCCCAGCGTGGTAAAATCGGAGCGCAGGCCGCCGATCGGCTGCGACGAGTTCGGCGGCAGGTCGAAGTACAGCGAGTTCATGCCGTACACGATCACCGTCATGCCCAGCGTGGTGATGAACGGCGGCACATTCAGCTTGGCGATGATAAAGCCGTTGATCGCCCCCAGCAGCAGGCAGGCCACGATCGCCGCCAGGATGGGCAGGATCATCGGCAGCGCCACCATGTCGGGGTAGAAGCGGCGGGCGTAGTCCATGGTCTGCATCATGGAGGCCGAGATCACGGCGGCGAAGCCCACGATGCGCCCCGCCGAGAGATCCACGCCGCTGGTGATCAGGATCGCGCCGATGCCCAGCGCGATGATCACGCGGGTGGAGATGCTGATCAGAATGTTGCGGAAGTTGCCAGGGTCAAGAAACGAAGAATCCTTGATCACAATGCCTAGCAGCAGCAGAATCAGCACCACATAGATAGCGTTCTGCGAGACAAAGTTGCGCACCTCATCAAAGGTCGGCATGCGGAGGCGCGACTCAGCTTTATTTTCAGATCCCATAATCAATTACCCCACAGCAAAATATCACATAAACTGGGTTGCCAGACGCATAATTTTCTCTTGATTTGCATCCTCGCGGTCAAGAACGCCAGCAACTTTCCCCGTGCTCATCACCAGAATACGATCCGAGATGCCAAGCAGCTCGGGCATCTCCGAGGAGATCATGATCACGGCCTTGCCGCGCTGCGCCAGCTCGATGATCAGCGAGTAGATCTCGTACTTTGCGCCAACATCAATACCGCGGGTCGGCTCGTCGAGGATCAGCACATCCGGCTCGGTCAGCAGCCAGCGGGCCAGCAGCACCTTCTGCTGATTGCCGCCCGAGAGATTTGCGATCAGGGTGCGCGAGCTGGGCGTCTTCACGCGCAGGCGGCGCACATTCTCCTCTACATCGCCCCCGGCACGCTTGTAGTTGATAAAACCAAGCGCGTTGGCGTAGCGGCGCAGGTTGGCGATGATCGTGTTGTCGTAGACCGACATAGTGGGGATGATGCCCGTGGCGCGGCGCTCCTCGGTCAGCAGGGCGATCTTGTGGCGCTTGGCGTCGATCGGCGAGTGGATCGAGATGCGCTCGCCATCCACCGTGATACTGCCCGACGAGACCGAGCGCAGGCCAAAGATCGCCTCGACCAGCTCGGTGCGCTGCGCACCCACCAGACCGCCGATGCCCAGGATCTCGCCTCGGCGCACCTCGAACGAGACATCCTTGAACGAGCGCGGCAGCGGCGACGTCAGGCCCTCCACGCGCATCAGCACCTCGGCTGGCGTGTTAGTCTTGTCGGGGAAGCGCTGGGTCAGATCGCGCCCGACCATGCGGCTGATAATCAGGTCGATGTTGAGATCTTTGGACTCCCAGGTGCCCACATACTTGCCGTCGCGCATGATCGTCACGTCGTCCGAGATCTTGAGGATCTCCTCCATCTTGTGCGAGATGTAGATGATCGAGACGCCCTGGCTGCGCAGGCGGTTGATGATGCGGAACAGGTGCGCGACCTCGCTCTCGGTGAGCGACGAGGTCGGCTCGTCCATAATAATTACTTTTGCATTGTACGAGACGGCCTTGGCGATCTCCATGGACTGGATGTGTGAGACCGAGAGGTCGCCGGTGCGGACCTCGGGGCGGATGCTCATCTGCAGGTCGTCCATCAGCCGCTTGGTGTCGTCATACATCTTCTTGTGGTCGACAAAGCTGAGCGGGCCGATCTTGCGCTGGGGGTAGCGCCCCAGCCAGATGTTCTCCATCACGCTGCGAAACGGGATGGGGTGCAGCTCCTGGTGGATCATGGTGATGCCAGCGTCCAGCGCCTGGCGCGGGCTTTCCAGGTGCATGGGCTGGCCATTCAGGATGACCTCGCCAGAGTCGGCGGAGTAGAGGCCGAACAGGATCTTCATGAGGGTGGACTTGCCAGCGCCGTTCTCGCCCATCAGGGCGTGCACCGTGCCGGGCCGCACCCGCAGAGTCACGTTGTCGAGCGCCTTCACGCCGGGGAAGGATTTGGAGATGTTGCGCATCTCCAGCAGATATTCAGTAGGTGCGCTCATGGTATGTGCCTCAGAGGAATGCCAAGAAGAGGGGTGTGGAGCTTATCCACACCCCGTGCCAGTCGCCTAGGTTTTACTGTGCGTCCTGGATGTTGTCGATGGTGATCTTCTTGTAGGGAACCCAGATGTACTTGCCATCGGTGATGTCGTAGCCGACATTCTCCTTCGTGGGGGCCTGGCCCTGGGCCAGCACATAGGAGAGATCCAGCGTGGCCTTACCCTGGTTCTTGGCATCGTTCAGCACGGTGCCGAGCATGGTCTTGTCCTTCAGGGCCGCCAGGCCGGGGACGGTGGCATCTACGCCCACCACGGGCACATACTTGTCGCCGGTGAAGTAGCCAGCGGCCTTCAGCGCCTCGATCGCGCCGAGCGCCATGTCGTCGTTGTTGGCCAGCACGGCCTCGATCTTGTCGCCCTGCGAGCCGAGGAACGCGGCCATCTTCTCCTGGCCCTTCACGCGATCCCACATGCCCGTGTCCTCGGCCAGCTTCTCGACCTGGATGCCGGCGTCGGTGATCGCCTTGATCGAGTACTGGGTGCGAAGCTCGGCGTCCTGGTGACCCGGCTCGCCCTTCAGCATCACATACTGGAGTTTGCCATCCTTGTTCTTGTCAGCCTCGGGGTGGGCCTTCCAGTAGTCGACCAGCAGCTGTCCCTGCAGCGTGCCGGACTCCTCGGCCTTCGCGCCGACGTAGTAGACCTTGTCCCACTTCTGCATGTCCTCGGCCAGCGGCTCGCGGTTGAAGAACACCACGGGGATGCTGGCGGCCTTGGCCTTCTCGAGGATGGCGGCGGCAGCCGAGCGATCCACAGGGTTGATCGCAAGCACGTTGACCTTCTTGGAGATGAACAGATCGACCTGGTCGTTCTGGGTGGGCTGGGCGTTCTGGCTATCGACGATGTCGACGGTCAGCTTGCCAGCGGCGGCGGCGTTGATGTTGTCGCGGACGCCCGTCATAAAGGTGTCGTCGAACTTGTAGATCGCGACGCCAGCCTTCAGGTTCGTGGCTGCCGCGCCGCCCGAGGCAGCGGCGGTTGTCTGGGCACCAGTGCCCCCGCTAGTGGCAGTGCCACCGGTCGACCCACAAGCAGCCGTCACGGCAATAACAACCGACGAGAGGCCAATCAGATGTGCGAGCCTTTTCATTTCTCCTCCTTGAGAAAAATGAAATCAGAGTGTGGAATTTTTTGCTGCAGCACTGTTACTATACAGGATTTAATCCAGCCCGTCAAAAAAAACCCAGGTTTGCCATGCTTCGACGCAACAAAAGCGTATCATTTGTGGCCTTGCGCATCGATATGCTCTAGCGCGCTTTATTTGCAGATAGTTGGGTTTTTGGCAGCACTAGTAAAAAATCATATAGGTAGGCTGGGGGAAATTCGTGTGGCGAAAGAACACTGAAAGAAAGAATGAAAGAAGGCGCTACACCATCGTTATGTGCAGCGCCGAGGAAAGAAACAGTTCTTTGGATGTCAAATCTTCACGCGAGATATGATCTGGCGGGGGCTACTCGAAGCTGAACAGCAGCCCGTGGTGCCAGTCGCGCTGGGGTGCGCCGCGCTGGGTGCGCAGCACCAGGGCGTACGGCCCCTCGCCACGGGCGGCCAGCCGGGCCGCCGCGCGCCCGCCGCTGGCCAGGCACAGCGCGGCCTCGCCCAGGGCGAAGCACGGCTCGGCGGCGGGGCTGGCATCCTGGCCTAGCAGGGCGGCGTAGCGCGCCGCGCTGGCCCGCACATCGGCGGCGGCCAGCGACAGGCGGGCGATGCCCGCTGCGCCGTTGGCGTGCTGGGTGGCCGCGCCGCCCGGCACCCGCAGCGCGCGCGGCGTCACATCGGCGCACAGGAAGGGCAGATCGGGCGCGGGCGGCAGGCCGATCTGCCACGCGATTTCCTGGCCGTCGGGGCGCTGCCTGCCGCCCAGGATGGGGCCATCGTAGGCCACGCCGCGCGCGCGGGCCGCCGCGATGTCGGCGGCGATGTCGGCGGGCAGTAAGGCCCAGTCGATCAGGCCCTCGCCGGTGGCGGCGTAGCGCCACCAGCGGTGCTCGGGGGCCTCGCGCAGGAAGGCGATCAGCTCAAGGTAGGTGCCGTCGGCGAAGCTGATCAGGGCGTTGTGGGTCGCGCCGTCGGTGTGGGTGCCGCCGGGCACCACGGTGAAGCCCAGATCGGCGAAGTCGGCGCTGGCCTGGGCCAGATCGGCCACTAGGATGACCAGATGATCGATGCGGAAGCTCATAGCGCTGCTCCTTTCAAGCTGCCAGGGCCGATGCGGTGGGCCTGCGTCATATACCAGTATCTATAGCCAGCAAAGCATGGGCCGCACCTTTGTTTCTTGTTTTCTCTTCGAGCCTTCGTGGTGAGTCGGTTCTTTTCTGCCCTTGGTGCCTTGGTGTCTTGGTGGTGAATCGGCCCTAGCTATACGCCGCCGAGCGCAGCGCCGGGTCGGCACCGCCCAGGTAGGCGTCGCGGATCTGGGGGTTGACCCGCAGCGCGCTGGCCTCGCCCTGCAGCACCACGTGGCCATTCTGCAGCACGTAGCCGTAGTGGGCGATCTGCAGCGCCAGGTTGGCGTTCTGCTCGACCATGAACACGCTCACGCCCTCGCGGTTGATCGCCTGGATCAGCTCCAGCACCCGATCGACATACAGCGGCGAGAGGCCCATGGTCGGCTCGTCCATGCAGATCAGGCGCGGCCTGCCCATCAGGGCGCGGGCCATGGCCACCATCTGCTGCTCGCCGCCGCTCAGCGTGCCGGCCTGCTGGGCCAGCCGCTCGCCCAGCTTGGGGAACAGGCCCAGCACCCAGTCGAGGTCGGCGGCCACGGCGGCGCGGTCGCGGCGGGCGTACGCACCCATGATCAGGTTCTCGCGCACGGTCATGCCGCCGAACAGGCGGCGCGACTCGGGCACCGACCCCAGGCCGCGCCGGATGATCTGCGGGGTCGGCAGGCCAGTGATCGGCTGGCCGCCCAGCAGCACCGCGCCTCGGCGCGGCTTCACCAGGCCCAAGATGATCTTCATGGTGGTCGACTTGCCGCTGGCGTTGCCGCCCAGCAGGCTGACGATCTGGCCCTGGCGTACCTCCATGGAGACATCGAAGTGCACCTGCACCGGGCCGTAGTAGGTGTCGATATGCTCGATCTGCAGCAGCGCTTCGCTCATCGCGTCACTTCCTCTCTGGCCGCGCCTACGGCATGGCCCAGCGCTTGCTCGGGCTGCTCGTCGCCGCCGATGGCGCTGTGGCCCAGGTAGGCCTCGATCACCGCCGGGTCGTTGCGCACCACGTCCGGCGCGCCCTCGGCGATCTTGCTGCCGTTGTCCATGGCCACCACCCGGTCCGAGAGCTGCATCACCAGCGAGAGCTTGTGCTCGATCAGCAGGATGGTGATGCCGCGCTGTTTGAGCGTGCGGATCACATCCAGCATCTCGGCGGTCTCGGTGGGGTTCATGCCCGCCGTCGGCTCATCCAGCAGCAGTAGGCGCGGGCGGGCCGCCAGGGCGCGGGCGATCTCCACGCGCCGCCGGTTGGCGTAGGAGAGGCTGTAGGTGGGGTGGTCAAGCCGGGGCAGCAGGCGCTCGCCGAACATCC
Organism: Chloroflexia bacterium SDU3-3; assembly: GCA_009268125.1. Taxonomy (NCBI): domain Bacteria; kingdom Bacillati; phylum Chloroflexota; class Chloroflexia; species Chloroflexia bacterium SDU3-3. Next base: position 165,563 of record WBOU01000012.1, on the reverse strand, counting down.
CGATGATCTCCAGCGCCTCCTCGCGCAGCGCGGCCTCCTCGCGGGCCACGGCGGGCGGGCGCACCAGGGCCAGCAGCAGCTCGGCCCCCGCGCCCAGCACGGGCAGGCGCGGGCGCACGGCGCGCAGCCGGGCGTGCGCGCCCAGCAGCACGTTGTCGAGCACGCTCAGGTTGCCGAACACGCGGCCATGCTGGAAGGTGCGGGCCAGCCCGCGCGCGGTGAACTGCTCGGGGCGCAGCCGCGCCACCGACTGGCCGTCGAGGCGGATGTCGCCCGCGTCGGCGCGGTCGGTGCCGCTGATCAGGTTAAAAAGGGTGGTCTTGCCCGCGCCGTTCGGCCCGATGATGCTGACGGTCTCGCCCGCATCCACATGCAGGTCGACGGCGTTGACCGCAACGAGGCCGCCGAAGCGGCGGGTCAGACCTTGGACTTCCAGTAGCGCCATGTGCTCACCTCGTATGCGGGCTTCCCGCCAGTTTCCCCCGACGTTCGGTCAGATCTTCGCGGCCTTCCGCCAGATCTTCGCGGCCTTCCGCCAGATCTTCGCGGCCTTCCGCCAGATCTTCGCGGCCTTCCGTCAGATCTTCGCGGCCTTCCATCAGATCTTCGCGGCCTTCCGTCAGATCTTCGTGGCCTTCCGCCAGATCTTCGCGGCCTTCGGCTAGATCTTCGCGGCCTTCCGTCAGATCTTCGCGGCCTTCCGCCAGATCTTCGCGGCCTTCCGTCAGATCTTCGTGACATTCCGTTGATCTACGCACAAAATATTCTATCTGCCAATAAAGTATCACTACCAAGCATGCGAACCTCTGCGCATTTGTCAATAGCAATCATACGTAGGTGGTGGGTGGATGCCCTGCGCGGGCGGCGCCTAGGGGCCAGCCCCTAGGAACCCCGCGAGGGGGCGGTGCCCCCTTCGATCCCCCAATTTTGGGCGTTCCCGTGCTGTTGCCTGGCCGCTGATGTTGTTGCATATGGCCATCAAAACCCTAGCGGCACCTTCGCCGCATGGGCCGGGTGGGTAGGGTTGGGTCCGCCGCTCTTTTCTATGTCGTTTCGTCCCCTTGGTGCCTTGGTGTCTTGGTGGTAAATCGGTCTTTTTCCCTTCGCGTCTTCGTGCCTTCGTGGTAAATCGGTCCCCCATCCCCTACACCGCGCCGAGCAGGCCTTGGGGGCGGAAGCGGATGAGCAGCAGCAGCACTACGCCGTAGATCAGGTAGCGATACTGCGTCACATCGCGGAATGCCTCGGGCAGGGCGATCAGGATGACCGCGCCCAGCACCGCACCCAGCACGTTGCCCATGCCGCCCAGGATGACCATGGTGAGCGCCAGGGTGGAGGAGGGGGCGGTGAAGGTGTCGCTGTTGATGTACGAGTAGGAGTGGGCCATGCACGCGCCGCTCAGCCCGGCCACGAAGCCGCTGACCGCGAAGGCCAGCGCCTTGTAGCGGTTCAGGCTGATGCCGTAGGCCTGGGCCGCCACCTCATCCTCGCGGATGGCGCGCAGCGTGCGCCCCAGGTGCGAGCCGAGCAGCCGCCACTGCAGCAGGCCCACCAGCACCAGCAGCGCTAGGCCGAACCAGTAGATCTCGCGGTTCGTCACCAGCGCGTGGCCGAACAGCTCGAAGGGCGGGATGTTGGTCACGCCCATCGGCCCGCCGGTCAGCCAGTCCCAGTTGAGGATAACCAGCCGCACGATCTCGCCGATGCCCAGCGTGGCAATCACCACGTAGGGGCCGCGCAGGCGGAACGAGGGGTAGATCAGCGCCATGCCTAGCACGGCGGTGATCAGACCAGCTGACAGCAGCGCCAGCGCCATGGGGAAGCCCGCCCGCAGCGACAGCAGCGACGAGGCGTAGCCGCCGATGGCCAGCAGGCCGGCGTGGCCCAGCGAGACCTGGCCCACGGTGCCGGCCACCAGCGTGAGGCTGAGCGCCAGCAGGCCGAAGAACCAGGCGTTGATCATGATCTGCAGCACGCTGGGGCTGGTGATCACCAGCGGCAGCGCGGCGGCCACGGCCACCGCCACCGCCACGGCCCAGGGCGGCACGCGCACGGGGCGGCTGGCGGCCATGAACGTGCCGGTCATCGGCTCGGGCGGCAGGCCGCCGCTCCGGCGGAACAGGCCGTTGGGGCGCAGCACCAGCACCAGCAGCAGGATGGCGAAGGCGAACAGGTTGCGGTAGCTCGCGCCCAGCAGGCCCACGCCATAGCTCTCGATCAGGCCCAGCGCCAGGCTGCCGAGGATGGCCCCCGGCACGCTGCCCAGCCCGCCGATCAGGCCCGCCACAATGCCCTTCAGGCCCGCCTGGTAGCCCATGGTCGGGTAGACGCTGTTGTAGTACATGCCCACCAGCACGCCGCTGACGCCGCCCAGCGCCGAGGCGATCGCGAACACCGTCTGGTTCACGCGGTGCACATCCACGCCCATCTGCAGGGCGGCGTCGCGATCTTGGGCGGTGGCGCGCACAGCCCAGCCCAGCCGCGAGAAGCGCAGGAAGCCGTAGAGCAGCGCGCCGCTGCCCAGGCCGATGCCCGCGATCAGCAGGTCGAGCGCGCCGATGGTGATGCCGCCCACCGGGATGCGCCAGGTGGGCAGCGTGGGCGGGAAGGCCTGGGTGTCTGGCCCGAACACCACCTGCGCGCCCTGGTCGAGGATGAAGCTCACGCCGATGGTGGCCAGCAGCGGCGCGATCGCGGCCTTGCCCTGCAGCGGGCGCACCGCGAAGCGCTCTAGCAGCAGGCCGACCAGCGCGCAGCCCAGCACCACCACCAGCAGCATCAGGGGGAAGGGCAGGCCGAGGCGCAGGCAGAACCAGCCGATATACGCGCCCACCATGTACACCGAGCCGTGGGCGAAGTTGATCAGGCGGGCCGAGCCGAAGATCAGCGCCAGGCCCACGGCCAGCAGCGCGTAGATGTTGCCGATGATCAGGCCGTTGAGCGTCTGGTCGATGAACGAGTTCATGGCTAGGCCCCCGCCGCCTGGCGCAGCGCGCGCAGGTTGGCCGCAGGCACATCCAGGTTCACCGCGCAGCCGGGGCTGAGCAGGAAGCGCCGCGTGCCCACCGCCGCGATGGCCGCGCCCGCCTCGGCCAGCACCTGCTCGGGGGTGCCGTGCTGCATGGTGCCGTGCTCATCCACGCCGCCCACCAGCACGCGGTCGGTGGTGGCGCGGGCCTCGGCCAGGGTTGGGTTGCCCTGGCCCACGGCGGCCCAGTTCACCGCGTGCACCGGGTAGCTGTTGGCCAGCTCGACGTAGGAGCGCGGGCCGCAGACGTGCAGCAGGTTGAAGGGCGCGTCCTTCACCGCATCCAGCACGCGCAGATCGTAGGGGCGGCCAAACTCGGCAAACTCCTCGGGGGTGAGCGCGTCGGCGCGGGCCAGCCGCACCAGCGCGAAGAACAGCCCGCTCGCGCCGGTCTCCAGCACGGCGGCGGCGTAGCCCGCCAGGGTCTGGCTGATCACATCCAGGGCGTGGTGCACCTGCTGCGGGTGCTCGTGCAGCAGCGCGCGCAGCCGCTCGAAGCGCGACTGCGGGCCAAGGTCGGGGGTCTGGTCGCCCAGGCGGGTGGTGAGGAAGGCCAGCACCGAGAGCGGCGAGAACACCGTCTGGATGTAGTGCGCCCCATCCAGGCCTGCGCCGATCCGCCGCAGCACATCCAGCTCCTCGCCGAACACGCCCTCGGTGGGGCTGACGGGGGCCAGGCGGGCCAGGTCGTCGGGGCCGCCGATCGGGCTGGTCACGCGCAGCGGCATCACCCCGTCGTAGTGCGAGGTGTCGTAGCGGCTGCCCCAGGCCTCGGCGTAGTAGGTGGCGCGCGGGTTGACCTTCAGCCAGTCCCAGTCGTAGGTGCGGAAGAAGTCGAGGCTGGCTGCCACCAGGCCATCTGCCGTCTGCTCCTCGGGGATGAAGTGCCGCCACGCGGCCACCGGCACCCGATCCACATCCGCGCCGCCCAGGGCCGCATCCACCCGCTCGCGCTTGCTCAGTCCTGCCATTGTCGGCCTCGCTCTTCTCTAGCGGCGGGCGGCTGTCGGGGCCGCCCGCCAGGGGGATGATCCTACTTCGCCGCCAGCGGCTTGCCGTCCCACACCACGAACTTGCCATCCTGGATGATCAGGCGCACATCCTTGGGCTTGTCCACGCGGCGGGTCTCGGCGTTGAACGTGACCGTGCCGTACACCACGCTGGGCACATCCTTCAGCTTGGGCAGCGCGTCGTGCACGCCCTGGCGGGTGGGGCCGCCCAGCTTGATGGCGGCGGCGATCAGATTGAGCGTGTCGTAGGCGTGGGTGGTGAAATAGTCGGGCACCTCGTTGTACTTGGCCTGGTACTTCTTCACAAAGGTCTGCACCTCGGGGCGCGGGTCATCTGCCGAGAAGTTGGAGGCCACGTACACCCCGTTCACCGCCGCGCCGCCCAGCTCGATGAACTTGGGCGAGTGGTTGGAGCTGTTGGCCACGATCGGCAGATCTAGGCCCAGGTCGCGCACCTGGCGCACGATCAGCGAGGCGTCGGTGTAGTACGAGATCAGCATGATGCCCTGGGGCTGCGAGTCGCGAACGCGGGTGAGCGCCGAGCGGAAGTCCTTCTCGTCGGCCAGATAGGCCTCCACATCGGTCACCTCGATGCCCAGCGCCTTCAGGCGCGGCTCCAGCTGGTCGTAGGTGGCCTTGCCCCAGTCGGTGTTCAGGCGCAGCACCGCCACCTTCTTCAGGCCCAGCGCGGCCACGAAGTCGGCGTGCAGCGGGGCGGTGTCGTTCTGGGTGGGCGAGTTGCTCCACATGTAGTCGCCGCCCTTGGTGAAGTCGGGGTGCGAGTTGGTGAAGCCGAACTGCACCAGCCCGGCGCGCTGGTAGATCTGCGAGGCCGCCATGGAGGCCGTGCTGCTGAAATCGCCCAGCTCGACGACGATCTTGTCGTCGGCCACAAACTTCTGGGCCACCACCACCGACTGCTTGGGGTCGCTCTGGCTATCCTCGAACTGGTACTGCAGGGGGCGACCGTCGATGCCGCCAGCGCCGTTGATCTCCTCCAGGGCCAGATCAAAGCCCTTCTTCCACTGTGCGCCGTACTGGGCATTGTCGCCGGTGAGCGGCCCGCTCACGCCGATGATGATCGGCTCGCCCGCCGCGCCGCCCGCCGCGCTGGTGGATGCCGCGCCGCCAGCGGCTGGCGTGGCCGATGTGGCGCCCGAGCTACCGCAGGCAGAGAGCGCGAAAACCCCGACCAGTGCGAACGCGGCAAAACGACCAAAACTTCCCTGCACGTGTGCTCTCATGCCTGACTCCTTCACGCGGCGGCCTGCGCCACCAAACAAAAAAAGCCCACATCCATCAAGATGCGAGCCTCCACGATCCACGCGCGCGGCAGCATGGCCACGCCCGCTCGTTTTGGCGCTCATCTTCCAGGAATGCCTGCCGGAATTGGCACCCGCCGTAGGGTTGCCGAGGCTTCGTCGGGCCGGTCCCTCCGCCTCTCTGGATAAGCGCATTTCATTTGTGATCAATACTAAATTACTTAATCATGTTTGTCAAGTTAGTAGATGTGACTTCTTTCACAACAGGCAGAAAGCGCACTGGCAAGGGCGAAAACGCTGGTATGGGCAAAGTATACCACGCAGGCAGGCGCTGCGACCTCCGGCATGCGGACGAAAAAACGGCGGGGCAGCCTGCGCCGCCCCGCCGATATGCAACCTGTTATCTAGCTAGCGCGCGGGCTGGGTGCCGCTGGGGTCGTAGCCCATCTTGATCCAGCCCTTCTGGATGGCATAGATCACCGCCATGGTGCGGTCATTCACCTGCAGCTTGGAGAGGATGGAGGTGATGTGGTTCTTCACGGTCTGGCCGCTGATCGACAGCTCGTTGGCGATCTCCTTGTTCGAGAGGCCGCGGGCGATGCAGTCGAGGATCTCGATCTCGCGCGAGGTGAGCGGGGCAAACAGCGCCGAGGTCTGCTCGTCCTCGCTGGCGGCCAGCTCGCGGAACTGGTGCAGCACGCGCGAGGCCACGTGGGGCTTGGCCAGCACGCTGTCGTTGATCAGGTAGCGCCCGCGCGCCACATCGCGGATGATGCGGATGAGCTGGTCGGGGTGGACATCCTTGGATGAGTAGGCCGCCGCGCCGACCTTGATGGCCTGGAACAGCTGGTCGTCATCCTCGTAGACGCTGAGCACCACCAGGCCCATGCGCGGCTCGCGGCGCTTGAGCACGCGGGCCACCTCCAGGCCGTTCAGGCCGGGCAGGTTGATATCGACCAGCACCACATCCGGCGTCAGGCGCTCGGTCAGCTTGATCGCCTCTTGGCCATTCTCGGCCTCGCCCACAACCCGCATATCCCCAGCCTCCTCCAGGCTCCAGCGGATGCCCTGGCGGAAGAGCGGATGGTCATCGATGATAAGAACTGAAATTGTGTCGGCCATGATCTGCCTCGATACGTATGATGGCGAACAGAGGTATCCGCGTTCTCAGCTGGCGCGGTGCCCCTGCGTATGTTCACAAACGCGGCCCACGCGCGTCCTTCGCATGCCGTGCTCTATCTGTAAGCATCGCGCAATCTGGCGCGGTGGGAAAAACGCTGGGGTACGTACGACCGTGCCTGACGATTGGCCATCCCTATACCGCAGGGCGCAGCGCCGCTAGACATCCACCGGCAGCACCACCATCACCTCGGTGCCATACCCTGGCCGCGAGCTGACGGTGAAGCGCGCGCCGATCATCTCGGCCCGCTCGCGCATGCTGGTCAGGCCCCAGCTGCTGCGGCCCGCGCGCCGCGCGACCTCGTAGACATCGAAGCCCGGCCCCTCGTCGCGCACCACCAGCGTGATCTTGCCAGCCTGGTGCAGCACGCGCAGCGTGATCGGGGCATTGCGGGCATATTTATGCGCATTCTGCAGCGACTCCTGCATGATGCGGTAGAGCACGATCGCGGTCTCGTTGTTCAGGACTGGCAGCGGCTCGCTCTCCAGGTGCACGCGAGTGCCATAGGCGTTGGTGTAGCCACGCACATACTCAGCGATCGCGGCCTCAAGGCCCAGCTCGTCGAGCCTGCCGGGGCGGAGGTCGGCGATGAAGCGGCGGACATCCTGCAGGCCCTCTTTGGTGGCGGTGCGCATGCGGTCGAGCATCGTCACCAGCTTCTCGCTGGTGGTGGCCTGGGCCAGGGTGTAGCAGGTCTCCAGCACCATCAGCGAGTTGGCCAGCACCTGGGCCGGGCCATCGTGCACCTCACGGGCGAGCCGCACGCGCTCTTCCTCGCGGCCCTGGATGATCTGGGCGCGCAGGGCCAGCACCCATGGGTCGTTGTTGGCGGGGCTGGTGGTGAGCGACCCGCTGCTCATCTCGATCTGGCGGATGAGCTGCTCGATCTGCTTGTGCGCGTGCTGCTGGCGGTGAAGCGCCTGCTCGGCATCTTCAAACTGGCGGCGCAGATCCTGGAGCCGTTTGGTCAGCGTGGCGACGCTGGGGGCGCGGCGCTCGACGGCGGCTCGATGCTGGACGCTTATCTCATCAAGCTGGCGCTCGATCTGGCGCAGCGCCACTGCGGCGGTGTCACACCGCTGCCGCGCCACAGTCGCAAGGGCGCGAAGCCGATCTTGCTGCTGCTCCACGATCGCATGCGCTTCCTGAAGCACATCAGGAAGTTGGGCGCTCACCATGTTCTCCAATCGGACAAAGCTAGAACGGAATGGCGGAAGTATAGCATACGCACATCTATGCAACAAGATTCTTGCATTGCGTTCGTGTGACGATTAGTTCACGAAATGGATATAAAGTGCTATCTTTCTGCATAAGAATAGTACACTTCAGATACTGTGTTAGGCGCAATGCAAGGCGCAGCTCGCCCTACAGGTATTCTAGCACGATGCGTGTGCTTGTGCGCTGTGGGGATGGCTATGGTCTCGGGGGCGCCCTACTCGCTAGGCAGCTTCAGGCCCTCTTTGACCAAGATACGCCTGCTATCCTTGCCCGTAGCAAAGCTGAACAGCTCCTGGATGGCGCGAGGTGCGCCGCGCTCGCGCGAGCGGATGAGGTACCAATCGATCTGCAGATTGACCCCGGCGAGGCTCACCAGGCCGGCGTCGCGGCCACGCGGCATGCACGACTGGGGGATGAATGCAAGGCCAACACCAGCCCGCACCGCCTCGACCATCATGGACACGCTATCGGTCTCCAGCATCACCTGGGTGTCGGCTGCGCCGATACCGCGCCGCCGCAGGCCGTCGTCGATCACGCGGCGCATGGGGCTACCGCGGCGGGGCAGCACCAGCGGCATGCCCTTGATCGCGCCGGGCGGGGCCTGCTCCTCGGCCAGCAGTGGGTTGCCGCGCGGGGCCAGCAGCGCCAGTGGCTCGCTGCCCAGCAACTGGGCATCCCAGCCGCGCTTGCGCTGCTGCTCCTCGGCCAGCAGCACGTGGATCTGCTGGCTGCCCAGCCACTCCAGCAGCGTCTCCAGCGGGGCCAGCGCCACCTCCACCGCGATCGCGGGGTAGAGGGCGCGAAAGCCCGCCAGCAGCGTGGGCAGCAGGTGCTCGCCGCTGGATGCGGTGCAACCCAGCACCACACGCCCGCTCACCTGCCCGCGCATGGCGCGGATATCCTCCTCGGCGCGCTGGGCCAGGGCCAGCATGTCGCGGGCCACATCTACCAGCTGCTCGCCCACATGGGTCAGCAGCATCTGCTGGCCGACGCGGCGGAACAGGCGGGCGTTGTCTAGCTCGGCCTCAAGCGTGCGGATGTGCTGGCTGACCGCAGGCTGCGAGAGGTGCAGCCGCTCGGCGGCGGCGCTGTAGTTGCCGCTATCGACCACCGCCAAAAAGGTGCGAAGATGGATGGTGTTGAGCATGGGATTGGGCCGCGCGGCGGGGCGCGCCGCGCGGCGTGGTCGCGGATCTAGATCGCGTTGGGGAGGAAGAAGAAGCCAAAGCCGAAGATGGCGTACACGGCCAGCAGCATCGCGCCCTCAAGCCAGTTGCTCTCGCCATCGTTGGCCACAAATGATGCGGCCAGCACCGCAGCGCCCAGCGCCACCACCTCGAACAGGGTGAAGAACAGCGTCATCTCGCGCCCGAAGAAGAACGCGCTGACAAACACCAGCAGCGGGGCCACGAACAGCGCCACCTGGGTGCTGGAGCCAAGCGAGATCGCCAGCGAAAGATCCATCTTATTCTTGATCGCCACCTGCACGCCCACGATGTGCTCGGCCACATTGCCCACAATCGGGATGATGATGATGCCCAGGAACAGCTCGCTGACGCCCAGGCTCTCCACCACTGGCTCGACCGCACCCACCAGGAACTCGCTCAGGAACACGATCGCCAGCGTGGCTGCGGCCAGCACACCAGCGGCCTGCGGCACGCTCCACTTGGCCTTGTGCTGCTCGATCTCCTCGGTGCGTTCATCCACGCCCACCGGCTGGCCCACGCCGCGCTCGGGCGTGCGGAACGAGAACACCAGGCTGAGGATGTACATCAGCATGAGGATGCCCGCCACCCACATGCTCAGCCCGTTGAGGGCGGGGTCCACCACCTCGGTGTTGAACAGATCGACCTTGCCGAACTGCACCTCCTGGAACAGCTCGAACATAGTGGGGATGAGCAGGCCGATCACCGCCAGCAGCATCAGCGTGGCCGAGATGCCGCTCGATGAGCGGTCGAAGCGCTGGAAGCCATTCTTCAGGCCGCCCAGCAGCAGGCTCGCGCCCAGGATCAGCAGCAGGTTGCCGAAGATCGATCCGGTGATCGAGGCCTTGACGAGGGCGTACTGGCCCTCGCGCAGCGCCACAATGGTGATGATCAGCTCCGCCGCGTTGCCCAGAGTCGCGTTGAGCAGGCCGCCCACCTTCGGGCCGGTGTGGATGGCCAGCTCCTCGGTAGCCTCGCCCAGGTAGCCCGCCAGCGGGATGAGCGCCAGACTAGAGAAGATGAAGATCATCAGGGGGTTGTGCCATACAAACTCGGCCAGCAGGGCCAGCGGCAGAAAGATCAGCATAAAGCGCAGATACTTCAACGGTCGCTCCTTCTTCTTGTGCTCTGGGGGAATCGGAAAAGCCTTCGCCCGATTATGATACCATACTTCGATTCGCCCTTCAGAATGGCAAAATCTGCGCCATGGACGCCCGAACCACGGCGCGCGCGCTTCAGTTGGGAGAAAATCGAAGGTCGACAGTGAACAATATACGTCTCTGGTACGTTTTTCGTTGCAGTACGATAGCACATTGCCCGAAAGCGCTGCCTACCATGCTATAATAGTGGTGTTTCCCCGCCCCTCACCGCAGGCCGAACCATGTGCCAAGCCTGCGCTACCAGACCCTGATGAACCGCGCCATATGACAGATTCAACCCCCTCCCACGCCGAAGAGGAGACCAGCACGCCAGCGGGCGGCGATGCCAGCGAGCCGAGCGTCGCCCACCTGCTGCAGCGCTGCGCCACCAGCCTCACCGATCCGGCCAGGGCCGCGCGCCGCGCCTACGGCGTAGAGGCGCAGATCGAGGCCATCTGGCAGCTGCTGCGCGCCGACAGCAGCAAGTGCCCGCTGATCATCGGCAAGGCCCGCAGCGGAAAGACCGCGCTGGCCCACGAGCTGGCCTGGCGGATCGCCAGTGGCCAGTGCCCCGAAGATCTGGCCAGCGCCACCGTGTACGAGATCTCGCCATCCAGCCTAATCTCGGCGCTCTCGTTTGGCGAGGGCTGGCGCGAGAACCTGAACAAGCTGCTACAGGGCCTTGAGGAGCAGGGCAACGCCATCCTGTTCCTGCGCGACGCCCACCACGCCGTGGGCGCGGGCAAGCAGGGCGACGACGACAGCGACCTGGCCGACGCCCTGGTGACATCGCTGCGCAACGGCAAGCAGCGCTGGCTGGCCGAGGCCCGCGCCGATGTCTGGCGCGTGACCGCCAGCGAGGACACCACCTTCACCGAGTGCTTCGGCCAAGTGGCCATGCCCGACCTAGGGCTGGATGCCGCGCGGCCCATCCTTGAGGCGGCGGCGCTCGACCTGGCGGGCGGATCGGCGATCGTGCCGCAGCCCGAGGCGCTAGAGGCCGCGCTGGATGTGGCCGCGCGCTTCCTGCTCAACCAGGCCCTGCCCGGCAAGGCCATCGACATGCTGGAGGACGCCATCCGCTACGCCCGCCGCAGCGGCGCGCAGCAGCTGGATGCCCAGCACGTGTTCGCATCCTTCGCCGAGCGCACCGGGCTGGCCGGGCTGCTGCTGGATGACTCGCAGCCCTTCGCCGAGGATGAGGTGCAGCGCTACTTCAGCGAGCGCGTGCTGGGCCAGGAGCCAGCCATCGCCGCCGTGGTGCAGGCCATCGCCCTGATCAAGGCCCGCCTGAACGACCCGGCCCGCCCGCTGGGCGTGTTCCTATTCCTTGGCCCCACCGGCGTGGGCAAGACCGAGCTGGCCAAGACCCTGTGCGCCTTCCTGTTCGGCACCGAGGAGAAGCTGCTGCGCTTCAACATGGCCGACTACGCCTTCTACTGGCAGTACGAGGAGCTATTCGGCGACCCCGACGCCGACGAGCTGGCGCTCAAGCGCGGCTCGCTCTCGCGGCGGCTGGCGGGCGAGAGCTTCGGCGTGGTGCTGCTGGATGAGTTCGAGAAGGCCCACGAGATGATCTTCCAGCGCTTCCTGCAGGTGTTCGACGAGGGCATCCTGATCAACCCGGCGGGCGAGGAGGTGAACCTGCGCAACATGGTCATCATTATGACCAGCAACTTCGGCGCGCAGCTGCTGCAGGGCGAGGGCTGGGGCTTCGGCGGGCGCGAGGATGTCGAGTCGACCGAGCGCCGGATCATGCGCGAGACCGAGAGCTTCTTCACCCCCGAGTTCATCAACCGGCTGGACAGCGTGCTGTTCTTCAAGCCGCTGTCGCTGGCCGACATGCGCCACATCGCCTACCGCGAGCTGCGCAAGCTGTTCCAGCGCGAGGGCCTGACCCGCCGCGCGCTGACAGTGGAGCTGGATGACGCCGTGATCGACCTGCTGCTCAAGCACGGCTACAGCGCACGCTACGGTGCGCGCTACCTGAAGCGCCAGATCGAGAAGCGCATCTCGTACCCGCTAGCCCGCGCCATCCTGGCCCGCCCCGGCGAGGCCAGCGGCCGCACGGTGCGGCTCTACACCAGAGGCGAGATGATCGAGGCTGGGTGGGTGCGCGAGGACAGCCCCGAGCAGGAGGAGACCAGCGTGGTGGTGGACGGGCAGCGGCGCAGCCTGGCCCCCGCCGATCTGGTGGCCAGCGCCCGCCAGCTGCGCGAGCGGCTCGACCGCTACCGCGAGCGGATCGGCGTGCAGGCCGCCCGCGAGCGCATGGACGAGCTGCTGGCCGAGATGAGCGGCCCGGCCTTCTGGGATGACAGCCGCGCCGCCGAGACCCGCCTGGCCGAGCTAGGCGAGATGAGCCGCCAGGTGGACCGCAGCGACGAGCTGCGCCGCGCGATCGAGGACTTCGAGGCGCTGGTCGAGCGGGTGGTGGCCCGCCACCAGCGCAGGCTCATCCCCGACGCGGCCCGCCAGCTAGCCCAGATCGAGCGCGAGATCGGCTTCGCCGAGCTGGAGGAGCACTTCAGCGCCGCCGAGGAGTGGGGCGACGCCTACCTGGTGCTCTCGGGCGCGCCGGGCGAGGCCGAGGCTCCGCGCTGGGGCGGCCATCTGGCCGAGATGTACACCAGCTGGGCCTCGGGCCACGACCTGACATGCACCACGGTGGACGAGGCCCCGCCCGAGGCCAGCGCCTGGCGCGTGACCCTGCTGGTGGAGGGGCGCGGGGCCTATGGGCTGCTGCAGGCCGAGCGCGGCACCCACCGCTTCGCGGAGGTGGTGGCCAGCGGCGAGGCCCGCCGCAAGCAGGTGTCGCAGGTGCGCGTGGAGGTCATCCCCGCCGTGGAGGAGGGCGCGCTGCGCATCCCCGCCGCCGATCTGCTGGTCGAGCCGCGCATGCTGCACAGCCGGGGCAGGCGGCTGCGGCGGCTGCGCGGCGAGGCGCGGGCGGTGCACCTGCCCAGCGGCACCAGCGCCACCGCCGCCACCGAGGGCGACGCCAGCAGCGCCGAGGCGCTGGCCCTGGCGCTGCTGCGCGGGCGGCTCAGCCTGGGCCGCGCGGCCAGCGCCGAGCTAGAGGCCGAGCCGCCCTGGGGCTCGGTGGCGCGGGCCTACCAGCTCTCGCGCCGCTCGCAGGTGAAAGACCCGCGCACCGGCGTGGTGAGCACCAACCCGCGCGCGGTGTTCGAGGGCGCGCTGGATGCCTTCATCGCCGCCTACCTCCAGCGGCGCAGCGCCCAGAGCGCGGCGTAGCGCTCAACAGGTATCACCGTTTTGGAGGCATTCCGATGTGGCAGGCGGGGCGATCTGGGGTACCGAGGCATACCTGGTGGGTGCACACCGGCAGCGGTTGGACAGGCGCGCTGTTGTCATTGACGTAGGGGCGGGTCCCGTGCCCGCCCCTACGATGAGGGCAGTGCACGCGGCGCGAAACACATCGTCATATAGCCGCAGCGCTCGCAACACTGGCGCTGCGGCTTTTTTTGAACGGTAGGTGAATTCACCACTGAATCATTTCACCGCGCCGCTAAAATGCCTGTGACCAAACTGTCATGCTACGCACCTAGCAGATCGCGCAGCGCTGGCCTATCATAGCGGTGGTGTCAGATACAGAAAGGACTGCCTGCATGCGACGACGTCTGCTCGCACTTGTTACGCTCTTTTTCCTCAGCGCAGGTGTTGCCAACGCCCAGAATATCATCAGCGCCACATCCAGCGTGTACCTGCCGCTGATCACCAAGGCCGGGGGCAAGGCCAGCAGCCAGCCCACCCACAGCGGCGAGGGCACCTACTACGGCGCGACCGGCGCTGGCAACTGCTCCTACCCCGCCACGCCCAACGACCTGATGGTGGGCGCGATGAACCAGACCGACTACGCCAACTCGGCCATCTGCGGGGCCTATGTCACGCTCACCGGCCCCAAGGGCACGGCCACCATCCGAATCGTGGACCGCTGCCCCGAGTGCAAGCCGGGCGACATCGACCTGAGCGTCGAGGCCTTCGACAAGATCGCCGAGCGCTCCGCCGGGCGCGTGCCGATCACATGGAAGATCATCAGCCCCGACATCTCGGGCAACCTGATCTACTATATCAAAGAGGGCAGCAGCCAGTGGTGGACAGCGGTGCAGGTGCGCAACCACCGCAACCCGATCGCCAAGTTCGAGTACAAGAACGCCAATGGCGAGTTTGAGGAGCTGGGGCGCATGGAGTACAACTACTTCCTCAAAAACTCGGATGACAAAGGCATGGGCACCGGCCCCTACACCTTCCGCGTGACCGACATCTACGGCAACCAGATCGTCGACACCGGCATCCCGCTCACGGTCACGACCGAGATCGCGGGCGCGGCCCAGTTCCCCAAAGAGTAGCGCCGCCGCCCACCACAGCAAACGCCCCCGCCAGTTTGGCGGGGGCGTTTGGCATGCGTGCCGAGGGAAAGATGCGCTAGGGCGCGATGGTGCAGGCCGCACCGTTCAGCGTGAAGCTGGCCGGGGCCGCGTTCGCGCCGCTAAACGTGGCCTGGAAGCCAAAGCTGGTGCTGCCGCCGCTGGCGATAGCGCCGTTCCAGCTGGCATTCGTGGCCACCGCGCTCGCGCCAGTCTGCGCGACGGTGGCATTCCAGGCATTGGTGACCTGCTGGTTGCCGGGGAAGCTCCACGCCAGCGTCCAGCCGCTGATCGCGCTCGCGCCGGTGTTCTTCACCGTCACCGTGGCGGTGAAGCCGGTCTCCCACTGGTTGGCCACATAGGTCACCTGGCAGGCCGCGCCGCTGGCGGGCGTGGGCGTGAAGGTGCGGATGGCGGTGGGCGTCGCCGGGGGTACCGTGGCTGTGCGGATGGCGGTGGGTGTGGCTGTGCCGGTAGCGGTGGCTGTGCGGATGGCGGTGGGTGTGGCTGTGCGGGTGGCGGTGGCCGCGCTGGTGGGGCCGCCGGTTGCGGATGGCAGCGGCGTGGCCGTGCGGGTGGCTGCTGGCGTGGCGGTGGCCGCGCCCGGCGTGGCCGTTGGGCCGCCCACCTGGCAGTAGCGCAGCATGCCCCATGGGTTCACGATCCCGGCGGTGCTGGGCGCGGTGGCGCTGTTGCTCCACTTGGCCACCCACTCGATGCCGTTGTAGGCCACCATATCGCCGGTCTGGTAGACCTGGCTGCTGCTCCAGGGGGCGGCGGTGCAGGCCGGGGCCACCGTGGGCGTGGGCGTGGGCTGGCTGCCAAACCACACATCCGAGCACGAGTAGAAGGCCTCGCCGCTGTCGTGGCGCTGCCAGATGGCGTAGATCACGTGGTGGCCGCTCTTGCCGGTGGGCAGCGGGCCGGTCATCACATAGTTGCCATCCACCACCGGCGGCTGCTCGACGGTGAGGAAGGGTGTATCCTCCAGATCCGACCACTTCAGCGGCTGCAGCGGATCGTAGCTATCCTTGGTCACATACAGCTCGAACATGCCCTGGTTGTGCGGCACATACGCGCTGTAGAGGAAGGTGTAGTTGCCGCTGGTCGGCATCATCGTCGTCGCCCAGTCGAGCCGTGGCTCGTCGAAGGCGGCGTACTTGGCGCGGCCTGCGCTGCAGAGCTTGCCGTCGGGGATGAGCGCGCGGTGGTTGCCGCTAGCGTTGGAGATATTGACCTCATTCCAATCGTACAGCGGCTGCGTACCGCCCTGTGCGATCGCATCGCGGCAGGCCATGGTATCGGGCGACTCCGGCCCCTCTAGGTAGCAGGCATAGACGCGGCTGATCGGCGTCAGCATCGAGCCGTGGGCATCCGCCACACGTATCAGCGCCGCCGAGGTGATCAGGACAGCAACGGCGAGGAGCACACGGATGGCATTCCGTCCCATGGGAACTCCTTTCAAGATCTTCTGATCCAGGCTATGCCTAGCGATTCTACGTGAAAGGAGTCACGCAGATGTCACGGCATGCGTCACGGCATGCGTCACGGCGTGGCGCAAAAAAATAGCAGTGTAGCTCCTTGACGGTCGCCCCATTCTCGCTATACTGAATGGCGCTCTGCCATCGTCAGCAAGAGCGGCCCGCGCGGATGTGAGCGCCACTATCGCCGCTGGCGGCCCCCGCGCCTTACAATTCGGATAAGGAGCTTCGTGTGGATCGTATCCTCGTCACCGAGCAGATTGCAGAAGAAGGACTGGCTGCCTTGCGCGCCCGCGCCCAGGTTGATCTCCGCACCGATCTCGACAAAGCCGCGCTTATGAGCGTGCTACCCGAATACGACGCCCTCATCGTCCGCAGCGCCACCAAAGTCACCGCCGAGGTGCTGGCCGCCGGTGCCAAGCTGCGCGTGGTTGGCCGTGCCGGAACCGGCGTGGACAACATCGACGTGGCCGCCGCCACCCAGCGCGGCATCATCGTGGTGAATGCCCCCGCCGCCAACAGCGTGGCCGCCGCCGAGCTGGCCGTCAGCTTCATCTGCGCGCTCTCGCGCCACGTGCCGCAGGCCAGCGCCTCGATGCAGCAGGGCAAGTGGGAGCGCTCGAAGTACATGGGCCGCCAGGTCACGGGCAAAACGCTGGGCCTGGTGGGCCTGGGCCGGATCGGTGCCGAGGTGGCCCGCCGCGCGCGCGGCCTAGAGATGCACGTGCTGGCCTACGACCCGGTGGTCTCCACCGACCGCGCGGCCCAGCTGGGCGTGGTGCTGGCCACGCTGGATGAGGTGATCAGCCAGAGCGACTTCATCTCGGTGCACGTACCCCTGCTCGACGCGACCCGCCACATCATCAACGCCGAGCGGCTGGCCCAGATGAAGCCCAGCGCCTACCTGATCAACGCGGCGCGCGGCGGCGTGGTGGATGAGCAGGCGCTCTACCAGGCCCTAGAGCAGGGCCAGATCGCCGGGGCCGCCCTGGATGTCTACGAGAGCGAGCCGCCAAAGGACAGCCCGCTGGTCGGGCACCCGCTGGTGATCACCACGCCCCACCTGGGCGCGTCCACCGTCGAGGCCCAGGCCATCGCGGGCGTGGATGTGGCCGAGGGTGTGCTGACCGCGCTGGCGGGCGGCACCCCCAGCTACGCCGTGAACGCGCCGTTCGTGCCGCCGGAGGAGTGGGAGGTGATCGCGCCCTACCTGAAGCTGGGCAGGCAGCTCGGCGCGATCTGCACCGGCATGGTGCGAGGCCCCATCCACGGCTACGAGATCGAGTACCGCGGCGAGATCGCCAGCGTGGCCACCGCCGCCATCCGCCTGGCGGTGCTGCAGGGCCTGCTGGCCAGCCTCACCGAGCAGCGCGTGACGCCGGTGAACGCCCCGCTGCTGGCCCGCGAGCGCGGCATCAAGTACACCGAGTTCACCACCGAGGAGTCCGAGAGCTACACCGGCCTGCTGGTGGTGCGCGCCATCACCGCCGATGGCAAGCACGAGTTCGCAGGCTCGGTCATCCGCGACGAGACCCACATCGTCGAGGTTGATGGCTACTGGGTCGACTTCATCCCCACCGACGCGCTGCTGCTGACCTACCACCGCGACCGCCCCGGCATGATCGGCACGGTCGGCACGGTGCTGGGCGGTGCCGATGTGAACATCTCGGGCATGTTCGTGGGCCGCCTAGCCCCCCGCGACCGCGCGATGATGGTGCTGACGCTCGACGAGCCGGTGCCCGCCGAGCTGCTCTCCAAGCTGGAGCAGCAGCCCGACATCCACCGCGCCGTGGGCATCACACTCTAGCTCGCACGCATCCATCAAGAACAGCGCCCCCGCGAGATGTTCTCGCGGGGGCGCTGCTGTGTGTCTGCGCGAAAGCTGCGCTACCACTCGTCTTCGCCGCTCTGCTGCATGTAGGCCATGTAGAGCAGCTCGGGGTCCTCGGCAAACAGCGCCGTGAAGCCGCAGCCGCCGCACACGGACACCAGCACGCGGCTCTCCACCGGCTCGCGCATCCACAGCGCCGCTGGCTTGCGGTCGACATGCACGCGGTGGAACCGCGAGGGGTAGCTCTCGCCATCTTCAACCTGAAGATCGGGGATGATCTTCGTGGAGCCGCACAGGGGGCATTGTTTCATCTGAGATCTCACCTTGTTCCGCGCAGAGGTGCGCCTGATAGCAATACGCGCGCAGCGAGGCGAGGTTTCAGGCGTCGGCACAGCCTGGCACACAACCTGCTTTGATCTGCGGCATACGCATACAAGGAGGTTTGCTATGGCCCAAAATGATAAGCGCAAGGGTGGCGAGCCATCGGTCGACACCTCGAACCTGAGCGAGCAGCTGGAGAAACAGATCGGCTCCGAGCAGAAGCACCAGTCGCACAAAGGCGGCCTGAACGAGGTCGACAAGCGCTTCAACAATCGCAGCAGCCGGTCGTCCATCGAGGGCGGCCAGAACGAGCAGCAGGGCGAACCGACGCCCGGCTATTCGACCGAGGCCCCAGGGCATCAGAACGGCGGCAAGCGCTAGGCGCGCCATGCAGAACGCGGCGGGGGCAGCTGCCCCCGCCGCGTCGCTCTGCCCTGCGCTACAGCCCCAGCTCGCGGTGCATCGAGCGCACCAGCCCGCCCAGCTCGCCCTCGGGCACGATCAGCGCCAGATGCGCCCCGTGCGACGAGCGCGCCAGGCTCAGCACGTGCGCGCTGGCCTTGCTGATCGCCCCCAGCACCTTGGGCGCCACGTCGCCGCCGCTCGATGTGATCACCGCGATCAGCGCCACGTCCTCCTGCTCCACCGTGGCGGCGCTGGGCGTGTCGCCGCAGGGCGGGGCCAGCAGCGTCTCCAGCGTGCCGCGCGCGAATCCAGCGTCGGTGGCCCGCACGCACACGCTCATGCTGTGCTCGCTAAAGCTCTGGGCGAACGACAGCACCTCCACGCCCGCATCCGAGAGCTGGCCCAGCGCCGAGGCCACCCGCCCAGGCGACCAGAGCGTGCCCGTCGGCGGCAGCACCTTCAGCAGCGCCAGGTGCGGTGCCGAGATGATCGCGCGCACCCCCGAGTTCGCGGGCTTGGGCGCGGCGTGGATGCTGGTGCCATCCCGCTCGGGGTTGAGCACATCGCGCAGACGCAGCGGGATGCCCTGGGCCACCAGCGGCGCCAGCGCCCGCGAGTGCAGCACCTCGGCCCCGAAGGTGGCGATCTCGCTGGCCTCGGCGTAGGAGAGCTCGGCCAGCGATCGGGCGCTAGGCACCAGCTTGGGGTCGGCGGTCAGGATGCCATCCACATCGATCCAGAGCGTCACCTCGCGGGCCTTCAGCGCCGAGCCGATCAGCGCGGCGGTGTAGTCGCCGCCGCCGCGCCCCAGCGTGGTCACCAGGCCCTCGCGGGTTGCGCCGATGTACCCCGTGATCACCGGCACAATCCCGGCATCCATCAGGTACGAGAGCCGCTTGAAGATCCGGTCCATCGACTCGGCCGGGTCCACCTGTGCCGCGCCGAAGTGGCTATCTGTCACCACTAGGTCGGCGGCGTCGGTCATGCGGGCCGCCACGCCGCCCTGCCGCAGCACCACCGCGAACAGATGGGCGATGAAGCGCTCGCCGATCGCCGCCACCGCGTCGATCCCGCGCGGCGAGGGCTCGCGCAGCGTGGCGATCGCGCGCGTGATCCGGTCGAACTGCTTGAGCAGCTCGGCCCACTCGCGGTACAGCGACTCGCGCTCCCACTCGTCGGTCACCAGCTTCTCGGCCAGGGCGCGGTGGCGGTTCCACAGCTCGCGCCGGGTGGCCTCGGCCTGGGCCTCGGAGCCGGAGGCGGCCATACGGGCGGCGTTGATCAGCATGTCGGTGGTCTCCGGGTGGGCGGTGCATACCACCACCAGCCCGCGATCCTCCTCCACCGCCGCCTGCACGATCCCCACCACATCGCGCAGCCGCGCGGCCTCGCCCACCGACACCGCGCCAAACTTCATCACTTGCATGGCCGTTCTCCCTCATGCGCGGGGTGCGCGGCGGCGGCAGCCAGCTGGGCAAGCCACAGGGGCAGGCAGCTCATGTGCCGCAGCCGACCCCAGTGTCTGCTGAAAAAGGGCTTATTCGCCTGCGCCCGCCGGTGCCGCAGGCCGAGGCAGCAGCCCCGCATCCTCGACCACGCGCGGGATGGCCTTGGTCCACCCCACCGACATAATATGCACCCCGCGCACCCCATCCACCGCCAGCAGATCGCGGGTCAGCTCGCTGGCGATCGCGATCCCCTCGCGCTCGGCGTCCTCGGCCTGCTCCATCCGCTCCACCACCCACTCGGGCACCCGCGATCCAGGCAGGTGGTCGCGCAGGAACTTGGCCTGCTGCGCCGAGCGCAGCACCAGGATGCCGCCCAGGATATGCGCCTGCTGGTGCGCCGAGACCGCCCGCACATCCGTCATCCAGCTGCGGAAGCGCTCCATATCAAAAATGATCTGGGTCTGGATGAACTCGGCCCCCGACTCGACCTTCTTGGCCAGCCGCGCGGCCCGCTCGATGTTGGGGTTTGCCACCGCGCCTAGGAAGAAGCCCGGCGCGTCGGAGAGCTTCACGCCCGACTGGAAGGCCCCGTCGTCGCGCAGCGAGCGCATCATCTTGATCAGCTGGAACGAGTTGAGATCAAGCACGTTCTTCGCCTCGGCGTGGTCGCCGATGCGCGGGTGGTCGCCCGTCATGCACACCAGGTTGTGGATGCCGCACACTGCGGCGCTCAGCGCGTCGGCCTGGAGTGCGATCCGGTTGCGGTGCTGGCATGTCATCTGCATCACCGGCTCCATGCCGATCTGCTGCATCACCACGCCCGCCCCCAGCGACGACATGCGGGCCAGCCCGCGCTGGTTGTCCGTCAGGTTGATCGCATCCACATAGCCACGCAGGCCGCCCGCCAGCCGCTCCAGCGCCGCGCGCGAGGCCCCCTTGGGCGGGGCGACCTCGCCCGTCACCACGATCTGGCCCTGCGCAAGGCGGCGCTGCAAGGTGCTATAGATTGCCATAGTTCTCTTTCATCTATCGGCTTGTTCTCGTGCGTGTCGCGGCCCTCCGCACGTGCGGGGCGCGCTCGCAGCCCTACTCGGGCGACCCCAGCGACATCCGGCCCATGCGCTCGTCGTGCAGCTCGCGGTACACGCCGCGGTAGCTCTCCGGCAGCAGCTCGGCGATCCGCAGCATCAGCTCCGTGGTGAGCATGCGCATCTTGTCGGCGGGGATGGTGCCCGCTGCGCCCTCGGGGGCGTAGGTGGGGCCAAAGCGCACGTGCACCGGCTTGCGCCGCATCAGGCCGCCCAGGCCGCGCTCGCAGCCCCACAGCGCCGTGGGCATGATCAGCGTGCCGCTGCTGCCCGCCAGCCGCACCGCGCCGCCGCGCCCCTCGATCAGGCCGCCCGTCTTGCTGCGGTGGCCCTCGGGGAAGACGATCAGCAGCGCGCCCTTGCTCAGCGCCTTCTCAAGCTCGTTCAGCGCGTTCAGGTCGCTCTTGCCGCGCCGGATGGGGATCACCTTCATCTGGCGGAACCACCAGCCCAGCACGGGGTTTTCAAACAGCTCGGCCTTGGCCATCCAGGTGGGCCGGTGCGAAAGCGGCAGCGACGCCGCGACGACAATGATATCCAGCCAGCTCATGTGGTTGGCGGCCAGCACCACGCCGGTGCCGGGCGGCGGCAGATGCTCCAGCCCCTCCACAGACCAGCGCCAGTAGATCCTGCGCACCAGATTCAGCGGTGCCCAGAGCAAAAAGTACATGATCGCGCCGAGCATGCGTGCTCCTTTACCTTATCTCACTTATAGCCAGCCGATGGAGGAGCGCGGCGCTAGCGCAGGCCCACCCCAAGAACATACACCATGTGACCGCCCGCCCAGCCCGTCAGCACCAGCAGCGCCATGCCCAGGGCCAGCGTGGCTAGGTAGCCGCGCCGCGCCCGCCGGTCATCCAGCAGGCCTGGGCTGCGCCTGCGGGCCAGCCACGCGCGCCAGTAGGCCAGCAGCGTAGCGCCCGCGCCAAGGGCGTGGGCGTTGATCCAGCCCAGCGCGTCGGGGCGCGGGCTGCCCCCGCCCGCCAGGTACAGCGCCGCCGCCGCCCCGCCGCTGGCCAGGGCGGGCACCAGCAGCAGCAGGCCCAGCCACAGGCAGTGGTAGGCGGCCTGCTCGACGCTGCGGTCGCCGCGCCAGAGGTACAGGGCGGTCAGCAGGGCGTTGCCTACCAGCAGTCCGATGGGCGCGTGAACCAGAAGCGGGTGGATCGTATACATAGCGGGCCTAACAGCCATAGAAAAAACCACGGCGGGGGATGCGGCGCGGGGCGGTGCCACAGGCACCAGCCCAACATTCAGCGCTGCGAAGCATCCCGCGTCGCGGCCATTATACCATGTTCATTTTGCGCCCTCGGCTGCCCGCCACCCCGCCAGCAGGGCCGATGCGCTCTCATTCGGCTGCACGGGTTTACCACCAAGACGCCAAGACACACAAGGCGGAAAATAACCGATCTCGCAGGGACATACCGCGCTGGGGTAAACACGGGATCGAGGCGCGCCATCCTACCAACCTGGCCCATGCGGCGCAGGTGCTGCTCGCGCCAGCTGGCCCTATGCACGAACGGCAGTTGCTTGCGGTCAGCATTGGAACGCCCAAAGTTGGGGAATCGAAGGGGGCGCTGCCCGCGTAGGGCATCCACCCACCGCACAAAAACGACCGCCATTGCTCATGGCAGAAAGCCCAGCATCGATGTAAAAGCCATACCTGTTGAGGGCGCCTGGCGGCTTCCGAGGGCTACCCCCCGGAAGCCGCCCGCGCAGCGCATCCACCCCCCAACCAAGCGCCGCCATCCTGACCAACACCGCAGCAAATCGGGCCGACCGGGCAGCGCACCAAGCATTGCCCACGGTCGACCCGACCCGAACCACCCCCAGGCGGGACGCCACCTCACACGAGTGTCGCCCAGCGCCCATGCCCCGCCCGTGCGCCCAGCGCCCGCACCAGCCCGCCAGCCAGCCTAGCCAAGGCCCCGCCTAGCGGCGGGCCACCAGCGGCAGCAGCAGTTCGTGCGGCGCAGCCCCCGGCGCGAGCGCCACCGGCACCGACACCACCGGCTTCATCGGGTCGCTGCTGCGGATCTCGACCGCGCTGTGGTACAGCGCCTGCGCGCTCGATGGCCGCACCCACGCGGCCTGGATGGGCAGCGTGGCCTGCTCGCCCGGCTGTAGCACCCCGGCCTGCACCACGCTGGCCAGCCAGAGCGCGGCGTTCGGCTGCGGGCGCAGCTCCACCGCCATGTTGCTATGGATGGCGAGCGTGGGGCCGCAGCCCAGGCTCAGCACATCGGATGGCGAGCGCTGGATGCCAGCTGACGCGCGCGCTAGGCTTGCGCCCAGCTGGCCGTACTGAAACAGCACGCGGCCATCCTGGTGCAGCACCATCTGGAACGTATAGGTCGGCCCGCCAGCCGAGCCATACAGCGGCATGTTCTCGTAGCTCACCACGAAGCGATCACCCACCGTACCGTAGCGCACCCTGCCGCCCTGGCTGGTGTCGTAGTCCATCCGCAGCCCGGCGATCGTGTAGAAGTTGAGCCACGGGTCGGGCAGGCAGCTTGTCACCGCGCCGCCATAGCTAATTGGTCGGTCGAACGCCACCATGCCGTCGGATGTCAGCACGGTGTCGGTGAGCACATAGCCGTAGAACGGGAACTTGATGCCCATGGGTATGTCATCCACAATCTGGCTGTGGCCAGCGGGCAGGGTCGGCGCATCGGCGGGCAGATCGACCCAGTCGAAGCTCGGGCCGCCCGCGTCGTCGCTGGTGGCCACCGCGAAATCGCTGCTGGGCACCACCACCTCATAATAGAGCGGTCGGGTGCCGGTGTTGGCTATCGGGATCTGGCCCTCGGCGCTCGCGCCGAAGCCCACCGTCAGCGAGATCGGATCGGTGGCGGCTGCGAGGTTGGGCTGATCGGGCGCGAGCGCGATGCCGATGGTCGCGCTGCTGGTGTAGGTGGACGTCTGCCGCGCGGTGAGGAACGAGGGCGCGCTGGCGATCAGGTCGTAGGGCTGCCCGCTGGCCAAGGTCAGCTGGAAGCGCCCGCTGGCATCGGTGGCCACGCTCGCGCCCGCCGCGCCGGGGCGCGCGGCCTGCACGCTGGCGGCCAGCGGCTGGCCACTGGTGGCGTGGCGCACCTGCCCCTGGATGGTGACAGCCCCTGCGCCCGCCTGCACCTGGATGCTCACCGGCACGCTGGCCAGCGGGGTCGTCAGGTCGCCGCCGTAGATCTGGACGCGCGCGCTGTAGCTGCCTGGGCCGGGCACGTTCGCCGCATCCACATGCGCCACCAGCGCCACCGACTTCCCGGCGGCTAGGCTGGCGGGCGGCGCATCCACCGACAGCCACGGCACATCCACCCGCGCCTGGGCCACGGCGGCGTAGGCATCCACGCGGCCATAGCCGTATACGCTGTTTGGCCCGCCCGCCGCATCGCCGCAGCGAGTGTCGCTGGTGGCCACAGCGCTGCTCCGCAGGATGTCGTAGGTGGCCTCGTAGTCGCCGATCAGCGCGGGGTTGGCCGACCAGATCAGCGCCACCACCCCGGCCACGGCGGGCGTGGACATGCTGGTGCCGCTCATCAGGCGGTAGCTGCCATCCTCCACCGGTACTGTGGAGTAGACCTTGGCCCCTGGGCCAACAAAATCTGGCTTCACGCGACCATCCCAGGCAGGCCCAAACAGGCTGAAGTCAGCGATCTGCCCGGCCACATCCACCGCGCCCACCGCCACGACGCTGGGGTAGTCGCCCGGCGAGTTGAGCGTCTTGCAGTCCTGCTTCACCAGCGCGCTGGCGTTTCCGGCGGAGAAGACCGGGAACATGCCCGCCACCCGCCAGGCCGCCACATACGGCGCGAACCACTGGTCGTTGGGCGTGCCCGACCACGAGTTGTTGATGATCATCGGGCGCAGGTCCGGGCGCGGCTGCGAGAGATCCAGCTTGCTGGGGGCCAGCAGCCACTGTGCGCTCTGCAGCAGGTAGGAGTCGTTGCACACAAACCCCACGCAGCCCTGCGCGGCCACCCAGCGCGCCCCCGGTGCCACGCCCACCGCCGCCTGCCCGGCCACGGCGGCCCCCACCATCGTACCCATAGTGTGGGTGCCATGGGTGCCCGCATCGCGCGGCTGCAGGTCGTAGCCCTGCGGGTCGAACCAGTTGTAGTCGTTCACCAGCGAGCCGTCGCCCTGGGTGCCTCGGTAGCTGGCCTTGAGCGCCGGGTGGGTCACATCCACGCCGGTGTCGATATTCGCCACCACCACGCCCGCGCCATCCACCCCGAAGTCTGACCACACGCTGCTGGCGCGCAGCTGACGCACGTTCCAGCATAGCGGGTTGCCGGGGTCGTCGGGGCTGCACGGGTCATCGGCGGCGGGCGTGGCCTGCTCATCCGGCAGCGCCGCCGTGTGGTTGGCGCGCACCAGCGCCACATCGGCCCGCTGGGACACGGCCTGCACATCGGCGGCGCTGCCGTGCGCCAGCACCGCGTTCACCACCCAGAAGCTGCGGTAGCCCAGCCCGCGCTCGCGCAGCTGCGCCAGCAGGCCCGCCTGGCTGCGCGCCGCGTGATCGACCAGCGTGCGATAGACAAACTCGC
Source organism: Chloroflexia bacterium SDU3-3 (assembly GCA_009268125.1). Lineage (NCBI taxonomy): Bacteria > Bacillati > Chloroflexota > Chloroflexia > Chloroflexia bacterium SDU3-3. The sequence goes on along the minus strand of WBOU01000012.1, from coordinate 140,006 downwards.
CCCGCTCCTTCCAGTCGGCTATGCCGTAGGCCTCGGCCAGATCGGCCTGGTCGCCCATATAGATGATAAAGTCGCGCTGCTGCTGGGGCGCGGCCCGCGTGGCCCGCAGCAGGGCCGGGTCGATCCGCCCCTCCACCGAGGGGATCTGCGCCCGCGCCTCGCCAGCCCGCGCCCGCGCCGGGCCGGTCGCCTGGGCCTCGCGCAGCGCCAGCGCCAGCGGCTCGCCGCTGGTGTTGGTAAAGGTGATCGATGTCTGGGTAGTCTGGCCGAGCGGCACGCTCAGCGAGACCGCTGCAGGCGTGACCGATAGCGCGGCGGCGCGCGCCGAGGCCGGGGCCAGCCAGCCAGCGCAGAAGGCCAGAACAGCAGCAGCGGCGTAGAGACGATACCGACGAAGGTGCATACTGGTGGCTCCCATGGCGTGATAGAGCATTCCTATATGGTGTGTAACCGCGCACAGCGCACAGCGGGGAAAGAGAGGACTAGGCCCCGCAAAAAAACGCTCCGCTCACACAGATCAATGAGATTGCGCTACGAGAGGAGCGGGGATGGCTGGGCGGCGCGAGGGGCGTGCGCCGCGCTACAGGCAAGAAGCATAGCACCCGCCGCACGCCAGCGTCAAGGGAGCGCGCTACAAAAAACCTAGTACTATCCGCCTGAATCAAACTGAGAACTTTAGCACCGCGCCGCGCTGGCGTGCTATTATTGAGCCATTCATCACAGTCGAGGAAGAGATCTCATGCAACGTCCCCCGCAGCGCTGGTTGCCAGCCTGCCTGGCGCTGCTGCTGGCCCTGCTGGGCGCAGGCAGCGCCCAGGCGCACGGCAAGCACAGCAGCCCCATCCAGACCTTCACCCAGATGGTCGGGCCATACGAGATCGGCGTCACCGTCGAGCTGCCGCCCGCCACCCCCGCGCCGATCACGCTCGATGTGGAGGTGCCCAAAGACATTGGCGCAGCCACGATCGTGCTGCGCGCCGCGCCGCGCGGCCAGCCCTTCAGCGATGCCAACCGCGCCGAGGTGGCCACCGCCGCCACTGGCGAGCAGCCGATCTATAACGCCACCCTCAACCTCGATCGCCCCGGCGACTGGGAGCTGGAGATCGTGGCCAAAGGCGCGAAGGGCGAGGGCATGGCCCGCGTGCCCTTCACCATCACGCCCGCGCCGCTCCAGCCCTTCAGCATCCCGCTGTATGTCAGCATCGGCGCGCTCATCCTTTTTATGATCGCCAACATCATCGCCAGCAGCGCGGCCCAGCGGCGCGGCGCGGCGGGGCCATCGTGGCTTGGGCGCGCGCTGGGCTATGGGGCCTTCGGCACCCTGGTGGCCGTGGCGATCTTCGGCGCGCAGCAGTACACCTACACCACCGAGGAGGCCAAGGCCACCGCCGCTGGCTTCACCTACCTGCCCGCTGGCACCCTGATCACCGACAGCGGCAGGCCCCACGCCAACCTGGCGCTGCAGGCCGCGCCCGCGCCTGCCCTGGGCCAGAGCACCACGCTCACCATCACGCTCACCGACGGCGGCACCGGCCTGCCGATTGACGACATTGTGACCCACCACAACGCCCTGCTGCACCTGGCCGTGATCAGCGACGACGGCAGCTACTACCTGCACACCCACCCCGCCCGCGTGGCCCCCGGCGTCTACCAGGTGGCGATCACGCCCACCCAGGCGGGCGGCTACACCGCCTACGCCGAGATCGAGCGCGTGGATAGCGGCAGCCAGGTGCTGCGCGGCTCGTTCAGCGTGGCGGGTGCGGCGGTGGCAGCCACGCCCGCCCCAGGGCTGGGGCAGCGCAGCGTGGGCGGCGTGCAGGTGGATGTGCAGGCCGACGCAGCGCCCAGGGCGGGCCAGCAGAGCACGCTGACCTTCAGCTTCCGCGATGCGGCGGGCCAGCCCATCCGCGATCTCAGCCCCTGGCTGGGCATGGCCGGGCACCTAATGGCCCGCAGCGCCGATGGCGTGATCTTCGCCCACGTCCACGCCGCCGAGCGCATGCCGCCCTATGGCCGCCCCATGCTGGTGAACGGCGTGACCTACGGCCCCGATATCCGCTTTGTCTACACCTTCCCACAGGCTGGTCGCTACCAGGTCTGGGGCCAGTTCAAATATAAAGGAGACATCATCACCGTGCCGATCAGCATCGAGGTCGCCCCATGAGCCACCTGATCACGCGCCTCTGCGCGCCCATCCTGCTCGGCTGCGCGCTGCTGCTGGCCGCCTGCGGCGGCGCGCCCACGCTCACCCAGCAGACCGGCAGCTACACCATCAAGCTCTCGCTGGACGCGCTGAAGGTGGGCGATCGCACCGCCACGATCAGCATCAGCGATGCGGCGGGCCAGCCCGTGGTGGCCGACGCGGTGACGCTGGCCCCCACCATGCTGAGCATGGGCATGGCCTCGCCCAAGGGCACCGCCCAGCCCAGCGGCTCCGGGCAGTACACCAGCCAGCCGCTGCTCTTCTCGATGACCGGCGAGTGGGAGCTCGATGTCACCGTCCAGAAGGGCGGCCAGCAGGAGACCGCCCGCTTCCTGCTGACCATCCCCACCGAGTAGATCGCCGCCAGGCCGCAGCGCCGCGCCATCTGTTCTTCCTTCTAGCGCATAGCGAGGAACGCATGACCTGTGGAGTGAATCACACCTGCGCCGAGATCGTGCTGCGGCTCTTGGCCATCGGGCTTTCCAACGGGGCGATCATCGCCCTGAACGCCATCGGCGTGACCCTGGTGTATAGCGTGGTGCGCCTGATCAACTTCGCCCACGGCGATCTGTTTGCGCTGGCCACCGTGCTGGCCGCCTTTGTGATCGAGAAGCTGGGCCTCTCGCCCAGCACGCCGCCCCTGGCGCTAGCCGGGGGCATCGCCCTGGCCTTTGTGCTGGCCAGCGGGGCCGGGGCGCTGCTGAACGTGGCCATCGAGCGGGCGGCCTTCCGCCCGTTCCGCAGCGGCCCGCGCATCGCGCCGCTGATCGCCACCATCGGGATCTCGTTCATCCTCTATCAGGTGGCGCTGCTGGCCCGCTACATCACCAACGCCTACATCCCAGGCGAGCACCGCAGCGTGCCGGGCATCCCCGAGCTGCCACGGTTTCGCATCCCGCAGCTGCTGCCCGATGTCGATCTGGTCGCGGCGCTGGGCCTGCCGCTGCGGGTGCAGTACCCGCTGCGCGACGCGCTGATGCCGCTGGTAGCGCTGGCGCTGGCCGCCCTGGTGGGCCTATTCCTGCGCAGCCGCATGGGCAAGGCGCTGCAGGCCTGCGCCCAGGATGCCGAGATGGCCGAGCTGTGCGGCATCGACCGCACCCGCGCTATCCAGATCATCTTCGCCATCGGCGGCGCGATGGCGGGCGCGTCGGCGCTGGCCTACGCGCTCTACTATACCCACCCCTACACGCTGTATGGCGCGCAGAGCAGCCTCACAGCGCTGACGGCGGCGGTGCTGGGCGGCATCGGCAGGCCGCGCGGCGCGTTCCTGGCTGGGCTGATGCTAGGCGTGGTGGCCTCGTTCTCCGACTACTTTCTGCAGGTGCAGTGGACGCCGGTGGTGCTGCTGGGCCTGCTGATCGTGCTGCTGGTGGTCCGGCCCACCGGCCTGGGCCGCAGCGAGAAGCAGACGCTGCTGGATGGCGGGTCGGGCGATGCGACCATCGGGCGGGCGGGCGGCGGCGGGCGGCGCGGCCACCTGGCGCTGGCGGCGCTGCTCGTCGTGGGCGCGCTCTACCCGCTGCTGGATGCGGCCATGGGCGGCAGGGGCATGGTGCTGGCGCTCAGCATCCTGGTGTATGTGCTGCTGGCCCTGGGCCTGAATGTGGTGCTGGGCTTCGCAGGCCTGCTCGACCTGGGCTTCGCCGCCTGCTTCGCGATCGGCGCGTATGTCGCCGGGATCCTGACCATGACCGGCAGCCCGCTGGCCCCGCTGGGCGCGGCCCAGAACTTCGTGCTGGTGTTCGCTATCGCCGCCGCTGTGGCCGCGCTGTTCGGGCTGCTGAATGGGCTACTGACCATGCGGCTGCGCGGCGAGTATATGGCGATCGTCACCCTGGCCTTCGGGCAGCTTGCGCCCCTGCTGGTGCTGAACCTAGACACATGGACAGGCGGCAGCCGTGGCATGGCGGGCCTGCCGCCGCCGCAGATCGCGGGTGTGGCGCTGAGCACGCCCACCGCCCGCTACTACCTGGCCCTGGGCATCATCGCCCTAGTGGTGCTGGCCAGCGTGTGGCTGGCCCGCTCGCGCCTAGGCCGCGCCTGGGCCGCGCTCAGCGCCGACGAGCTGGCGGCGGTGAGCAGCGGCGTGCCGCCCGCGCGGCTGCGCTGCCTGGCCTTTGCGCTAGGCGCGGCCTGCGCAGGGCTGGCCGGGGCGATCTTCGCCAGCGGCTTTAGCTATGTGGACCCGACCCAGACCGAGTTTCGGCTCTCGGCCATGGTGCTGGCCATGGTGGTGGTGGGCGGGGCGGGCAGCATCCACGGTGCGATCATCGGCGCGCTGCTGATAGCCCTGTGCGACCAAGTGCTGATCGCGGCGCTGGGCGCGTGGACGGCGGGCCAGGCGGCCAGCGGCATGTGGCTGCTGGGCATGCTGGATGTGCGCTCGCTGAACTTTTTGGTATTTGGGCTGGCGCTCTACCTGACGGTGCTGCTGCGCTCGCGCCGAAGCGCGGCGGCCTAGCCCTGGCGCGGTGGGCGGCATGGGCGGCTGGCCAGGGCCATGCCGCCCATCTTTTTCAAAAAGAATACGTTATGTCATCAATTCAACAACCCGCCATCCTAGGGAATCAAGCGCTAGGCAGCGCGCCATACAAAGCGAGCGGGTGGCCCACGGGCTGCGGCAGCACTGCCGCAGCCCGCGCCTGTGTGGCCAGACAGGGCCAATATGAGGAAAAAGGCTGATTTTCTTGTAGAACTCTTATATTAGGGAAAGCAAACGCGGCGCGCTTCGTGCTATAGTTCGTAGCCGAAAGAGGTTGATGTTGGGTGAAGGATGTGACGATGAGTGATTCTCTGCCTCCGGCCAGTGGCGCAAACGCCACAAGCCGCCCCCCCGCGCCGCGATCGACGGGGCCACACGGCAACCCGCCCGGCGGCAGCCGCGCTACGCCAAATGGCGCGCCCCCGCCCCAGGTTCCCAACCCGCTGCGGACATGGCGCTTCTGGATACTCTTTATGGTGCTGCTTGGGATCAACTACCTCATCCTGCCGATGATCTTCCCCGAGCCGCACGACCGCGTCGAGATCTCCTACACCTTCTTTAAGCAGCAGGTGCAGGCTGGCAACGTGAGCAAGGTCACAAGCCGGGGCGAAGACCTGCAGGGCGATTTCAAGCAGCCGATCAAGCGCTCGCAAGACCCTGCGCAGGCCAGCACCACCCCTACGCCCCAGCCGCTGGGGCTGTTTGGCGGCAGCCCGCGCGAGGAGCCAAGCTACTCGCAGTTCTCGACAATCAAGCCCACCTATGCGGATGAGGAGCTGGCCCAGCTGCTGAGCGCCAACAAGGTGATCGAGGACGCCTCGCCGCTGGAGACCAGCCGCAACCCGCTGTTCACGCTGCTGCTCTCGTTCGGGCCGACCCTGCTGCTGATCGGCGGCTTCCTGTGGCTCAACAGCCGCATGCTCAAAAACGGCAGCGGCGCGTTCAACCTAGGCCGCAGCCGCGCCAAGCGCTACGACCAGTCGCAGGCCGAGAAGCGCGTGACCTTTGCCGATGTCGCGGGCATCGACGAGGTCGAGCAGGAGCTGCAGGAGATCGTTGATTTCCTGAAAGACCCGCAGAAGTACCAGCGCCTGGGCGGGCGCATCCCCAAAGGCGTGCTGCTGATCGGCCCCCCAGGCACCGGCAAGACGCTGCTGGCCCGCGCGGTGGCTGGCGAGGCCAATGTGCCCTTCTTCAGCATGAGCGGGTCGGAGTTTGTCGAGATGGTGGTGGGCGTGGGCGCGGCCCGCGTGCGCGACCTGTTCCAGCAGGCCCGGCAGTCCTCGCCCTCGATCATCTTTGTAGATGAGCTGGACGCCATCGGGCGGCGGCGGGGCGGCAACAGCCTGGGTGGGAACGATGAGCGCGAGCAGACGCTCAACCAGCTGCTGATCGAGATGGATGGCTTCGACGCGAGCACCACCGTGATCGTGCTGGCCGCCACCAACCGCGCCGATGTGCTGGACCCCGCGCTGCTGCGCCCTGGCCGCTTCGACCGCCGCGTGACGGTGCAGCCAACCGACAAAAATGGCCGCGTCGAGATCCTGAAGATCCACACGCGCGGCGTGCCGCTGGGGCCGGATGTGAGCCTGGAGAAGATTGCCGCCGCCATGCCGGGGGCCACCGGGGCCGAGATCGCCAACCTAGTGAACGAGGCGGCCCTGCTAGCCGCGCGCAGCGGCCAGAGCGACGTGCGCGCCGAGGACTTCGACCGCTCGCTGGAGAAGATCATGCTGGGGGCCGAGCGCCCGCTGGTGCTCAGCCCCGCCGAGCGCGAGCGCACCGCCTACCACGAGGCGGGCCACGCGCTGTGTGGCCTGCTGCAGCCCGAGGCCGACCCGGTGCGGCGGGTCACGGTGGTGCCGCGCGCCCAGTCGCTGGGCGTGACCCTGAGCGTGCCCGACATGGACCGCTATAACTACACCGAGGACTACCTGCGCGCCCGGATCGTGCTGGCCCTGGGCGGGCGCGCAGCCGAGCTGGTGGTGTATGGCAATATCACCACCGGTGCCGAGAACGACCTGCAGCAGGTGACCAGCCTGGCCCGCGCTATGGTGGCCCGCTTCGGCATGAGCAGCGAGGTCGGCCAGATCCAGCTCGACAGCCGCGACGAGGGCAACTACCTCGAGTCGGGCTTTGGCGGGGGCAGCCAGCGGCCCTACAGCGACGCCACGGCGCAGGCCGCCGACCGCGCGGTGCGCAAGATCGTGGACGACAGCTACGCCAAGGCCATCCGCCTGCTGAACGAGAACCGCGACAAGCTGGAATCGCTGACCCAGGCGCTGCTGCGCGAGGACTCGCTGGATGAGCAGGCCATCCTGCAGGCCACCGGCATCGCCTCACGCCGTAGCCAGCCCAGCGTGTCGGCGTTCGCGCCCTAGCTGGGGGCGGGCCAGAGCAGACGGGGGCGGGGGAATTAATCCCTCGCCCCCGTCTGGCGTTGCTGGGCAAAAAAACGACCGCCTATCGTGATAAGCTGCTTGACAAGCGCGGCGGGCAGGCTACCATACCCATACGCATGGTACCGCTTCCCTATGGCCATACTTGCCCACAAGTGGGCCGGGCATATGGTGGTGCGCCCCATGCCCCTGGGGCGGGCCGCCGGGCCGCCCAGGCCAGGGTATGAGCGATACACCCTGCCCGCCTAACCACCACGCATCCTAACCTAGCTTCCGTTTTTTACGCGAGCGGAATAGGCGGGTACATATTCCCTGTTGGAGAAGGCATTTATTCGTGTACACACCTCCCTATCTACCTAACATGCTGGCCAATTCGGCAACACATTATCAACTTAACCTGTTGACAACTTTCAGTAGTACGATACAATGTAGTTATCCCCCCACGCACCCTCATCATACAACGCGGGGCCGAACATACTACCGTGTGTCGTTATTACAACTCAGGGAGGCCCAGCATGAGCAAGACTCTTATGCGCCGGATCGTGCAGTTTGCGCTGACCGCGCTCCCCGTGGTCTTGGCCCTCGGCGGCAGCATTCCGAACATCGGAAAGTGGACCTAGGCGCTCGCTGCGCTCATTCAGCCTACTGTACCGGAGAACCTACCGTTCTCCGGTATTTTTTATGACCAATGACGATACGATGCGAGGCCACTATGTCTGAACTTTCTCGCCCGGCTCGCGCCTACCTCTACGTAGTATGGTCGGTCGCCGCGCTGCTGCTGGTAGGCCTACTGCACTGGCTCCCCCCTAGCCAGCCTGTGATCTGGCTGATCAGCTGGCTAGCTGGCTACGCCCTGGCCGATTTCTTCGAGGTGAACTTCGAGACGAACGGCAACCGCATCGGCATGACGCTGGCCGAGGCCTTTACGATCTTCCTAGTGCCTACCGCCGGGGTGGCCGCGATCTACATCATCGCCGCCAGCACGCTGATCGTCGAGATTACCCGCAGACGACCCTGGCACAAGGCCCTGTTCAACCTGGCCTCGCGCACGATCACCACCGCGATCATGGTGGGGATCTACACGCTTATCCACGAGCCGGGCGTGGCCACCTTCAGCACCCCGCGCGAGATCTGCGCCTTCATCGCCATCGCCCTGGGGTTCTATATCTCCAGCACGCTGCTGGTAGGCACGGTGGTGGCGCTGGCCAGCAACACGCCGGTGCAGTCGATCTACCGCGACAGCTACCAGCTAGTGCAGTGGATCCACCTGCTGACCCTGCCGATCGGCGCGCTGATGGCCGCGCACTGGAACAGCAACTTCTGGATGCTGGTGTTCGACCTGCTCATTCTGCTGATCGCGCAGCGCTCGTTCGTGATGGTGGCCCAGCTGCACGAGGAGAGCCACCGCCGCCAGCAGCTGGCCGACGAGCGCGAACGGCTGCTGAAGGAGCTGCAGGCCCACCAGGAAGAGCTGATCCGCACATCCAAGCTCTCGGCGCTGGGCACCTTCGCCTCGGGGATCGCCCACGAGTTCAATAACCTGCTGACCGCTATCCAGGGCCAGGCCCAGATCGGCATCGTCACCAACGATCTGGATGAGATGCACGAGTCCCTCGACCTGATCGTGAAGGCCTGCAGGCGCGGCAGCAGCATCACCAAGGGGCTGCTGACCTTCGCCCGCCAGCGCGAGACCCAGCAGGTAATGTGCCAGCTGGGCGAGCTGATCGACGACACGCTCAAGATGATCGAGTACGACTTCGAGAAGGAGCATATCCAGATCGTGCGTCATCTGAGCGCCGTGCCGCCCACCCTGTGCGACCCAGGGCAGATGGTGCAGGTGTTCCTGAACATGCTGACCAACGCCCGCGACGCCATGCACGAGCTGGGCGGCGGCACGATCACGCTGAGCATGCACCACGACAGCGAGTCGATCTTCATCACCTTCGCCGACACCGGCAGCGGCATGCCATCCGAGCTACAGCAGCAGATCTTCCAGCCCTTCATCACCACCAAGGGCAACAAGGGCACCGGCCTGGGCCTAGCGATCTGCTACGGCATCATCGAGAGCCACGGCGGCACCATCAGCGTCACCAGCTCGCTGGGCCAGGGCACCACCATGCTCATCCGCATCCCGCTGGTCGAGCGCCACGAGCCAGCCATCCGCCTCAGCCAGCACGACGCCAGCCGGATCGCGGCTGCAACCCCACACGAGCCAGCGCGTATATAATCTTAGAAAGCGAGCGCGACGGCCTGCCAGCCAGCCGCCGCAGCCATGCCCCACTGGGGCGGCATGGCCTACCCGCAGCAGCAGGGGCGCATCCAGCGCCCCGGTAAGCGCCGCCCCGTGCGGCAGGAGTTTCCCCCTGTGAGCCCGACACTGTTGGAGCTTGCAATCGTGATCGTCATTCTGGTACTCGCGTGGCAGATTGGCATCGCGCTGGCCCCCCGTGTGCTCCAGACCATCCGCTCGCTCTGGGGCGAGGTGCGCGAGTCTGCCGACGAGGCCGACCAAGCCCCCGACCCACCAGAGCCACCTCGGCAGCCCAGGCCACCGCGCTCATAGTCGGCAGAGGTTTTTTTCGGCACTGAAATAAGGAGCACTCGCATATGTCTCGCAGCACTTCCACAACCCGCAGCGGTTTATCACGGATCGGCGTGCTGATCACCATCGCCGTGGTCGCCGTCGCCCTGCTGGCCCTGATGTTCTCATCGTGGCGCAACATCCGGCCCGGCTATGTGGGCATCGTGTTCAACAAAGCATCCCACGATGTGAACGCCGGAGCCCAGCGGCCCGGCTGGGCGTTCATCAACCCGTTCACCGAGGCCATCCAGGAATACCCGATCACCATCCAGACCTACAGCATGCTGCTGAAATCCAGCGAGGGCAGCATCGACGGCGATGACTCGATCAAGGTGCAGAGCGATGAGGGCCAGCAGATCAACCTGGATGTGGTCATCCAATACCAGGTGATCGCCGAGGAGGCCGGCCAGCTCTACCAGGACTGGGGCGGGGCCGACATCACCACGGTCGAGGAGCGCGTGGTGCGCCAGTACACCCGCTCGCAGGTGCCGGTGGTGGCCTCGAAATATGGCTGGGAGGAGATAACATCGGCCAAGCGCGGCGAGATCAACGAAGAGATCAGCAAGGCGCTAGGCACCGAGTTCAAGAAGCGCCACCTGCAGCTCGTCTCGTTCGCCGTGCGCGAGGTGCACCTGCCCGCGTCGCTGCAGGCAGCCCTAGATCAGAAGATCCAGGCCCAGCAGGCCGCCGAGCAGCAGAAGTATCAGCTGGAGCAGGCCAAGATCAAGGCCGAGCAGGATGTGGCCGAGGCCCAGGGCCACGCCAATGCGCTGAAGGCTCAGGCCGAGGGCGAGGCCCAGGCCACGCTGCTGCGCGCCCAGGCCCAGGCCGAGGCCAACGCCAAGCTCTCGCAGAGCCTGACGCCCGCCCTGATCCAGTACCAGATGATGGAGAAGTGGAACGGCCAGCTGCCGACCTTCACAGGCGGCGCGACGCCACTGATCGACGCCACCAGCATTATCAGCGGCACGCGCTAGCCGCCCAGACACAGCACACAGCGGCGGGTGGGGCATCGTGTGATGCCCCACCCGCCGCTGTTGTTTTTGCATGTGCTTTCGCGGTATGCTGGGCAGGCCAGCGCGCCAAGCTAGGCGGGCCGCCCGCCCGGCCCGCGCCACCAGCTGCGGCCCCGCGTGCGCTGGCGGCGCGGCAGGCGCTGCCGCAGGCTGCCGCGCCCGCGCACGCTGAGGATGGAGCGCACGCTGGCGGCGCTCAGGATCGAGAACAGGCTGGCCGCACACAGGATACTGCCCACACTGCCCAGGCTGCCAATGCTCAAAAAGCTGCCCGCGCTGCCAATACTGAGCACGCTGCCCGCGCTGCCGATGCTCAGGATGCTGCCGGTGCTGCCGATGCTGAGCAGACTATGCCTGCTGCCGATGCTCCAGATGCTGCCGCCACGCGGGCGGGCGATCCGCACGATGATCGATGGCCTCTGCTGGGGCATAGCGACTCCTTGGATCGAAGAACCAAGCCAGTATATCGCCCGCCGCCACCGCCCACAACCGCCGCGAGGATGAGGTGATCGGCGGCAGGCGTTCGAGGGGGCAGGGATTCTTGGCCGCCAAGGGCGCCAAACGTCACGGGGACTCTGCACGGCTGGCGATAGGTGCCCTGCACGGGCGGCGCACAGGGTCTACCCTCTCACATGGTGTCACTTTCACGTCAGAGCACTGTGCTTGTTCCTGATAAGCGCTGGCGGTTCTGCTTGCGTAGTAGGTGGAAGCCCTGCGCGGATCGCCTCCCGAAACCTCCGCGAGGGGCGATACCCTTAACATGGTGTCACTTTTCACGTCAGCGCTGGGCCTATTCCCTATACGCGATGGTGGTTGTACTTGCGTAGTGGGTGGATGCCCTGCGCGGGCAGCACCTCGGGGCCAGCCCCTAGGAACCCCGCCAGGGGGCATCGCCTTCAACAGGTGTCACTTTTGTGGCGTTCCCATGGGTTTTTGGCAACCATGCACGATCGATGGCCGATGCACCGCATTGCCGTCATCGCACCCGACCCGATGTTCGCAATGATCCGCCATGAGTGTAGGGGCGGATCTCGTGTCCGCCCCATTGTAACGCGCCGCAAGCAGCAAGGCCCGATCCGATGCTTACGGCACATCCCAATGCGTTCCACGCCGCGTTGCATCGCACGCATCGAATGCCCTGCGATGCGTGCGATGCAACGCGGCGTGGGCGGGCACCAGACCCGCCCCTACAGCAATGATCACATGGCGCGCATGCCCGGCACGCCGTTTCATCCCGTGGAGCGCATCCCGACGCTCCGCCCAAGAAAGTGACACCTGTTGAAGGGCATCGCCCTCTTCGATTCCCCAATTTTGAGTATTCCTATGCTGTTTTCCTAGCGGCTCGTGTTCGAGCATAGGGCCAGTTTGCACGAGCAGCACCTTCGCCGCATGGGCCAGGTGGGTAAGATTACCGATCATCGGCGATGGGGCGGGCATAAAACCTGCCCCATCGCGATGCGCCGCCCGCATCGCAACCCCACCCGATGCCCACGGCGCGTAACGCGGCGCGGGCGGGCATGAAACCCGCCCCTACGTCAATGACCCCATCGCGCACATGCCCAACCGCTGCTGTTTGTTCCCTTGTGCTTAGGTGCCCTGCTGTATTGGCGGTATACCGGGTCGCTCTTCCCCTCGTGCCTTCGCGTCTTCGCGGTATTCATTCTTGCGGGTTCCCTTGGTGTCTTGGTGGTAAAAAAGCTGCGGTGCTATAATCACCCGGCAAGCCAAGCAAAAAGAGGATGTATGAACAGCTACCAGAACATCGTGCTGGAGCGCAGCGGCGCGGTCGCCACCATCACCATAGACCGCCCCAAGGTGCTGAACGCGCTCAACCAAACCACCATCCGCGAGCTGCTGGCCGCGCTCGCCGAGGTGGAGGACGACGACGCCATCGGCGCGGCGATCATCACGGGCGCGGGCGAGCGCTCGTTCGTGGCCGGGGCCGACATCGGCGAGCTGAAGGCCCAGCCCAGCGCCACGGCGGCCCGCGAGATGGCCGAGCAGGCCCACCAGCTGGGCCTGCGGATCGCGCAGATGCGCACGGTGGTGATCGCCGCTGTCAACGGCTTCGCGCTGGGCGGTGGGATGGAGCTAGCCATGGCCTGCGATATCCGCATCGCCGCCGAGACGGCCCAGTTCGGCCAGCCCGAGATCAACCTGGGGATCATCCCCGGCTGGGGCGGAACCCAGCGGCTCACGCGGCTGGTGGGGCCGGGCATGGCCAAGCTGCTCATCCTCACCGGCGAGCGGATCAGCGCCCAGGAGGCGCTGCGGATCGGCCTGGTAGAGCGGGTGGTGCCCGCCAGCGGGCTGCTGGGCGCGGCGGGGGCCTTGGCCAGCAGCATTGCCGCGAAGGCGCCGCTGGCGGTGGCCGCTGCCAAGCAGGCCATCGGGCGGGGCAGCGAGATGCCGCTGGCCGACGCATGCATGTACGAGGCCGCGCTGTTCGCCGAGCTGGTGGTCTCGGAGGACGGGCGCGAGGGCACCAGCGCCTTCTTAGAAAAGCGCGAGCCGCAGTGGAAGGGCCGCTAGCGTGGCGAATGCGCAGATCCTTGTGCCGCTGGGGCGGGGCGGGCCGCTGAGCGAGGCGCTGTTCCTGGCCAGGCCGAACCGCTTCCTGGTGGATGCGGAGCTGGGCGGCGCGACCGTGCAGGCCCACCTGGCCGACCGGGGGCGGCTGAAGGAGACCCTGGTGCCCGGCGCACGCCTGCTGCTGGCCCACCAGCCCGCGCCGGGGCGCAAGACGCAGTACCAGGCGGTGGCCGCCATCCACGCGGGGCCGCCCGAGCGCCTGATGGGGCTGGACACCCACCTGCCCAACCGCCTGATCGAGGCCGCGCTGCGGGCGCAGGCCCTGCCGCCCTTCGCGCGCTACCCGCAGGTGCGCCGCGAGGCCACCGTAGGCGCGAGCCGGTTCGACTTTCAGCTGGGTGGGGCGGCTGAACCATGCCTGGTGGAGGTAAAGTCGGCCAGCCTGCTGATCGAGGGTGTGGCGCACTTCCCCGACGCGCCCACCGAGCGCGGGCGACGGCACCTGGGCGAGCTTGCGGCGCTGGCCCAGGCCGGGGCGCGCGCGGCGGTGGTGTTTGTGGCCCAGGGCAGCGCCAGCGCGGTGGCCATGCACACCGCCATAGACCCGCAGTTCGCCCTGGCGCTGGCCGAGGCCGCCCGGCGCGGGGTGGAGGTGTACGCCTACGCGTGCCCGCTGAGCCGCGCGGGCATCGCGCTGGGCCACGAGATCCCGGTTCTGTTCGAGACCACAGCCAAGGAGCACCTATGACACCCCAACCGAGCGCGGCGGAGAACCGCCGCGAGCAGATCGGCTGGTACTTCTACGACTGGGCCAACTCCGCGTTTACCACCACGGTCATCACGGTCTTCCTGGGGCCGTATCTCACCACAGTCACCCAGGCCGCCGCAGGCGAGGGCGGCTTTGTCTACCCGCTGGGCATCCCCGTGCGGGCCGACTCGTTCTATGCCTACGTGGTGTCGCTGTCGGTCTTCCTGCAGATCTTCCTGCTGCCGGTGGTGGGCGCGATCGCCGACTACTCGCGGCTGAAGAAGCCGCTGCTGCTGCTGTTCGCCTACGCCGGATCGATCGCGACCATGGGCATGTTCTTCCTGCAGGGCAGCAACTACCTGCTGGGCGGCGGGCTGCTGCTGGTGGCCAACCTGTGCTTCGGCGCATCCATGGTCTTCTACAACGCCTTCCTCTCTGAGATCGCCACCCCCGACCAGCGCGACACGGTCTCCTCGCGCGGGTGGGCGCTGGGCTACCTGGGCGGCGGGCTGCTGCTGGTGGCCAACCTGGCGCTGTTCCTCAACGCGGGCAAGCTGGGGATCGAGGACAGCGTGGCCGTGCGGATCTGCCTGGCCTCCTCGGGCGCGTGGTGGGCGATCTTCACCATCGTGCCCATGCTCACCCTGCGCCAGCGCGGCGCGGTGAAGCGGCTGCCGCCAGGGCAGCACTACCTGACAGTGGGCTTCGCGCAGCTGCGCCACACCTTCAGCCAGGTGCGCAGGCTGCCGCAGACCCTGCTGTTCCTAGCCGCCTACCTGCTGTATAACGACGGCATCCAGGCCGTGATCGCGCTCTCGTCGCAGTTCGGCGCGCAAGAGCTGGGCATGGCCAGCTCCAGCCTGATCACGCTGATCCTGATCGTGCAGTTCGTGGCCTTCCTGGGGGCGCTGCTGTTCGGCTGGCTGGCGCGGAAGCTGGGCAGCAAGCGGGCGATCATCCTGAGCCTGCTGATCTGGTCGGCCACCGTCATCCTGGCCTTCTTCATCCAGACCCAGACCCAGTTCTTTGTGCTGGCGGTGCCGATCGCCCTGGTGCTGGGCGGCAGCCAGGCGCTCAGCCGCTCGGTGTTCTCGCAGATCATCCCGGCGGGGCAGGAGGCCGAGTACTTCAGCCTGTACGAGCTGAGCGAGCGCGGCACCAGCTGGCTGGCCCCGCTGCTGTTCGGCCTGGCGCTGCAGTTCACGGGCAGCTACCGCGTGGCGCTGATCTCGCTGATCGTATTCTTTGTGGCCGGGCTGGCACTGTTCACACGGGTGGATCTGCGGCGGGCGATCGTGGAGGCGGGCAACACCCCGCCCAGCCAGATCTAGCAGCATGAAGAAACGGCTGCTCCGCTGTAAGAGCAGCCGTTAGGGGTAGAAATGAGGCGCGGCAGAGGGGAAAAAGCGCCGTGTCGTCAAGCGCTGCGGTGCCACCGCGATCACCGACTTGTGTGGGGCTATCATAACGTTGGGCCGCAGATTCAGCATCGGCATCAAGCCCTATCGTGAGATCCATCGCAAGAAGGATGCAGGCCGCCAAGAGGATGAGTCGCAGGTAGGACCAATGCCTGCGCGGGGCCGGGCCAAGGCCGCAAGAGAGGAGGAAACGCTTTACAGCGCCAAACCCCATATGTTAGAATGCGGCCAGAGCGCCCAACGATCACACGTTTGGCAACTACATCTGGTGGACAAGGAGGCATACACGGCGCGTGTGTATGTAGGGGCGCAGCGCGGCTGAGCGATCAGCACGCGCGGCAGGGCGGACCCGTCGGCGGGGTGGCGGGCATGATTCCTGCCATGGCCTAGGGTGTCGGATCAGCGTCGATCACGCAAGTGCGCCTTCGGTGGTGAAAAGGAGATAGCCATGCTAGGGCTAAACGGACTTAATGGGCTGAGCTCATTCGAGCAGAGCGCGGTCTGGGCCGTGCTCGCTATTTCAATCTTGGGGATCGCCTACGCCTTCCTGCTGCGCTCGCAGATCCTGCAGCAGGACAAGGGCACGCCGCGCATGCAGGAGGTCTGGGGCTTCATCAAGCAGGGCGCAAACGCCTACCTGAGCCGCCAGTTCCGCACCATCAGCATCCTGATCGTGGTGCTGACGGTGGTGCTGGGGGCCAGCGTGGCGATCATCCCGCCCACGCGCGAGGCCGAGGAGCTGTTCGGCGCTGGCGCGACTATGGCCGTGGCCATCGGGCGCGCGCTGGCGTTCCTGATGGGCTCGCTGTTCTCCTACGCGGTGGGCTTCGTGGGCATGAACGTGGCGGTCGAGGCCAACGTGCGCGTGGCCGCCGCCGCACGCAAGGGCTATAACGCCGCCATGCAGGTGGCCTACCGCTCGGGCACCGTCACCGGCATGCTCACGGTGGGCCTGGGCCTGCTGGGCGGCACGCTGATCTTCCTGTTCTTCGGCATCGCCGCGCCCGATGCGCTGCTGGGCTTCGGCTTCGGCGGCAGCCTGATCGCGCTGTTCATGCGCGTGGGCGGCGGCATCTACACCAAGGCCGCCGACGTGGGGGCCGACCTGGTGGGCAAGGTCGAGGCGGGCATCCCCGAGGACGACCCGCGCAACGCGGCGGTGATCGCCGACCTAGTGGGCGACAACGTGGGCGACTGCGCCGGTATGGCCGCCGACGTGTTCGAGAGCTTCGAGGTGACGATCGTCTCGGCGCTGATCCTGGGCCTGGTGCTGGGCGACGCCGCGCTGGGCAGCATGTTCGACGGCCAGTACGACATGCGCTTCGTGATCTTCCCGCTCATCCTGCGCGGCATCGGCGTGGTGGCCTCGGTGATCGGCAACATGGTTGTGCGCACCGACGACCGCCGCCGCAACGCCATGGCAGCCATGAACCGCGGCTTCTACCTGGCCGCGATCGTGGCCGTGATCGGCTTCGCGGTGGTCTCGTTCTTCTACATGCAGGGCGACTGGCGGCCCTTCCTGGCCACCATCACCGGCATCCTGCTGGCGATCGTGCTGGACAAAGTGACCGAGTACTTCACATCCACGCACTTCAGCCCGGTGAAGGACATCGCCAAGGCCTCGCAGACCGGCTCGGCCACCAACATCCTGGGCGGACTCTCGCTGGGCCTGGAGTCGAGCGTGTGGGCCGTGGTGGTGATCGCCATCTCCATCCTGGCCTCAGTGCTGATCTACGGCGGCATCGCCGACCCGACACTGCAGTTCACATCCATCCTCTACGGCGTCTCGCTCACCGGCATCGGCATGCTGACGCTCACCGGCAATACCATCTCGATGGACTCGTTCGGCCCGATCTCGGACAACGCCAACGGCATCGGCGAGATGTCTGGGCTGGACAAGAACGCCCGCAACGTGATGGATGACCTAGATGCGGTGGGCAACACCACCAAGGCCGTGACCAAAGGCATCGCGATCGGCTCGGCGGTGATCGCGGCGGTGGCGCTGTTCGGCTCGTTCCTGACCGACACCGGCAAGGTGCAGCAGCAGCTGATCGAGCAGGGCGTGGCGGGCGTCACCGTGCTGAGCGGCATCAACGTGGCCTCGCCGCTGGTGTTCATCGGCCTGCTCATCGGCGGCGCGGTGCCCTTCCTGTTCTCGTCGCTCACCATCCGGGCGGTGGCGCGCGCCGCCGGCCAGATCGTGAATGAGGTGCGACGGCAGTTCCGCATCCCCGGCGTGATGGAGGGCAACGTGCTGCCCGACTACGCCCGCGCGGTGGCGATCTCGACCACGGCGGCGCAGAAGGAGCTGATCAGCCTGGGCCTGATCGCGGTGCTGGTGCCCATTCTGGTGGGCTTCCTGCTGGGCGTGGAGGCGCTGGGCGGCTTCCTGGCGGGCATCATTCTGGCCGGGCAGCTGATGGCGGTGTTCCAGTCCAACGCGGGCGGCGCGTGGGACAACGCCAAGAAGTACATCGAAGATGGCAACTACGGCGGCAAGCACTCCGAGCCGCACAAAGCCGCCGTGGTGGGCGACACCGTGGGCGACCCGCTGAAGGACACCGCAGGCCCGGCGCTCAACCCGATGATCAAGGTGATCAACCTGGTGTCGCTGATCATCGCGCCGATCATCGTGAACGTGGTGCGGCCTGGCCAGGGCCTGGGCGCGGGCGTGATCGTGGGCATGGTGCTGTGCACGCTGGCGCTGGCCTGGGCGATCTGGCAGTCGAAGCGCGACACCCCCGAGGCCGCGATCGAGACGGCCACCCCCGCCCCGCGCGGCGCTGCCGACTAGCGACCCAACCCACAACGAACCGAAAGGCGGGCGCACATGTGGTGCGCCCGCCTTTGTGTGCCAAGCATCCGTCGCCCAACGATGCTTCTCTATCTATAGGCGGTGCAGAAATACAAGCAAGCGCGGCGCGAGCGCCACAATTGCCACCAACGATCATCTTCCCCCCCTTGCCGCCGCCAACCGCACGATAAACCACTCTATCATAGCGCACAGCGCCGAACGCGCGCACGATCACCGCCCGCACTCCAAGAGCAAAAATACCCCCAGCAAGCGATCTTCACCCACCGCCACGCCCGCGCGCGAATCGTCAAGGAACATCATCAAAGGGAGAACAAGCCATAACCGCTACGCTCTAGCCTTCTGCAAAAATCATGCTACTATTGAAACCGTACTGCAACGTGCCCTTGTATGGAGGATACTGTGCGATGACGCAGGAATATCGTATTGAGAAAGACTCGCTCGGTGAGGTACGCGTGCCTTCCGATGCGCTCTATGGTGCCCAGACCCAGCGTGCTGTCGAGAACTTCCCGATCAGCGGGATGAAGCCCTACCCGGCGTTCGTGTGGTCGATGGCCACGATCAAGCGCGCCGCAGCCGAGGTCAACCTCGACCTGGGCCTGCTGGATGAGAAGCTGGCCAAGGCCATCGTGGAGGCCTCGCAGGAGGTGATCGACGGCAAGCTGAGCGCCCACTTTGTGGTCGACCCGTTCCAGGCTGGCGCTGGCACCAGCCACAACATGAACGTGAACGAGGTGATCGCGAACCGCGCCAACCAGATCCTCGGGTTCGCCCTTGAGGATCCGAAGAAGCCGGTCAACCCCAACGACCATGTGAACATGGCCCAGTCGACCAACGACACCATCCCGGTCGCCATCCGCCTCGGCTGCCTCTGGCGCATCGAGGAGCTGCTGGCCGCGATCGACGGCCTGGCCGACGCCCTTGAGCAGAAGGCCAAGGAGTTCGACCACATCGTGAAGTCGGGCCGCACCCACCTGCAGGACGCGGTGCCCGTGCGCCTGGGCCAGGAGTTCGGCGCGTACGCCCGCGCGGTGCGCAACGACCGCGAGCGTATCAACACCGCCGCCAACCGCCTGCGCCGCATCGGCATCGGCGGCACCGCCACCGGCAGCGGCCTGAACGCCCACACCGAGTACCACAGCCGCATGGTCAAGCGGCTCTCCGAGCTGCTGGGCAGCGAGCTGCACGAGTCGGGCGACCTGTTCGAGTCCATGCAGAACATGGGCGACGCGGCAGATTTCTCGGCCTCCATCCGCACGCTGTGCATCACGCTGGTGCGCGTGGCCAACGACTTCCGCATGCTCTCATCCGGCCCCACCACCGGCCTTGACGAGATCCGCCTGCCCGCCGTGCAGCCAGGCTCCTCGATCATGCCCGGCAAGGTCAACCCGGTGCTGGCCGAGATGCTGAACCAGGCCTGCTTCCACCTGCAGGGCAACGACCACGCGATCGCGCTGGCCGTGCAAGCTGGCCAGCTTGAGCTGAACGTGATGATGCCGATCATCGCCCACAACCTGTTCGAGATGATGCACGTGCTGATCGGCGCGGTGAAGGCCTTCACCACCAAGTGCGTCGTGGGCATCACCGCCAACGAGGAGAAAGCCACCGGCTGGCTGGCCAAGAACCCCATCCTGGTGACGGCGCTCAACCCCAAGATCGGCTACCTGAACGGCGCTGCCGTGGCCAAGGAGTCGCTGGCCACCGGCAAGACCATCAAGCAGGTGGTGGTCGAGAAGGGCCTGCTGAGCGAGGCCGAGGTGGACGAGCTGATCGACGCCCGCAAGATGACCGAGGGCGGCATCCAGGGCGTGGGCGCTGGCGGCTAGTCCCAGCGCACATCCCCGCACATCCTACGGCGGTCGGGCACGCACATGCCCGACCGCCGTAGTGTTTCCTCGGCCCTTGGCCCGATCTGCCCCCGGCCCCTAGGTGCTACCATACGCGCTGTTGTCACCCGCGCGCAGTGAAAGGCACGCCACCATGGAGCTTCGACCGTTTACCCACGAGATGCTGCCCGAGGCCGGGGCCATGCTGGCCGCCCGCCACGCCGCCGACCTCGCGGCCATGCCGATGATCGCCCCGCAGTACGCCCAGCCCCAGCATGCCGAGGCCGCCGTGGCCGCGCTGCTGGAGCGCCCCCACGCCCATGGCGTGGCAGCCTTCGCGGGCGGCCAGCTGCGCGGCTACATGATCAGCGAGCTGATCTTCGACGCCACCTGGGGCCGCGTGGCCTGGGTGCGCCTAGCTGGCAGCGCCACCGCGCCAGGCCAGGGCAGCGAGCTGCTGCGCGACATGTACGCCCACCTAGCCGTGGGCTGGGTCGACCAGGGCTGCTACGCCCACTTCGCCACCATCCCCGCAGCCGACCCCAGCCTGCTGTTCACATGGTCTACGCTCAGCTTCGGCATCGAGCACATGTACGCCCTGCTCGACATCGCCAGCCTCGCGCCGCGCGACCCGCAGCCCGGCATCTCCATCCGCCGCGCCACCAGCGCCGACCGCCAGACCATGGCGGGCTTCTCCGACCTGATCTGGCGGCAGCAGGTGCAGTCGCCCTGCTGGGCCTTCACCGCGCCCGAGCGCGCCGCCGAGCTGCCCCCGCTCTACGGTGCCGAGGTCGACGACCCCGAGGTCACGCTCTGGCTGGCCTTCGACGGCGACCAGCCGGTGGGCGTGCAGGAGTTCTGCGCGGCGGAGGAGGCGCCCGACAAGCTGCTCTACCCGGCGGGCTGCACCGAGCTGTCGATCGGCGGCGTGACCGCCAGCCACCGCGGGCGCGGCATCAGCGGCGCGCTGCTCTCCCACGCGCTGCGCGAGGCCGCCGCCCAGGGCATCACCACCTGCGCCACCGACTGGCGCAGCACCAACCTGCTCTCCTCGCGGGTGTGGCCGCACCTGGGCTTCCGCCCCGTGGCCTACCGCCTGACCCGCCGCATCGACCAGCGCATCGCCTTCGCCGCGCGGTAGAGGAAACCGATTCACCACGAAGACGCCAAGGCGCAAAGAGGAGAAAACCGTTTACCACCAAGACGCCAAGGCACCAAGAGTCAAGAAAAAAAGAGCGAATCGCCAGCCCCACTCACTCGGCCCATGCGGCGAAGGTGCCGCTCATGTTTTGATGGCCATATGCACGAACATCAGCCGCCATATTTCGGCATAGGAATGCCTCAAATTGGGGGTTTCGAAGGGGGCATCGCCCCCTCGCGGGGTTGCTAGGGGCTGGCCCCTAGCCGCCGCCCGCGCAGAGCATCCACCCACCAAACACGCGGAACCATCATCATCGAGGCCGCGGCCGGTCAGGCCGACCGGGCAACGCTCCAAGCATTGCCCGGCCAGCCCGACCCCATCCCCTTTCCTCCCTTCATGTCTTCGCGTCTTCGTGGTAAAACCATCCCCTTGTGGGAAAACACCTCGGCATTAGGCAAAAAGTCGCATGGCCACGCACGGATGTTCTGGTATACTAGGCCGACATCCTTCCTAACCTAGAAGAGCACCGCTATGCACCTCACCGCCAGCGCCGCACGCGCGCTCATGCTGGCCGCCCAGGGCCTGCTCACCCCGCCCGACAGCCCCGCCGCCAAGGCCGACGTCCTCGCCGCCATCCAGCGCATGGGCATCCTTCAGATCGACACCATCAGCGTGGTGGCCCGCAGCCCCTACCTGGTGCTGTGGAGCCGCCTGGGCAGCTACGACCCACGCTGGCTCGACGAGCTGCTGGCCGAGCACGCGATCTTCGAGTACTGGTCGCACGAGGCCAGCTTCCTACCGATCGAGGACTACCCGCTCTACCGCAGCAGGCAGCTGGCGGGCGCAGCGCGGGCCTGGAAGTACATCCAGCAGCACTTTGACGAGCACGGCCCCGAGATCCAGCGCCTGCTCGACACCGTGCGCGAGCGCGGGCCAGTCATGTCCGCCGACTTCGAGCGCACCGACGGACAGAAGGGCACATGGTGGAACTGGAAGCTGGAGAAGCGCCTGCTGGAGGCGCTCTACACCACCGGCGACCTGATGATCACCCGCCGCAAGAGCTTCCAGCGCGTCTACGACCTGCGCGAGCGAGTGGTGCCCTGGTGGGATGACGCCCAGGCCCCCAGCCTGGACGAGGTCCACCGCCAGTTCGCGCTCACCACCGCGCGCGCCCTGGGCGTGGTGCTGCCGCGCTGGCAGGCCGACTACTTCCGCGTGAAGAAGCAGGGCGGCGCGGCGCTGCTGGCCCAGCTGGCCAGCGAGGGTCTGCTAGCCGAGGCGACAGTGGAGGGCTTCAAGGAGCCGGGCTACATCCACCCCAGCCTGCTGCCGCTGGCCCGGCAGGCCGAGGCGGGCGCGCTCACGCCCACGCTCACCACGCTGCTTTCGCCCTTCGACCCGCTGGTGTGGGATCGCAAGCGCGCCCTCGACCTGTTCGGCTTCGACTACCGCATCGAGTGCTACACCCCCGCGCCCAAGCGCCGCTACGGCTACTTCACACTGCCCATCCTCTGGCGCGGCCAGATCATCGGCAGGCTCGACCCCAAGGCCCACCGCAAGCAGGGCATCTTCGAGCTGAAGGCGCTCCACCTGGAGCCTGGCGTGCAGCCCACCGCCCAGCTGCTGACCGACCTGGCCGGGGCCATCCGGGCCTGCGCGGCCTGGCACGGTACCCCGCAGGTGCAGCTGGGCATCAGCGACCCGCCCGAGCTGGCCGCGCTGCTCCAGCCGCTGCTCGTGGGGTAAAGAGAACCGATTCACCACGAAGGCGCAAAGACATGGCAGATGGTCAGACAGCGCGAAAAGGGAGGCAGAAAAGGGCAGAGGGAAACAGACTTTTAACAGAACTCTAGCGCTTTTTATTTGATAGGAGTTGCTGAATAGAGTACAATAGGGATCGCGACGAATTAGCAAATATCAATTGGCATCAGGAGGGGTTCTGAGGCTATGCCTACCTATGTCTACAAGTGTGACTCGTGCGGCGCCCAGTTCGAGCAGTTCCAATCCTTCAAGGACGAACCTATCCGAACATGTCCCTCGTGCGCAGGGGCCGTGCGGCGAGTCTTCCAGCCGGTGGGCATCGTGTTCAAGGGCTCAGGCTGGTACATCACCGATAGCCGCAAGTCCAGCAGCGCGACTGTAGGGACGAGCGACGACGCGAGCAAGACTGATTCTGCCAAGGGCGGCGAGGCCAAGACCGAGGCCAAGGCCGAGGCCCCAGCCAGCGCCAGCCCTGCAAGCGATAGCGCAGCGAGTACCAGTGCGAGTTCTTCGACCACAGCATAACACCACCAGCGCAGGTCTATCTGCCTCCCCGAAACATCTGCTTGCCTGGGGCAAGAGGGCATCGCACGTCTGTTGTTAGGGGCATTGCGCGGGGCACACACGTGCCCCGCTGTGGTGCCCCGCCCCTCTCTCTGCCCGTGGAACCGGATGAACTTTGGGGAGGTTTCTCTATGTCCTTTCGCTCAAGCCTGCTCACCCTGCGCGATGACGTGCGCGCTATCTTCAAGAATGACCCTGCGGCCAGCTCTATCTTCGAGGTTCTGCTCTACCCAGGGCTGCACGCCATCCTCTTCCACCGCGTGGCCCACCGCCTGTGGCAGGCGCGGGTACCCTTCCTCCCCCGGCTCATCTCCCAGTTCGCGCGGTTCCTCAGCGGCATCGAGATCCACCCCGGCGCAACCATTGGCCGAGGCTTTTTTATTGATCACGGTATGGGCGTGGTGATCGGCGAGACATCCGAGATCGGCGACTGGGTGATGCTGTACCAGGGCGTGACCCTGGGCGGCACCGGCAAGCAGAAGGGCAAGCGCCACCCCACGCTGCACGACCACGTGATCGTGGGCGTGGGCGCGAGCGTGCTGGGCGCGATCACCGTGGGCGAGGGCGCGCGCGTGGGCGGCGGAGCGGTGGTGGTGAAGGATGTGCCGCCGCACTCCACCGCCGTAGGCGTGCCCGCCCGCATCGTGGCCACCCGCGACCCGCGCACCGGCACCAGCCGCCGCGTCGAGCAGCTGCCCGACCCCGAGGCCCAGATGCTGCGCGGGCTGCGCAGCAAGGTCTGCGAGCTGGAGGAGCGGCTGGAGAGCCTGGAGGATGTGACCAACCACCACACCGCCCACCACATGAACTTCCAGATCGCATCCGAGCAGCTCTGGGCCACGCTGGGCGAGAATGGCAAGGAAGACCCCGAAGAGCAGTACATGCTTGGCGAGGGCATCTAGCGCCCGCCAAGTGAGCACCGGCTGGCAGCAGCCGCATTTTGATAGTAGGAAGAGCGCATGAGCATCCAGATCTACAACACGCTTTCCCGTAAGAAAGAGCCGTTCGAGACGATCGAGCCGGGCGTCGCCAAGATCTACGTCTGCGGCGTCACCGTCTACGATACGGCCCATATCGGCCACGCCATGTCGGCCATGATCTTCGACGTGGTGCGGCGCTACCTCGAGTACCGTGGCTACGCCGTGCAGCACGTGGTGAACTTCACCGATGTGGACGATAAGATCATCGCCCGCGCCAACACGCTGGGGCGCGACCCCAAGGAGCTGGCCGAGAGCTACATCGACGAGTTCATGGAGGATCTGGGCAACCTCAACGTGCAGCGCGCCACGCTCTACCCGCGCGCCACCGAGACGATGCAGGAGATCCAGGACTTCATCAGCCGCCTGATCGACACGGGCTACGCCTACGAGGCGGGCGGCGACGTGTACTTCCGCGTGGCCAAGGACCAGGGCTACGGCAAGCTCTCAGGACGCAACCTGGGCGACATGATCAGCGGCACCCGCTTCGACGTGGACGAGCGCAAGGAGTCGGCAGCCGACTTCGCGCTGTGGAAGGCGGCCAAAGAGGGCGAGCCGTACTGGGAAAGCCCCTGGGGCCACGGGCGGCCCGGCTGGCACATCGAGTGCTCGGCCATGAACCTCAAGCACCTGGGCGAGCAGATCGACATCCACGGCGGCGGCAACGACCTGGTGTTCCCCCACCACGAGAACGAGATCGCCCAGACCGAGAGCCTGACCCACAAGCCGTTCGCGCGCTTCTGGATGCACAACGGCATGCTCCAGATCCAGACGCCGCTGCCCGAGGGCGGCTTCAAGATGGAGAAGATGTCGAAGTCGCTGGGCAACGTGGTGACGATCCGCTCGTTCCTAGATGCGCACGACGCCGACGTGCTGCGGCTGGTGGTGCTCTCCAGCTACTACCGCAACCCGCTGGCCTTTGGCGAGGTGATCGTGGCCGACCAGGAGCGCAAGCTGGCCCGCCTGCTGAGCGCGCTGGAGCCTGCGGTGGGCAGCGCCACCGACGGCCCCGCCGCCGCGCAGCTGGCCGAGGTGGCGGGCGGCGCGACCCAGCGCTTCACCGACGTGATGGACGACGACTTCAACACCTCCGGCGCGCTGGCCGTGCTGTTCGAGCTGGTGAAGGCGATCAACACCGCGCGCGACGGCGGCGTGGGCGGCGAGCCGTTCGCCCAGGCCCAGGCCACCCTGCGCGAGCTGGCCGGGGTGCTGGGCCTGCGCCTACAGCCCAAGGCTGGCAAGAGCCAGGACAGCGCGCCCTTCATCGAGCTGCTGATCGAGCTGCGCGCCGAGCTACGCAAGGCCAAGCAGTACCAGATCGCCGACAGCATCCGCCAGCGCCTAGACGCGCTGGGCGTGACACTAGAGGATGGCCCGCAGGGCACCCGCTGGAAAGCATCCCGCTAGCTAATTCCGCGCTCTCGCCCGCAGCTCTGGCGCGGGTGGGGGCGCTTCTCTTTGCACCGAAAACCCGATCTTCTATGCCGCTGCCGCAGGCCACGCCCGCGCCAGCCGCCACACGAGAAACACACATGAGCTGGATTGAGATTGCTGTCGATGTCGATCGCGAGGCCGCCGAGCCGGTGAGCGACCTGCTGGCCCAGTACGGCTACAACGGCGGGGTCGTGCTCGACCAGCCGATTGTGCCAGGGGTGGATGGCCCCGAGTACACCTTCGACGACCAGCGCCCCGTCACGCTGCGCACCTTCATCCCGGTGGACCAGTGGAACGAGGAGCAGCGCAGCCGGATCGAGCAGGCCCTTTGGCACCTAGGCCAGATCCGCCCCGTGAGCGAGCTGCGAGTCAAGCCGCTGCAGGAGGAGGACTGGGCCAACGCCTGGAAGGAGCACTACAAGATCCAGCGGCTGGGCGAGCGCACAGTGATCGTGCCCTCGTGGCTGGAGTACGAGCCGCAGGCGGGCGATGTGGTGCTGCGGCTCGACCCCGGCATGGCCTTCGGCACCGGCCTGCACCCCACCACCCAGCTCTGCATCGTGTTCATGGAGAAGTACGTCACCCCCGACACCAGCGTGCTCGACCTAGGCTGCGGCTCGGGCATCCTGGCCATCGCGGCGGCGCTGATGGGCGCGAACACCGTGCTGGGCCTAGATACCGACCCGATCGCCGTGGAGGCCACGGTGCAGAACGCCACGGTGAACGGCGTCGAGAAGCAGATCCAGGCCGCCGAGGGCAGCCTGGGCGCGGGCGCGAGCTTCGGCCACTGGCTGGGCGCGAGCGCGGTGCCCGGCCAGCACGAGTACGCCAGCATCACGCCCGACGCCACCTGCGACCTGATCGTGGCCAACATCATCGCCAAGGTGCTGGTGGCGGTGGCCCCCGACATGCACACCGCGCTGAAGCCCGGCGGCATCCTGATCAGCTCGGGCATCATCGCCGAGCGCGAGGACGAGGTGGCGCTGGCCTACGCCGCCATGGGCTTCGAGCGCCTAGAGCGGCGGCAGCAGGGCGACTGGGTGGCGCTGGTGCACCGCAAGCCGGAAGCCTAGCCATGGCCAAACGTCACGCACACGGCGGGCGCAGGCAGACACTGCAGAGCAACACCTACCGCTTCTTCGTGCCGCCCGAGAGCATCCGGGGCGACGCCGTGCAGATCGACGACGCCGAGCTGATCCACCAGATCAGCTCGGTGCTGCGGCTGGACGCGGGCGACCAGGTACTGCTGCTGGACAACACCGGCTGGCAGTACAGCGTGACCCTGTCGGATGTGCGGCGCGGCCTAGTGGCGGGCGAGGTGGGCGAGCGGGCGCTGGTGGCAAGCGAGCCGCGCTCGCAGATCACGCTCTACCTGGCCCTGATGCGGCCCGAGCGCTTCGAGTGGGCGCTGCAGAAGAGCACCGAGCTGGGCGTGGCCGCCATCGTACCGGTGACCAGCGAGCGCACGCTGCTGGCCGACAGCGGCGACCTGAGCGAGCGCAAGGCCGAGCGCTGGCGCAAGATCATCCGCGAGGCCAGCGAGCAGTCGCGCCGGGGCCGCGTGCCGCATCTGGCCGCGCCCATGCCGCTGGCCACGGCCTGCGCCCAGGCCGCGCAGGGCGGCACTGCGCTATTCCTCTGGGAGGGCGCGGGCGCGCAGCCGCTGCGCCAGGCCCTGGCCGCCGCCCGCAGCGCCGCCGAGCCGCAGCAGATCGCACTGGTCAGTGGACCGGAGGGCGGCTTCGCCGACCACGAGCGCGAGGCCGCGCAGGCCAGCGGGGTGCTTCCCGTCACGCTGGGGCCGCGCACGCTGCGCGCCGAGACCGCGCCGCTGGCCGCCCTGGCCGCCGTGCTCTACGACCTGGGCGACATGGACTAGGCCCACCCCACAGCCCGCGACCGACCGACCCTGGCGCATGCGGCACCCGTATGCGCCAGCGCTGTCTTCCCTGGGCATCACAGTCAACGCGAAAGGAGCACCACCCATGCGGCGAATCGCATCCTCGCTACGCAGGCCCGCCCTCGCCATCCTGCTGCTGGCCATTGGGTTCGCCGGGGGCTGGCTATGCGCCAAGCTGCTGCCGGTGGGCGGCGACATCGTAGCGCTGGTGGGGCCGGGGATGGGCGCGAACAGCGCCACGCCCGCCGCCCTGCGCGATCAGTTCAGCAGCTTCTGGGAGTCGTGGAACCTCGTAGAGAACGAGTTCTACCGCCAGGGCGACCTCGACCGCAAGAAGATGATCCAGGGCGCGATCAAAGGCATGCTGGGTGCGCTCGACGACCCCTACACCATCTACCAAGAGCCGCAGCTGGCCGCGCTCACCACCGAGCACATGCAGGGCACCCAGGAGGGCATCGGCATCTACCTGCGCATCGGCGAGGGCACGGCCTTTGTGGATCGCCCGATCAAAGGCTCGCCGGCGCTTCAGGCCGGGCTGCAGCAGGGCGATGAGATCGTGGCGGTGGATGGCGAGCAGATCGCCGCGCTCACGGCGGGGCTGGATGTGAACCAGGCCAACGTGGCGGTGGCCAGCAAGATCCGCGGCCCTAAAGGCTCACAGGTCACACTCAGCATCCGACGCGGCGGCGACAGCTTCGACGTGACCATCACCCGCGACACGATCGTGATCAGCAGCGTCAGAGCCCAGATGCTGCCGGGTGGCATCGCCTACATGAAGATCACCGACTTCAAATCCAGCACCACCGCCGACTTCGACGAGACCTGGAAGGAGCTGCAGCCCCAGCAGCCCACGCGCATGATCCTCGATCTGCGCAACAACCCCGGCGGCTATCTGGTGAACGCGCAAGAGGTGTTGGGGCGCTTCTACGATGGCGCAGCGCTGTATGAGCAGGGCGGCGACGGCAGCCTGAAGGAGCTGCCGACCATCGGCGGCGCGAAGGTAGGCGCGCTGCCCCTGGTGGTGCTGGTGAACGGCGGCTCGGCCAGCGCCAGCGAGATCGTGGCCGGGGCGCTGCGCGACGAGCGGCCCCAAACCTACCTGCTGGGCGAGAAGACCTACGGCAAAGGCTCGGTGCAGAACATCCACACGCTCAGCGATAGCGGCAGCATCCGCGTCACCATCGCCCACTGGCTCACGCCCGGCAAGAGCGCCATCCACAAGGTGGGTATCACGCCGCAATTTGTGGTGCCCTACACCGAGGATGCGGCGGACGCCGCGCCCTGCGTGGCCGATCGCGCGCCCACCGAGGGCCAAAGCACCTGCGCCGACAGTCAGCTGGCCTGGGCCATCCGGCTGCTGGTGGATGGCAAGCAGCCGCCAGCAGCCGCAGCCGCCAAGTAGCGGCTAGGCCCCTGCGGGCACATACGCCACCGCGTCGCCCGCCCGCACCTCGCCCTCGGCCAGCACACGGGCGTAGAGCCTGCTCCAGCCGGGATGGAGCTTCTGCGAGATGCGCGTGAACGCACCCTCGCTAAACGACCCCGCGATGTTCTGGCAGGGCGACGCGTAGCCCGTGATCTCCAGCACCACGCCCGCACCGATGCGTAGCCGGTCGCCCAACTGCACCGCATCCCAGTCCACCCCCTGCACCGTCAGGTTCTCGCCGGTGGTGCCGGGGGCGATGCCGTGGCCCTCGGCATTCAGCGCGGCGATGCGCTCCTGGGCGTAGAGGCACACCGCCCGATCTGGCCCGCCGTGATGGACCAAGTCGCGCTGGCGATCGCCGCGCACCCCCGCCGATGTGACCATGGCCGACGCGACCGCTAGCTTCGGCACGCCGCCCTCGGGGTTGACGCTCACCTGGATCACGTTTCCCCTCGCCTCATATGCGCTCATCACACCCTCCATCTCTTTACAAACATCGGTCTATTTTACCTACTTTCCCACATATGTCCATCATATATCGCTAAAATCTTGCTCATCGCTACATTTCTTGAAACCCAGCCCTTTTCAGCATAGCAACGAGCGCCAGAAGAGCAATAGCGCCCAAACTCGATCAACAAACGGCAATTCATTGCAGGTGGTGGAAGATGCTATTTGTTCAGATGCCTGACTGATCAGTTAGGAACAGGCATCTACCAAACATCCAATCAAGAGATTGTGCTGCGCCTCTTGACATAGCACAGTTGTTTCTTTATAATTTGTACCAATTGCTACATAAGTTCTAGAGAACATACATGCGGGAAGAGAATGTACCAAGAAACAATCTGCCGTAGCACTCCGCTGCGGCCATTATGAAGGACACAGCCATGCGCACGGCGGACAACAACCTTTCGCAGCGACAGACTGAAATTCTGCAGTATATCCAGAGCTTTGTTGAGGAAAATGGCTATCCACCGGCCATCCGCCAGATCCAGGACGAGCTTTCGATCTCGTCCACATCGGTTGTGGCCTACAACCTCAAGGCGCTGGAGCAGAAGGGCCACCTGAAGCGCGAGGGCAAAGTCTCGCGCGGCATCAAGATCCCCCAGCTTGCCCCGGCGGCGGTGCAGATCCGCACCGGCGGCCAGGTGCCGCTGCTCGGTATCATCACCGCTGGCCAGCCCCTTCCCGACCCCGAGATCACCAGCCCCACCGAGGCCGAGCTGATCAGCGTGCCCGAGGCCGTGGCCCCCGCCGAGCGCCTGCAGGATGTCTACGCGCTGAAGGTGCGCGGCTACTCCATGATCGACGCGCTGATCAACGATGGCGATATCGTGCTGCTGCGCTACCAGGAGACCGCCGAGAACGGCCAGATGGTCGCCGCCCGCATCCAGGATGAGAACGCCGTCACCCTCAAGATCTTCTACAACGAGGGCAACCGCGTGCGCCTCCAGCCCGCCAACGTGACGATGGACCCGATCTACGTCAGCCCCGGCAACGTGCGCATCGAGGGCCGCGTGGTCGGCGTCATCCGCTCGATGTTCTAGGCCCTCCCCAGGCATGCAAAAAGGGCGTCGGCGATATGCCGACGCCCTTCTCTTATGTCACGCTACAGGCCCAGGCGCGGGCGGAACTTGTAGCCGTAGACCAGCAGGCCATCCTCGCCTAGGTCGCGCAGCTTGCGCGTGACCATCTCCACCGGCATACCGATGCTGGCCTGCTCAGGGTTGCAGTCGGTCAGCTGCGCCGTGACCACCGGGCCATCATCCAGCGCGATCATGCCCAGGATGTAGTAGGGCTGCTCGTAGCCCTCGGGGGCCTGCCGCACCACCGAGAACGAGAACAGCGTGCCCGTGCCGCGCAGCGCATATGGCTCCCAGCCCTCGCCCGCATCGGCCACGGGAGGGAAGCGCACCTCGCCCGTGGCAGCGTGGCGCTGGCCCTCCAGCCGATAGCGCTGGGCATTCAGCCGCCAGTGCTTTGCCAGATCCATATCGTAGCTCCTCACTATCGCTAGCGGGCCGCGCCCATCCAAGCTGCGACCCGAATCATTTTTCTACTCGCGGACCAGCACATGGGTTGCGGCGGTCGCGCCCACACCGCCCAGCGACTGTGCCATGGCGCGCGCGGCCCCCTGCACCTGGGTGGCCTCGGCCTCGCCACGCAGCTGGCGCACCAGCTCGACCACCTGGTAGACGCCGCTGGCACCGCCCACGTCGCCGCGCGCTTTGAAGCCGCCCGCTGTGGCCAGCGGCAGCGCGCCAGCCGGGGTGATCGCGCCCTCTTTGCCAAGCTGCACGCCAGCGCCGCGCTCGGCGAAGCCGTTGGCCTCCAGCGCCAGCGCCGCCGCGATGCCGTGCGGGTCGGTCAGCTCCAGCACTTGGATGTCGCCCGTGGAGAGCTGGGCGGCGCGCAGGGCCGCCTGCGAGCTGCGCGCCGCAGCGGCCAGCCACAGCGGGTCGGCGCGGTGCGCCACCGCCAGCGTGTCGGTGGCCACTGCCGAGCCAGCTAGCCGCACCTTGGGCAGGCCCAGCTCTTCGGCTAGCCCCGCGCCCACCAGGATGACCGCCGCGGCACCGTCGGCCACGGTCGAGCAGTCCAGCAGGCTCAGCGGGTCGGCCACCATCGCGCCGCCGCCCACCTTGTCGGGGTTGATCGGGAAGCGGTAGAGCGCGTTGGGATTCTTCACCGCGTTGGCGTGGGCGTTCACGGGGAAGGCCGCAAAATCGGCGGCGGTGTAGCCATACTGGTGCATGTAGCGCCGCATCAGCATGGCCCAGAGCGCGGTGGGCGTCGCACCGTGGATAGCCTCCCAGTCGACATCGGTGGAGATCGCGAGGCCAGCCTCTAGGCGGCCCTCCAGCACATCCGTCACCTTCTCGACGCCCACCACGGCCACCGCATCATACGCACCACTGGCTACCGCCAGGGCAGCCTGCCGCAGCGCCACGCCGCCCGACGCGCCATTCGCCTCGACGGTGAGCGCCTCGACGCCCGCCAGGCCAGCGCCCGCCGCGATCGACGGGCCAATATTGGCCTGCACATGCAGTGCGCCGCCAAACGCATTGGCCACATACAGCGCCCCGACACGCTCGGGGGCCAGGTCGCCCAGCGCCTGGCGCAGCGCCCGCACCGCAAGGGTCTGGGCGGTCAGCTCCCAGTGCTCGCCCACTGGTGTCTGCCCGACACCGGCAATATACACATTCTGCATCGTTTACTCCAGATTCTGTCGGCTGCTATAGCACCAGCTTGCCGCGCCACTTCGCGTAGAGGGCGTAGTCGATAAACTGCTCGCGGTCGAGGTAGGCGCTGGTTAGCGGGGCCAGCTCGCGCCGCGCCACGATGGCATCCGTCACGTGCAGCACAAAGGCATCCGACCCAGCGCCCGAGCCATACGAGGTGACGAAGATCGTGTCCCCTGGCTGGGCCACATCCAGCGTGGCGCTGAGGCCAAGCAGCGCCGATGCCGAATAGCTGTTGCCGATCCGCCCGGCCAGCAGGCCCGGCGCGAGCTGCTGGGGCGTGAAGCCGAGTTGCTTGGCGGCCACCTGCGGAAAGCGGGCGTTAGGCTGATGAAAGACCGCGTAGGTGTAGTCGGCGGGCTTGGTGCCAAGCTGCTCAAGCAGCGCGTTGGCCGCGCCGCGGATATGGCTGAAGTAGGCAGGCTCGGCGGTGAAGCGGTTGCCGTGCACCGGGTAGGGGCGCTCGGCGCGGCGGAAGAAGTCGGGCGTATCATCGACGTACGAGCAGGTCGCCTCGATCGTGGCCAGCGCCGACTCGGCGGGGCCGAGCACCAGGCCAGCGGCGGCGGCGGCGGCGGTGTACTCCAGCGCGTCGCCGGGGCGGCCCTGCGCGGTATCGGCCCCGATGGCCAGCGCGTAGGAGGCCATGCCGCTGCCCACCATGCCGATCGCAGCAGTCATCGCCTCGGTGCCCGCCTTGCACGCGAACTCGTAGTCCGCCGCGCTGATGAAGGGCGTGGTGCCCAGCGCCTCGGCCACCACCGTGCCGGATGGCTTCACAGCGTAGGGGTGGCTCTCGCTACCGATCCACACCGCTGCCAGCTGCTGCGCCCCGATGCCAGCGCGGGCCAGGGCGTTGCGCCCCGCCTCCACCGACATCGTGATCGTATCCTCGTCTGGCCCCGGCACGCTCTTCGAGTCCACCGGGACGCCGCCATTATTCGCCGTCCAGATGCGGGCGATCTCTTTCGCCGCAATGCGGTAGCGCGGGATATACGCGCCGTAGCCAATAACGCCCACTGCCAGGTTCGGCCTCATGCTCTGCTCCTTCAAATAGCAGCGTGGCGCTGGCGCGGGCCATGGTGCCCCGCGCCAGCGCCACGCGCAGTATCTCTATACGACCGAGCGGATCTCGGCCAGCAGCTCGGCGGCGCGGGCGGGCTTGATCAGCCGCTCGCCCACCATCCGCTGCGCGACCATGTCAACCTCGTCGCCAGCCGCGCCAGCCGCCATAGCAATCTGGCGAGCGTGCAGGCCCATGTGGCCCTTCTGGATGCCCTCGGTGGCCAGCGCACGCATGGCCGCTAGGTTGGACGCGAGGCCCACCGACACGCAGATCTCAGCCAGATCGCTAGCGTGCCGCACCTGCATCAGCTTGAGCGCGGCCTGCGCCGCCGGGTGCACCTTGGTCGCGCCGCCCACCACACCCACAGCCAGCGGCATCTCGATCTCGCCCACCAGATTACCATCCTCGTCGCGGCTCCACACCGAGAGCGAGGTGTAGCGCCCGCTGCGGGCGGCGTAGGCGTGCGCCCCAGCCTCGATCGCCCGCCAGTCGTTACCGCTGGCGATCAGCACTGGGTCGATGCCATTCATAATGCCCTTGTTGTGCGTGGTGGCGCGGTAGGGGTCCACCGCCGCGAAGGCGTAGGCCCACAGGATGCCCTCGATGATCTCCTCGCCGCTCAGGCCATCGCGGGCCAGCGCCGCAGGGGGAACCACCGCCCGCACCCGCGAGAGTCGCCGGTCGCTCAGGTTGGAGAGGATGCGCAGGTAGGGCCTGCCGCCGCTGATCTCGGCCAGCAGGGGGGCCACCGCCTCGGCCATGGAGTTGATCGCATTCGCGCCCATGGCGTCGCGGCAGTCAATCACCAGGTGCACCACCAGCATCGGCCCCATCGGGCTGTGCTCAAACAGGTGCACCTCGACCTCCTTCGCGCCGCCGCCCAGCGCCAGCAGGCTGGTGCTCTGGCGATTCGCGGCCTCAAGGATCTCGGCGCTGCGAGCCAGGATATGCTCGCGGGCTAGGGCCATGTCGGGCACCTGCACCAGCTGGATCTGGCCAATCATCAGCGGCAGGGTCGAGCTGGTCTGAAAGCCGCCGCCTGCGCGCACGAGCCGAGCCGCGTAGCTGGCCCCCGCCACGATCGACGGCTCCTCTACCACCATGGGGATGAGGCGGTCCTGGCCATTGATCTGAAAGTTCGTCGCAATACCTAGCGGGAGATTGAATGTACCAACGACATTCTCTATCATCTTATCCGCCCGCTCGACGGTAAGGGCACCATTGCCCCCATGGAGTGATCGCAGATCCTCATCAGTTAGTCCATCAAATGACTTCACTGCCTGCAACCGCTCAAAAGGGTTAAGCTGGTAGAAACCGCTTATCCGTGAATTGTGCGGGGTCATGAAGTGGCTGTCCTTTCGATACAACAGCGGGATAGACAATCAGCCTAGTACGGGAACAACGCGTATTCTCATCCTAGCATAGCCTAGGCTTCAAAGTATCTCGCAGTCCTGTCAAAAGCTCTCACATAGCTTCCAGAAGGGCAGAATCGCACATCGCCACCGCCGATCAAGCCCTCCCCTCTAGTACCTTGCGCCTAGCCCCAGCCCGCTTGCCAAGGCCGAGAATCCCAGCCGTGACGGGACCATTCACCCGTAACAAAAGCCGTCAAAAGCGAGTACTGTTACCCTTGTCAGGCACCACTCCCAGTGTGCCCAACCTACCTATCAGCCACAATAACACACTGGCACCATGCTATGAGAAAAATAGCCGCTATCGCAGCCATCGGCGCGATGCTGAGCATCGCTATGGGCGCGCAGCTCACCAGCGCCGCGCCGCCCCTCGCCGACCCCGAACCGCCCGCCCACGATGCGCTCACCCCGCCGCCAGCATCGGCCAGCAGCCGGGCCACCATCGCGGACGGCGCATCCGATCTCCCGCCCAGCGCCTTTCTGGCAGGCAGCATCGCCGTACGTCTGGTCTTTGTCGAGAGCGACGGCAGCAAAGAGCCATCCACCGAAAATTGGAGCGCCGAGCAGCGCGCCGGGGTCGAGCGCCAGGTGCGGGCCGCGCTCGACTGGTGGGAGGCGCGGGTGCCCAACGCGCACGCCAGCTTCACCCTGGTGAGCCAGGCCGCCGCCACCGGCTACGAGCCGATCAGCCACGGGCTGGCCGAGGAGCACCTGTGGGCCAGCGAGGCCCTCGACGCGCTTGGCTTCAGCGGCAGCGACCACTTCGAGCAGGCCTACGCCGCCGATAATGCCATCCGTAGCCAGCTGCACACCGATTGGGCGACGACGATCTTCGTCATTAATAGTGCAAACGATCCAGACGGGCGCTTTAGCGACAACTATTTTGCCTATGCCTATGTCGGCGGCCCCTTCATGGTGTTCACATCCGACGCAAGCAGCTATGGGTTCGAGCGGCTGCCAGTGGTTATCAGCCACGAGCTAGGGCATATCTTTGGCGCGCTCGACCAATATGAGTCGGCCAATGTGCCATGCGCTACCCGCGGAGGCTACCTGGGGGTTGCCAGCACCAACAGCCAGTATAATCAATGCGGCACCAGCGAGCCATCGATCATGCTCGACCCTGTGAAGGCCTACCCCATCGGCGCGATCGACAGCGCGGCACTCGGGCAGGTGGGATACCGCGACAGCGACGGCGACCATATCCCCGATCCGCTTGACACCCAGCCGACGCTCAGCGCCACCATCCTGCCGCCCACCGGGCCAGGGATGCGACCGGAGGTCACCGCCCACGCCGCCGACCAGCCCTTCCCTGCGATGCAGCAGCGCAGCCTCAGCATCAACACCATCAGCCGGATCGAGTACCGCACCAACGGCGGCGACTGGACCCCGCTGCCCCAGCCGGGTGGGGCCTTTGATAGCGCCGACGAAACAAGCGTCGTCGAGCTGCCGCTCTACGATGGTGTGCAGCAGATCGAGCTACGCGCGATCAACCGCCAGGGCATCGCATCGCCGATCATCAGCCAGGCCGTATCCATCCAGGGCATTGGCAGCGAGCCAGCCTACAGCATCGAAAGCTCCGCCTACCACAATACATCCGATATCTCGCTTGATCTTCAGGTCCAGCCAGGCACCCAGATCCGCTCAAGCAACACGCTTAGCTTTGGCGACAGCCCCTGGCAGGCAGCCGCCAGCAGCTACACGCATGCCCTCGGCAGCCACGCCGATGGGCAGCACACCATCTATATCGCCCTTCGCGACGCCCAGGGCTACGATCTACCAATCATCACACGCCAGGTGATGCTTGATCACACCGCCCCAGCAGGCAGCGCCACGCTGGCCCAAAACCAGCTGCAGATCCAGGCCGAAGACATGATCAGCGGCATCGACGCCGTGCAGTTTGGCCTTGCCGATGGCAGTGTGAGCGAATGGAAGGCATTTCAGACAACTTTTATCGTCAGATCACAGCCCACACCGAAGATGATCTGGCTGCGAGATCGTGCCGGAAATATTTCGGCACCCATACCAGTTAGCTCAGAACAAAGCCTTTTCCTCCCTCTTGTCATACAATAAGGACAAATAACTCACACCCAACAAAACCGCCGACCCCTAACGGGCGGCGGTTTTGTTGGGTATCCAACGCTTTTTTGTGCCGAATGAACGAAACTAAGATTTGACTTTTGCATACCTTTGTGCGAAAATAGCCACGTCTGAGACGAGAAGAAGCGAAAAAGTCGTTATCGACTGCGTGGGTTGTCCAGTCTGAACACCCCCGGAATGGCAGCGTTGCCCCGCCTTCTGGTCCCACTGAAGCCAGAAGCTATTGCTGCGTGTGGAACAAATGACCATAGCACGACCAATCTATCCCTTCAGCGCCATTGTGGGGCAGCAACGCCTCAAGCGAGCACTCATCCTCAACGCTATCAACCCGCGGGTCGGCGGCGTCCTCATCCGGGGTGAAAAGGGAACAGCAAAATCAACCACCGTCCGAAGCCTTGCGCGGCTCCTGCCACCGATTGATGTGGTGGTAGATGACCCGTACAACAGCTCGCCGACAAATATTACCCAGATGTCCGCCGAGGTGCGCGCGCGCTACGAGGCTGGCGAAGAGCTGCCGGTCGCCTGGCGGCCCACGCCGCTGGTCGATCTGCCTGTGGCCGCATCCGAGGACCGCGTGGTCGGCTCGCTCGACCTCGAGCATGCCATCAGCGAGGGCCTGCGGCGCTTCCAGCCCGGCCTGCTGGCCCAGGCGAACCGCGGCCTGCTCTATGTCGATGAGGTCAACCTCCTGGATGACCACCTCGTCGACGTGCTGCTCGACGCCGCCGCCATGGGCGTGAACACCGTCGAGCGCGAGGGCATCAGCATCACGCACCCGGCCCGCTTCATCCTGGTGGGCACCATGAACCCCGAGGAAGGCGAGCTGCGGCCACAGCTGCTCGACCGCTTCGGACTCGTGGTCGATATCAGCGGTATCACCGATATCATTGGCCGCGTCGAGGTGATCGAGCGCCGCATGGCCTTCGACAGCGACCCGGCGGCCTTCGGCGAGACCTGGCAGGCCGAAGAGCAGCAGCTGGCCGACAAGATCTTGTCGGCACAGGCCCTGGTGCCTGCGGTAAAGATAACCCACAGCGACATGGCCGCCGTCGCGGCGCTGGCACTGGAGCTTGGGGTCGATGGCCACCGCGCCGATCTCGCCATCCTCGAGACGGCGAAGACCCACGCCGCGTGGTCGGGGCGCACCACCATCTCGCGCGAAGATCTGCGCATCGCCGCCGAGCTAGCGCTGCCGCACCGCATGCGCCGCCAGCCCTTCACCGAGGTCAAGCTCGATGAAGAGCGGATGAACGCCGTGCTCGACCGAGCCGCCGAGGCAGTTGAAGCCCAGGCCGGTGCCTCTGCCGAGGGCGTAAAAAAAAAGGGGAACTAGGCCCAACTGACTCCAGCGAGGAGAGCAGCCAGGAGCCAAATGATGAGGGCGCTTCCGTCGCCAGCGGGCCTGCGGGGAAACCCCAGGATGGCGCACAGTCGGGGCAGAACCCCGGCGGCGGCGAGAAGAATGTCACGCCAGACAACCCATACCAGCCAAAGCGGCTGGAAAGTGATCGCGACCGGATGCTGCGCAAGGCCGCTGGAAAGCGGACCCGCACCCGCACCAACCGCAAATCGGGACGATACATCACCAGCCGCCGCGCCAACCCCGTGACCGATCTTGCGCTCGACGCAACCCTTCGCGAGGCGGCACCCTACCAGCGACAGCGCCGCGCCGAGGCCGATGGCCAGGATGCGGCAAAGCCCCGCAAGGTGCTCCTCCACCGCAGCGATATGCGGCAGAAGGTCAGGGTCCGCAAGACACGTAACGCAGTCTGCTTCGTGGTTGACGCAAGCTGGAGCATGGCCGCCGAGGAGCGGATGCGCGCCACCAAGGCGGCGGTGCTTGCCCTCCTTCGCGATGCCTACCAGCGGCGCGATCAGGTTGGCCTTGTCTCGTTCCAGCGCGACTACGCCACCCTCCTGCTGCCGCTCACCAACAGCGTCGAGCTTGCCCAGAAGCAGCTTCGCGATATGCCCACCGGCGGCAAGACGCCGCTCTCGCGCGGGATGATGCTCGGCTACGAGCTGCTGGCCCGGGCCAAGCGACAGGATGCCGAGGTGCTTCCGCTGATGGTGCTGCTGACCGATGGCCAGGCCAACGTGGCGATGGGCGACCTGCCGCCGCAGACCGAGGCATACGAGCTGGCCAAGTTCATCGCATCACAGGAAATCTACTCGGTTGTCATCGACACCGAGCACCCAGTCTTCGAGCGCGGGCTGGCTCGAAAACTTGCAGAATATCTCAAAGGCTCCTACTATCGGCTCGACGACCTCCGCGAGGGCGGCCTGGTCGAGCTGGTGAAGGCGGAGCTGCGACGCTAGCCCACACTATGCCCAGATCCGGGTGGATCTGAACATAGCGCACTATCAATGTGGTGATGTGTAGCCAACGCAAGCGGCTACTTCTCCATCATAATATCATTCATCATTCAGCAACCGCAGGGTTAAGTTGGACAAGCCACCAGGAGGGCTGTTGGTCATGACGAGTCAGGAGCGCCCCGTCGAGGAGCACAACGAGGTGGAGAAGCTGATTGACAGCAATATTGCTGTTGCCGATCAGGAACTACCAGCTCAGCAAACACAGGAGGAGCACGCCGACACGGCGGAGCAGGTCGCCACCTCCTCCTCCACAGACGACGTGGAGCGCGTAGAGTCCGCCACCGGGCAGCTCGAGGCGACCACGGGTGAGCAGGCCGAGCGCGCTGTCGGCGATGCCGCAGAGGAGCCAAGCGCAGCTGGCGAGGCCGAGGAGGCAAGCTTCACGCCTGTCGCCGAGGCCGAGGGCAGCAAGCCGCGCCGCGTGAAGGATCTTCAGGCCGGCATGGAGCTTGAGGGACGCGTCACCTCGATCGCGATGTATGGCATCTTCGTCGATATTGGCGTGGGCCGCGACGGCCTCGTCCACATCTCGGAGATGAGCAACACGCGCATCGACTCGCCGAGCGATCTGGTGCAGATCGGCGATACGGTGAAGGTGCGTGTCAAGAGCGTCGAGCCAGATGGTCGGCGGATCAGCCTGACTATGCGCTCGAGCGATAGCCAGGGCCGCCGCGGTCGCAAGAAGCCCGACCTGGACCGCGATCGCCTGGGTGGTATGCATGTGGGCGAGACCATCGAGGGCACCGTGACGGGCATCGCGCCGTTCGGCGTGTTCGTCGACATCGGCGTGGGCAAGGATGGCCTGGTCCATATCTCCGAGCTGTCGGAGGGCCGCGTCGAGAAGGCCGAGGATGCCGTGCAGGTGGGCCAGAGCTACACCTTCAAGATCCTTGAGGTGGATGCCGAGGGCACCCGCATCAGCCTGAGCCTGCGCCGCGCGCAACGGGCCCAGCGCCTGCAGGAGCTCGAGAAGGGCCAGATCCTTGAGGGCACGATCAGCGGCATCGCGCCGTTCGGTGCCTTTGTGGACATCGGCGTGGGCCGCGACGGCCTCGTCCACATCTCCGAGCTTTCGGACAACCGCGTGGGCAAGGTCGAGGATGTGGTCAAGGTTGGCGACAAGGTGCCAGTGCGCGTGCTCGAGATGGACCCCAACTCGAAGCGCATCAGCCTGAGCATGGTGCTTGAGGACAAGCCCCGCGAGGAGCAGCCCGCCACCGATCGCCCCGAGCAGCCCCGCGCCCGCCGCGAGTTCCCGAGCCTGCAGGATCGCCAGGAGCGCCAGGAGCGTGTCCGCCGCCGCGACCGCACCGATCAGCAGCCGATCGGTGCGACGAGCGAGGCGTATGTGAGCGGTGGCGACGAGGTCGAAGAGGCCGAGCCAGTCAACGCGACGCTTGAGGATCTGCTCTCCAAGTTCGGCGGCACCAGCCGCCGTGGCGACCGCCGCCGCCGCTTCGACGAGGAGGAGGAAGAGGTGGAGGACACCACCCGCAACTCCCGCCGCCAGCGCGACGCCATCCGCCGCACGCTCCAGCACATGGGCGACGACGAGTAAGATTCTCGAGGCCCGGTAGTGCCTGCCCCAGCACCCGCTGTGGGCAGGCGCTCGTGTGTCGTGGATTCCACCTGGCAGCTACAGCGGCACGCTGGCGGATCGGCACACCGGCGAGAAAACTCTTTACGCATATAAGCGGGCCTTATGGCGATACGCATAGGCTGCAAGCGCCACGCTTGGGCTTCGTGTGCATCTAATTTGACAGTGCCCGTCATTCCTGAGTATAATAGCCGAAGCTACTGTGTGGGAAAGCGAACATCGCGCTACTGCGGCCACGCAACCACATAGCCAAGGCTCTGTGAGATCGTGAGCCCTTTTGGGTTTGTAGAAAGCATCAAGGCAGAAAAACATGACGAAGCGAACATGGCAGCCGAAGCGAATTCCCCGCCGCCGTACCCACGGCTTCCTCGAGCGGATGAAGAGCCACGACGGGCGCAAGGTACTCAAGCGCCGTCGGCTGCAGGGCCGGTATAAGCTCACCGTGAGCGATGAGCGCCGCATCAACCGCCGCGGCCATCGCTAGGCGCGTATGCCCGGCAGGGACCTAGTCCCGCCGGGCATCACTTCTCTCACACTATGAAGCGCGCCTACCGCCTCCGCAAGCCAGCTCACTTCCAGCGCGCGCGCCGCGATGGCCGAAAATGGGATGACGCTCGCTTCACCCTACAGGCAGTTGCCAATCGTCGCCGCACAACGCGCTGCGGCTTTGTTGTAAGCAAAAAACTTGGCATCGCTGTCACCCGCAACCGCGTGAAACGCCGCATGCGCGAAGCTGTTCGGCTCATCTACCATCAGATAGCGCCAGGGTGGGATCTCGTCTTCATCCTACGGTCTCCCCTGCTCGCCGATATCGAGTTTCAGCAGCTTTCCTCTTCTATCGAACATGCGCTTGGGCGTGCCGGGGTCTTGCGCGATCCGCAACAGCTCAGCTAGGCAAGGTATCACATCTATGAATCCGTGGGGCACTTTTGTCGGTATCCTTGAGCAGATCATTCTCACCTTCCAGGCTTGGACGGGCAATGCCGGTATCGCGTTGATCATCTTCACGATCCTAGCCCGGCTGATCATCCTTCCGCTCACGATCACGTCACTGCTCTCATCGCGCAAAATGCAGGCGCTGCAGCCGCAGATGAAAGAGCTGCAGCGGAAGTATGGCAAGGATCCGCAGCGCCTCAATGAAGAAACGCTGAAGCTCTATCGCGAGAATAAGGTCAACCCTGCGGGCGGCTGCCTCCCGATGTTTCTGCAGCTGCCGATCTTCTTCGCGGTCTACCAGGCCGTGATCAACCTGGCGCAGACCCCGGCCTCCGAGGCGGGCGCGCGGGCCATGCTCACCAGCCTCAGCGCCGCAGGGGCGAACATCACCACGATGACCGCCAGCCTCGATGCCAACCACCTGAACACATCCTTCCTGTGGCTGCACGATCTTGGTCGCCCCGACCCGCTCTTCATTCTGCCGGTGCTCTCGGTGCTGCTCCAGCTGATTGTCCAGCTGATGTCGACCCCGCGCATCCAAGACCCACAGCAGAAGGCTATGATGCAGTCGATGCTGATCATGCCTATCGTTTTCGGCTACATCGGCTTCACCTTCCCAAGCGGCGCGGTGCTCTACTGGGTGGTCGGCAGCATCATCTCGATCATCCAGACCTACGTTATCTCAGGGTGGGGCTCGCTGGCCAACTACCTGAAGTTCCTGCCCACCACGGGCGGCCTGCTGCCACCTGTGGCGGTCACCACCCACATCGACGAGCCAGCCAACGTGGCGGCGATCCAGGCGATCGACCCCGACGATCTGCCCAAGCGCAGCTTCTGGGATGTGCTCGCGCCGCTGGCCGAGCAGCCGATCGCGGCGACCGCCGCAGCTACACCCGAGGCGCCTCTCTCCGATGAGGGGACCGATACCACAAATGCTGATATTCGCCGTCGCGTCGGCCAGCAACCCAACCCACGCCGACGTAACGCCCGACGCTAGCCAGAGGAATATATGAAGAGTATTGAGATCAGCGCACGCACTGTCGCCGAAGCGATCCAATTGGCGCTGGCCCAGCTCGGCAAGGACCGTGACGAGGTAGCTATCGAGGTTCTTGAGGCGGGCAGCGAAGAGGAGGAGGCGCTGGTTCGCGTCACCGCTATCGATGATGAGGAGGAGGAAGAGGCGCGCCCCGCCCCGCCCGCCCCTGCCGATAGCGGCGATGTCGACCAGATTGCCCGCCATACCCTCGAGGCGCTGTTCGAGCGGATGGATATCGAAGCCTACGTCACCGCAGTGCGCAGCACCGTGCCCGGACAGAAGGGCGAGCCAGAGGAGACCATCACCCTGCACGTCGAGGGGGCCGACGAGGAGGCCATGGGCCTGCTGATCGGGCGGCGCGGCGAGACCCTGCGCTCGCTGCAGTTCATGGTCAACCTGCTGGTCAGCCGCCGCGTGCAGAAGTGGCCCCAGATCGTGGTGGATGTGGGCAACTACCGCCAGCGCCGCCAAGAGTCGCTGGAGGGCCTGGCCCGCCGCATGGCCGAGCGCGTGCGCCAGAGCGGTCGCCCAATGACCCTTGAGCCAATGGGCGCATACGAGCGACGGATCGTCCACCTCGCGCTGCGCGCTGATCAGTCCGTCTATACCCAGAGCGCTGGCGAGGGCGAGAACCGCAAGGTTGTGATCTACCCTGCCAAGCAGCAATAGCGCTTTCGCGCGACGAAAGGAAACGGGGAGACGGCCACACTCGGCTGATCGCCCCGTTTTTATTTGCTTATGTCACCTGAATACCTTCTGCTCGGGCACCTTACCCGCGATCTGCTCCCCGATGGCTCCACCGCCCCAGGTGGAACCTCGCTCTACGCGGCGCTCACCGCCCACCGCCTGGGCAAGGCCGTGGGGGTGGTCTCGGCAGCGGCCCCGCTGCCCGCCGCGTGGCCCAGCAGCATCCCTGTAGCCCACACCGCATCGCCCACCGCGCCCACCTTCGAGAACCGCTACACGGGCGGCAGCCGCAGCCAGGTGCTGCACGCCGAGGCCCAGGCCATCCAGCCGCACGATGTGCCCACCGCCTGGCAGGATGCGCCGATCATCCACTTGGCCCCGGTGCTGGCCGAGGTGCCCGAGCCGCTGGCGCTCAGCTTCCCTAGCGCCTTCCTCGGCGTCACCCCGCAGGGCTGGATGCGCACCTGGCAGCAGCCGCTGCCATCGGCTATCCGCTACGTGCCCTGGAGTCCCTCGGCCACGCTCCTGCGCCGCATCAACGCCCTAGTGCTGAGCATCGAGGATGTGCAGGGCGACGAGCAGCAGGTAGCCGAC
The DNA here is from genome assembly GCA_009268125.1 of Chloroflexia bacterium SDU3-3. Taxonomy (NCBI): domain Bacteria; kingdom Bacillati; phylum Chloroflexota; class Chloroflexia; species Chloroflexia bacterium SDU3-3. The sequence continues at coordinate 95,743 of WBOU01000012.1, read as the reverse complement.
TACGCCGCCGAGTGCCCGATCGTGGCGCTCACGCACGGCGCGCAAGGTGCCACGCTGTTCCTAGAGGGCCAGCCGGTGCACATTGCCGCCTTCCCCGCCGAGGAGCGCGACCCCACCGGCGCGGGCGATGTGTTTGCGGCCACGCTGTTCTGCGCGCTCCAGGCTGGCAGGCCACCAATCCAGGCCGCCCACGAGGCGGCGCGGATCGCGGCGGCCAGCGTCGAGGCTATCGGCGCAAGCGGGCTGCTCAGCCTGTCCATCTAGCAGCGCCGCGCAAAAAACCAAGAAGGCCGCCCGAGTATATCGGGCGGCCTTCTTGGTTGGTAGGGTCATCTGGCTAGCTGCGGTCGCTGCTGTTGCGCCGCCCGCCCGGCGTCAGCCGTGGGCCCCGGCCCAGCGGGTTGGCCGTGTGTTCGATCGAGTTGCCCCGATCGGCCGAGAGGCCAACGCTGGGCTGCTGGGGCATATCGTTCGTGCCGCTGCCCATCCGCCCAACCTCGGCGGCACGCAGCTCCTGGGCCTGGGCCAGCAGCTCGGGCGCATCCACATAGTAGAACTCAAGCGCCTTCGCGTGCTCATCCACGCCAGTGTACGACACCAGCACTCGGCTGCCCTCGGGCACGCCGCCCGAGGCCATCAGATCGGCCAGAGGGGCCTCGATCTGCTTGAGCAGCTGCTGGCGCAGCGGGCGCGCACCAAATCGCGGCTCGAAGCCCTTGTGCAGCACGTACTCTTTGGCCGCCGGGGTCAGCTCGATCTGCACGCCGTGGCGGGCATACTGCTCGTTGGCCTCGTCGATCATGCGGTCGAACACGGCGCGCAGCGTGTCGCTTGAGAGCGGGCGGAAGGCAATGATCTCATCGAGCCGGTTGATCCACTCGGGCTGGAAGACCTTCTGCAGCGCCTCGAAGCCGATCTGGTAGATCTGCTGGCCGGTGGCCTCCACATCCTTGTTCGCTGTGCGGAAGCCGATCGTGCGCCGATCCAGGAAGTCAACCATCTCTTTCGCGCCAACGTTGGTGGTGAGGATGACGATGCTGTTCTGGAACGACACCCGCCGCCCGCCGTTCAGCAGCAGGATCTCGCCGTCTTCCATGATCTGCAGCAGCAGGTTCCACAGCTCGGGCTGGCCCTTCTCGATCTCGTCGAAGAGCACCACGCTGTTTTCCTGCTCGATCAGATCGGGGTTGAGCAGCGGCTTCTGATCGCGCCCAACGTATGAGGGCGGGGCACCGACGAGCGCCGATACCTCGTGGCCCTGGCTGAACAGCGAGCAGTCGACCTTCAGGAAGGCCTCGCCATCGGGGCGCAGCAGCTGGGCCAGCCGCCGCGCGGTCTCGGTCTTGCCAACGCCAGTGGGGCCAAGGAACAGCAGCGTTGCCCGCGGGCGGCGCGCATTCCCGGCAGAGAAGCCAAAGCGGGCGCGATTCAGCACACGCACAAGCGCCTCGATCGCGCGATCTTGCCCAAAAATCGCGTTGTGAAGCTTGCGCTCAACCTCATCGAGGGGATTTGCGGTCCCGCGTACCGCCAGTGACATACCGCTCGGAATTGGATCCATGGTTTCCTCGCTACCATTGTCCTGCGAATACAGCCTGTCTGCAATGGCGGCGGAGATGCTGTCCCATGTTTGAAAACACGAGGACGAGAATGACAATGGCCGTTCGCAACACGCTGGCGTTCATCGGCAAACGCCTAACATAACATTTAGAAAGACGCTTCTATTATAGCCACCGGCTTTTTCTGACGTCAAGCCCAGATGGTATCGGAACGCAAACAGGATCGTGACGATTCCCTGTTCAGATAACTTTAACGGACAAATAATATCGATTTAACATACGCCCCCTACAATCGGCGCTCAGCAGAGTGCAGTATGGCTGCGCTTCCTCTAGAGCATAGCGAAGCGATTATGGCAATGATCCTCGTGGTGGAGGATGATCAGATCCTTCAAGAGACCATCCAGTACAACCTTGAGCAGGCCGGATACCAGGTGCTAGTCGCCGCCGATGGTATCCAGGGGCTTGATCTGGCACGACGCCATAAGCCGGATCTCATCCTGCTGGATATTATGCTTCCCGGCCTCGATGGCTTCTCGGTCTGCCGCATCCTCACCCAGGAGGCCACCATCCCGATCATCATCGTCACCGCGCTACACGACGAGGCGCACATCATCGCAGGGCTGGAGCTGGGGGCCAACGACTATATCACCAAGCCGTTCAGCCTGGGCGAGCTGCTGGCCCGCGTGCGCGCGCTGCTGCGCTGGAGTGCACGCGCCGCCCAGCCCAGCATGCCCGATCTGCTACAGGTGGGGCCGGTGCGGCTCGACCGCGAGAGCCGCCGCGTGTGGTATGACGATCGCGAGATCTCGCTCTCGTACAAGGAATTCGACCTGCTGGCTTGCCTGATGCACCATGTGGGGGTGGCGCTCTCGCGCGATATCCTGCTGGAGAAGGTGTGGGGCGAGCGCTTTGTGGGGTCGCACCGCACAGTGGATGTGCACATCCGCTGGTTGCGCGAGAAGATCGAGAAAGACCCATCGACGCCCGCGCTCATCCACACCGTGCGAGGCATCGGCTACCGCTTCGAGGAGAGCGCCCCTGCGGTTCGCCCGCTGGAGGCCGCATAACAACAGAGGGGGCCTTGCGGCCCCCTCTGTCTCGATAGGCGCGGCACTACTCGTAGCGGCGCGCCTTCATCATGCGGTCGATGTCGCGCTTGGCCTCGCGGTTGGCGATATCCTCACGCTTGTCGTAGAGCTTCTTGCCCTTGGCGACCCCCAGCTCAAGCTTGGCGCGGCGCCCTTTGAAGTAGATGCGCAGCGGCACCAGCGTGTAGCCCTGCCGATCGACCAGCCCGGCGATCCGGCTGATCTCGCGGCGGTGCAGCAGCAGCTTGCGCGCCCTGGTCGGCTCGTGGTTGAAGTAAATGCCCGACTGCTCGTAGGGCGAGATATGCACATCGTACATGATGATCTCACCATTTTGCACGCGGGCATAGCCGCCGCGCATGTTGATGCGGCCATCACGCACGGACTTAATCTCGCTGCCGGTGAGGGCCAGCCCAGCCTCGTAGCTCTCCTCGATGAAGTAGTCGTGCCGTGCCTTACGGTTATCGGCAACAACCGCGTCGCTCTGCTTCCCAGCCATATATCTCCTCGCTCGCCCCTGCCAGGCGCAGCAGCGCGCCCGGCAGCAGGTACTTCGCACAAAAAAAGCAGCGCCAGATCGTGTGAGCGTGATCGATCTTTCTAGCGGCTTGGAGATATTATAGCCGACAGGGCGGTAAAATCCACCCTCTCAAGCACGATCTCGCCTAGCTATCGCGGGCCGCGTTGATCGCGTCGCGCAGGCGCAGCGCCTCGGCGCGGGCGGCGGGCACGGCGTCGTCGCCCGCCGAAGCGTAGAGGATGCTGCGCGAGGCATTGATGATAATGCCCTCGCCCTGGGCATCCACCGCGGCGGCGACGGCGGCCTGCAGATCGCCGCCCTGCGCGCCAATGCCAGGGAGCAGCAGCAGCATGGTGGGGCACAGCTCGCGCACGGCGCGCAGCTGGCCGGGGTGGGTGGCCCCCACCACCAGCCCGACGTTGGCGTTGCCGTTCCAGTCGTCGCGGGCGCGGCGGGCCACCTCCATATACAGCGGCTGGCCGCTAGCCAGCGGCAGATCTTGCAGGTCGGCGCTGCCGGGGTTGGATGTCTTGCAGAGCAGAATGCAGCCGCGATCGGCGTAGGCCAGGAACGGGGCCAGCGCGTCGCCGCCCAGGTAGGGGTTGAGCGTAACCGCGTGTGCGCCGAGCTGCTCGAAGGCGGCGCGGGCGTAGGCCTCGGACGTCGAGCCGATGTCGCCGCGCTTGGCATCCAGGATGACCGGCACATGCTTGGGGACATGCTGGATCACGCGGTGCAGCGTCTCCATACCGCCGGGGCCGAGCGCCTCGAAAAAAGCGATGTTAGGTTTGTAGACACACACCAGATCAGCGGTGGCGTCGATCATGGCGGCGCAGAAGGCGAAGACGGGGTCGGGCTGGGTGGCAAACTGGCGGGGCAGGCGGGCCACATCGGGATCTAGGCCAAGGCAGAGCAGGCTCTGGCTGCGGCGGGATGCCGACTCAAGCAGTGTCTGAAAGCTCACGGGAGACTCCTTTCAGGCTGGAGATGGTACGGGGAAAGCGGCGGTTTGTCAACCGCCAGATCGGCACATCATGCGATCACGCACGGCTGATGAACCGCGTGCCCTGAGTACTTTAGTACCAGAGATCTCGATATACTGGCCTAAGATGGCGTCAAAAAGGGTTGACTTTAACTACTTCCTAATGTTATAGTTTATTGCGAACAAGCGGGGTGCCAAGCTCGCGTCCCATCCAGAGAGCAATCTCAGGGGCTTTGAGTCACCTGCTCTCAGCCCCATCTTGTTGCGCAAAAAAAGCCCTTTTTGTAAATTGCACATTCGCACACCTTTGCGAACTTACAACGTTGGCAGGCCATTCATTATGTCGATCAAAGGACTGGAAAAAGTGCTCCCCAGCGGAGCTGCCTCGCAGGAGGAGTGGGTACAGATGGTTGAGCAACTGCTAGGCGTAGCCAGGAGCCAGGGGTACCTAACTTACAACGACATCCTCGAAGCGCTCCCACAGCCAGAAAACCATGTTGCTGATGTCGATCAGCTCTACGCCGCCCTCCAAGCCGAGGGCATCCGCGTGGTGGAAAACGCCGCCGATGTTGACGCCGACCTGAGCGACAACACAGTGAGCGACGAAGATCTCCTCGCCGAGATCCCCGACTTTACCGATATTGCCCTCGATGACCCCGTACGCATGTATCTCCAGGAGATCGGTCAGGTTCCGCTGCTTTCTGCCGAGCAGGAAGTGACGCTGGCCAAACAGATGGAATCGGGCGACGAGGCTCAGAAAAAACTCGATAGCAACAGCTTTGAAACGCGCCAGGAAGAGTTTATGCTGCGCACCGCGATCGAGCGCGGAAATGACGCGCGGCAGCATCTGATCCAGGCAAACCTGCGACTTGTCGTTTCGATTGCGAAAAAATATACCTCGTATGGCCTTACGATGATGGATCTGGTGCAGGAGGGCAATATCGGCCTGATGCGCGCCGTTGAGAAATTTGACTATACCAAGGGCCATAAATTTTCTACCTATGCCACATGGTGGATCCGCCAGGCGATCACCCGCGCCATTGCAGACCAGAGCCGCACCATCCGCCTGCCCGTGCACATGGGCGAGGCGATCAGCCAGGTGAAGCGCGCCTCGCACAAGCTCCAGCAGGCGATGCAGCGCGAGCCAACCCCCGAGGAGATCGCGTCGGCCATGGGCGTGAACGCCGGCAAGGTGCGCCGCACCCTGGAGGCCTCGATGCACCCGCTCTCGCTTGAGATGCCGGTGGGGCAGGAGGGTGAGGGCCGCATGGGCGACTTCATCGAGGACGACCGCATCTCGGCCCCCGCCGACGCCGCCGCCGCCACCATGCTGCGCGAGCAGATCGAGGAGGTGCTGCAGAAGCTGCCCGAGCGCGAGCGCAAGATCATCCAGCTGCGCTACGGCCTGAAGGATGGCCGCTACCGCACGCTTGAGGAGGTCGGCGTGGAGTTCGGCATCACCCGCGAGCGCATCCGCCAGATCGAGGCGGTGGCCCTGCGCAAGCTGCGCCACCCGCACCTGGGCAAGAAGCTGCGCGGCTACCTCGACTAGAGAAGCCCCAGCGCACGGCTGCGATCTGCATGATCGCGGCTGTGCGCTTTTTTTATGTCATTAGCGAGGGCGCACCTGAACGATCCCTCTGCGCGCGGTCTCTCCAAGATCCGCTATCGAATCTACCAGCTGCGCCGCGCCATCGCCGGGCAGATCAGCTCGGCGGAGCGGGCTGATCTGGTGCGGCGGCTCCGCCCTGCCGAGCGTGCGCTTTTCGAGCGCATGCCGCGCTTCGACCAGCGGCACTGCCTCGATGTCTACCAGACCCTGGTGGCATGCGCACACCGCGACCCGGCGCTGCTGACCGCGGCGCTCATCCATGATACGGGCAAGGTTGACGAGCAGGGGCACGGCATCCCGCTGCTCTACTACGGCCTATTTGTCATACTCAAGCGCGTCGCGCCCGCGCTCTACACCCGCGCCGCCGCGTATGGGCGCGGGCCGCTGCGGCCCTTCGCCACCCACAGCAGCCACGAGCGGCGCAGCGCCCAGCTGGCCGAGGCGGCGGGCTGCGATGCGCAGGTGGTGGCCATCCTGCGCGACTACGCCGAGCACCGGCCCACGCCCGCCGCCGCCGCGCTGGCCTGGGCCGACGACCGCAACTAGCTGAGAGAGCGCCATGCTTATCACCGAGCCGATCGACTACACCTTTCAGGCAGGCAGCTTTGAAGGCCCGCTGGATCTGCTGCTGCGCCTGATCGAGCGCGAGGAGCTGGACATCACCACTATCGCGCTGGCGCAGGTGGCCGACCAGTACCTGGCCCACGTGCGCGGCATGGACGCGCCCAACCCCGCGTCACTCTCGGCCTTCCTGGTGATCGCCGCGCGCCTGCTGCTAATCAAGTCGCGGGCGCTGCTGCCGCGCCCCGCCGCCAAGGCCAGCGGCGAGGCGGTGGACGACGCCGAGGATCTGGTGCGCCAGCTGCGCGAGTACCAGCGCTTCAAGCAGGCCGCCGAGCTGCTGCGCACCCTGCAGGAGAGCGGGCTGCGCAGCTACACGCGCCAGGCCGCCCCCGCGCTGCCCGCGCTGCCCACACCCGACCGCCTGGACGCCACGCTAGGCGACATGCTGTCCGCCATCCAGCGCCGCCTGCAGCTGGTGCTGCCGCTGGACGAGCCGACCGTGGCCGTGCCCGCCCCCAAGATCATCACCGTGCCCGAGATGGCCGCGCGGATCGAGGCCAAGCTGGCCGAGCGCGAGTGGCTCGACTTTGAAGACCTGCTCTCGATCACCACCACGCGGGTGGAGGTGGTGGTGGCGCTGTGGACGGTGCTGGAGCTGCTGAAGCGGCGGGCGATCATGGTCGAGCAGCGCGAGCTGTTCGGGCCGATCATGGTGGGGCGCGGCCAGAACCTGGGGCAAGGCCCCATCCACGAGCTAGGGATCGGCGCGGCCTAGCGGCCCACAGAGGGCAAGGCGGGTATGCGTTCTCGATAGAGCGCCGATTCTTGTACCACCAAGACTCCAAGACACCACGGAAAAGGGAGCCAAGGACCACGAAGGCTCAAAGATTCAAACAATAAAGATACAAGCCTTCGGGCCTTCGCGTCTTCGTGGTAAAAAATCTTCAGTGAGTCAAGAACACAGAGGCGCTGATAGGGCAAAGGGTGGGTATGCCGCTGCAAAAGGCTCTGGTATAATACATGGCTATGGACATCCGCAGGAACAACCCACCGCCAGAGCCGCCGCTCGGCAAGGCCGACGCCTACACCGCCGACCTCGCCCGCGCCCTGCCGCTCGGCGACCTGCTCGCGCTGGGCGGGCACACCAGCGCCGAGATCACGCCCGAGGCGCTGCTGCAGGAGGTGGCCGACGCCATCCACATGGTGCTGGGCTACCCCCAGGTGTGCGTGCGGCTGCGCAACGCCGACACCGACGACCTTGAGGCCTGCGCCTACGCCGGCATCCCGAGCGAGCAGATCGCCAAGCTCAAGCACAAGGCCACCGCGCCCGCCTACTACCAGGCGCTGTTCCAGGCCCGCTTCCGCTACAACGGCCTCTACCACATCCCCGCGCCCTTTGGCGAGGAGGACATGATCGCGCTGAGCCACGACCACGCCGATCTGGTGGGCGACGGCGTGCTGCTGGTGCCGCTGCGCGGGCGCGGCGAGCGCCTGATCGGCGCGATCTACGTGCAGCCCGAGCGCGTGGGCGGGCTGGACCCGGCGCGGCTGCAGCTGCTGGAGGTGCTGGGCAGGCAGGCCAGCCTAGCGCTGGAGAACGCCCGCCTGGCGGGCCGCGCCGCACGCCTGCTGGCCAAGGAGCAGCTGCTGGCCGAGCTTGGCCGCGACGTGGGCAACACGCTCGACCTCGACATCATCCTGGCGCGCACGGTCGAGCGGCTCGGCCTGGCGTTCCACGGCGGCAGCGTGGCCCTGCTGAACAGCGCGGGCGAGCTAGAGATCGTGGCGGCGATCGGCCATATCGACTCCGAGGCCCGCCACGTGCGGCTGGGCGTGGGCCAGGGGATCTGCGGCTGGGTTGCCCAGCACGGCCTGCCCTTCCTCTCCAACGATACGCTAAACGAGCACCGCATCGAGCCAGCCGCCAGCGACATCGGCACCAACCGATTCATCCGCTCGTACATCGCCGTGCCGCTGCGCAGCGGCGGGCAGATCATCGGCACGCTGAACGTCGAGTCCGACCAGGTGCACGCCTTCACCTACGAGGATGTCGACCTGCTGGAGGCGGTGGCGGCCCAGATCGGCGGCCCGATCGCCAGCGCGCGGCTCTACCAAGAGGGCCAGCACCTGGCCGAGCAGGTGGCGCGGCGCAACGAGCAGCTGACCGTGCTCAACGCGATCGCCCGCATCGCCGTCTCCACCCTCGACCTCGAGCGCATCCTCACGGCGGTCACCGCCCAGATCCAGCAGGGCTTCGGCTACTGGCATGTGGAAATGTACACTGTGGATGAGGAGCTGCAGGAGCTGCAGCTGGTGGCCCAGGCGGGCAAACTGGCCCACATCAACGACCACCGCCAGCCCATCCACGAGGGCGCGCTGGGCCAGGCCTTCAACAGCGGCCAGCCGGTGCGCGTGGATGATGTGCAGCTGCAGCCCGACCTGATGCGCTACAGCATGGAGGAGACCCGCGCCGCGCTCTGCGTGCCCATCCGCGTGAGCGGGCGGGTGCTGGCCCTGCTCAACCTGGAGTCACGCCACGTGGCCGCCTTCACGCAGGAGGACATGGCGGTGCTCAAAACCGCCGCCGACGTGCTGGCCAGCGCGATCGAGAACGCGCGGCTCTACCAGCGCGCCCAGGAGGCCGCCGTGCTCGAAGAGCGCAGCCGGATCGCCCGAGACCTGCACGACTCGATCTCGCAGCAGCTCTTCAGCATGACGCTCACCGCCCAGGCCGCCCGCACCCAGGTGGAGAAAAATCCGGCGCGGGCCGCATCGCAGCTTGAGCGCCTGCAGGAGACCGCCAACGCCGCTCTGAAAGAGATGCGCTCGCTGATCTTCCAGCTGCGCCCGCCCGCGCTCAACGAGCAGGGCCTAGTCGCCGCGCTCAAGCAGCACGTGGATGGCCTGCAGCACCGCGAGGGCCTGACCATTAACCTGAGGATCTCCGGCGAGGAGCGCAACACCCGCGGCGTCGAGCAGACAATCTACCGGATCGTGCAGGAGGCGCTGAACAACGTGGTGCGCCACGCCGGGGCGTGCGCCGTGGATGTGGAGCTGGACGCCCAGCCCTATGAGATCACGCTGCGCATCGCCGACGACGGGCGCGGCTTCGACATCCAGCAGGCGGCGCAGGGCGGCGGTCGCCACCTGGGCCTGATCAGCATGCGCGAGCGCGCCGCCGAGCTGAGCGGCATACTCACCATGCGCTCGCAGCCCGGCCAGGGCACCGAGCTGCTGCTGCGCGTGCCCGGCAGACAGCAGAACAACACCTAGCGTTTGGATAAACCGCAAACCGAGGAGCGGCTATGGATAAAATTGGAGTGCTTCTTGTCGATGACCACCGCGTTGTCCGCCAGGGCCTGCGCGATTTTCTGGAGCTACAGGACGATATCGAGGTGGTGGGCGAGGCCTCGAACGGCGAGGAGGGCGTGCAGCTGGCCCGCGACCTGCTGCCCGATGTGGTGCTGCAGGATCTGGTGCTGCCCGGCATCGACGGCGTCGAGGCCACCCGCCAGATCAAGGCGGCCAGCCCCAGCACCCGCGTGATCGTGCTCACATCCTTCGCCGATGGCGACAAGGTCTTCCCCGCCATCAAGGCGGGCGCGATCTCGTACCTGCTGAAGGACGTGCAGCCCGAGGAGCTGGCCCGCGCCATCCGCGCCGCCCAGCGCAACGAGGCTGTGCTGCACCCCGAGGTGGCCAGCAAGCTCATGGCCGAGTTCAACACACCCCGCCCCGCCGAGAACCCCGTCGAGCAGCTGACCGAGCGCGAGATGGACGTGCTGCGCCTGATCGCGCGCGGCAAGAGCAATAAAGAGATTGCCGACACACTGATCATCAGCGAGAAGACGGTGAAGACGCACGTGTCGAATATTCTTTCAAAGCTGCATCTGGCCGACCGCACGCAGGCCGCGATCTACGCGCTGCGCCAGCGGCTGGTCGATTAGCACGCTCTCTAGCCCAACGAGCTGCTGTGAAACGCTTTTTTACCCGACAACCTGCGGCGCTGCTGCTGGCGCTGCTGCTGGCGGCATGCGCTGGCGCGCCAGCGGCACCCACCCCCGCGCCGCCCACCTCGGCTAGCACCGCCACGCCGATCACGGTGGTGCCGCCCACCTTCACGCCGCTGCCCACGGTGACGCCCACGGCCACGGCGACCTTCACGCCGTCGCCCACCAGCACGCCGACAAACACGCCGATTCCCACCGACACGCCCATCCCGACGGCCACCTACACGCCGCTGCCGTCGCTGATGTTCTACCCCTCGCCGCCGCCATCGGATGTGACGCCGACGCTGCCCGCGACGGCCACGCTGACGCCCACGGCCACGCTGGCGGCAACGCCGATCTTGACCGCCACCGCCGCGATCACTGGCACCGCCGAGGTGACAGGCACAGCCACGCTCACGAGCACGCTGACACCCACGCCCTAGCGGCACCACAGCGAGGCCCCCACGCCATAGTGGCGCGGGGACCTCACTGTGGCAGCATGGAATAAGGGTTGGAAATCAGGGAAGCAGCCTATCCCGCCTCTCCAATGCAACTCGGGTGCTGCTCACGCCAACCTCCAGCATGCCGCCCGCGCAGGGCGCACATCCACCTCGCCAAGACAATCGTCATCACTGGTGGAAAATAAGCCCAGGGCGGGCAAAAAATGATCTCCTGCACACTGGTTTGACAAACCGCTTGCGATCTTCTATCATAGATACATTGAGTCTGTAATTAGCACAACGCGATGAAATATTCTCAGGCGACAAACTACGCGCTGCACACCATGCTCTTCTTCGTGGCCCAGCCGCACGGCACCACCACGGGCGTCCAGCAGCTGGCCACGCGCCAGCAGCTCTCGCCCACCTACCTCTCCAAGATCCTCACCAAGCTGGTAAAGGCGGGCCTGATCGAGTCCTCGCCCGGCGTCAACGGCGGCTATCGGCTGGCCAAGAGCCGCGACGAGATCTCTTTCCTCGATGTGATCCACGCGGTCGAGGGGCAGGAGTCGATGTTCCGCTGCGACGCTGGCCTGCACCACGATTCCTGCCTGATCCAGCAGGTGATGGACGAGGCTGAGCAGCAGCTTGAGGAGCACCTGCGCAACCGCAAGCTGGCGTCGCTGGTAGGCAAGGCCGCCGACTGGTTCGCCGAGCGTGAGTAGCACCGCACGGCTTTTTTTTCACGCAATTACAGACAAATAGAGTCTATAATTATCACTATCAGACGGAGGAGTAGGAGATGGAGAGAGTACAGCCTTATGTAGATGGGGCACGCTACGATGTGATCGTGATCGGCGGGGGCGCGGCGGGGCTGAGCGGCGCGCTGGCCCTTGCCCGCTCGCGGCGCGCGGTGCTGGTAGTGGATGGCGGCCAGCCGCGCAATGCCCCGGCCAGCCACATGCACAACTACCTCTCGCGCGACGGCCTGCCGCCTGGCGAGCTGCTGGCTATCGGGCGGGAAGAGGTGGCGGGCTACGGCGGGCAGTTCGTCGCCCAGCAGGTGCGGGGCGTGCGCCGCCTGGATGGCGAGCGGCTGGGCTTCGCGGTGGAGCTGGCCGACGGCGCGGTGGCCCAGGCCCGCCGCCTGCTGGTGGCCACCGGCCTAGTCGACGAGCTGCCCGACATCCCCGGCGTGGCCGAGCGCTGGGGCCGCGACGTGCTGCACTGCCCCTACTGCCACGGCTGGGAGGTGCGCGACCAGGCCATCGGCGTGGTGGCCTCGGGGCCGCAGGCGACACACCAGGCACTGCTGTTCCGCCAGCTGAGCGACGACGTGGCGCTGTTCACCCACACCGCGCCGCCCCTGCCCGACGAGCAGCGCGAGCAGCTGGAGGCGCGCGGCGTGGCGATCATCCCTGGCGAGGTGGCCGCGCTGGAAATCGTGAACGACCGGCTGTCGGGCGTGCGCATGCGCTCGGGCGAGCGTATCGCCCGGCAGGCACTGGTGATCGCGCCGCGCTTCAGTGCGCGGGCGGGGCTGCTGGGCGCGCTGGGGCTGGAGCCGACGCCGCTGGAGATGGGCGGGCACCCCCTGGGCAGCTACATCGCTGCCGATACCACCGGGGCTACGGCGGTGCCCGGGGTGTGGGTGGCGGGCAACGTGGCCGACCCGATGGCGCAGGTGATCACGGCGGCTGCGGCGGGGCTGCGGGTGGGCGCGGTGATCAACGCCGACCTGGTGGCCGAGGAGGCGGCGCAGGCGGTGGCCGAGCGCCGACGCACCTAGCGGCTGGCGCTGTAGGCGGGTAGCGCTGCATTCCCTGGGTGTTATCCGCCTGTAGCGTGGCTGCTTCTGCCTGCAGCGTGGCTGCTTCTGCCTGCAGCGCGGCTGCTTCTGCCTGCAGCGCGGCTGCTTCTGCCTGCAGCGTGGCTGCTTCTGCCTGCAGCGCGGCTGCTTCTGCCTGCAGCGTGGCTGCTTCTGCCTGCAGCGCGGCTGCTTCTGCCTGCAGCGTGGCTGCTTCTGCCTGCAGCGTGGCTGCTTCTGCCTGCAGCGCGGCTGCTTCAGGAAGATAGATCATTTTCGTCTTTTGACGTGTTTCCCATTAGTGATAGCGGTGGTGCTTGGATGGTGGGTGGATGCCCTACGCGGGCGGCGCCTAGGGGCTAGCCCCTAGGAACCCCACGAGGGGGCGTAGCCCCCTTCGAACCCCCAATGTTGGGCGTTCCCGTGCTGATCGCTGGCTGCTTGTGTTTGTGCACATGGCCATCAAAACTATAGCAGCACCTTCGCCGCATGGGCCGGGTGGGGAGGCATCGACGGTGTCGAACATTGCGGTCATCGTGTCGGGGGCGATGACCGCAATGTTCGACACCGGGTGTAAGGGCCGATCTGGTGTCCACGGCATGCATCACGGGCGGGGGCGAGGTGGGTGGTTGGCTGTGGGCGAACACGACATCCGCCCTTACGCCATCGAGGAACCATGGGTAACGACGCACGGGCGGGGCGATGGAGATGATGCGCGCAGCGAGGGGTGCAGGAGGCGGCCCCGCCCATCCAGCGAAGGTGCCACCCGCTGACCGCTGGCCTCCGTGCATATGGCCAGCGGTCAGCGGGTGGCACGGGAAGGCTAAATTTCAACAAAATGGGCTAGGCGAGCTGCTCGTAGAGCGCAAGGGTGCGGCGGGCGGTAGATTCCCAGGTGAAGCTGGCGGCCTGGGCGAGCCCGCGCTGGCGCAGCTGGGCGCGCTGCTCGGGGGATGCCAGCAGATCGTGCAGGGCCTGGGCCAGCGGCTCGGCGGCAAGCGGGCGCACAAGGAGGGCCGCATCGCCCACCACCTCGGGCAGGCTGGAGACTGCGCCGCACACCACCGGCGTGCCGCAGGCCATGGCCTCCAGCGGGGGCAGGCCGAAGCCCTCGTAGCGCGAGGGGAAGGCAAAAACGGCGGCCCCGGCGTAGAGCGCGGGCAGGTCGGCCTCGGCCACACCGCTGAGGAAGCGCACACGCTGGGAAATGCCCAGGCGGGCGGCGGCCTCGCGGGCCTGGGGGTAGCGGGCATCCCAATGCCCGGCCAGCACCAGCGGCGGCGCATCGTCGCCCAGTGTGGCGTAGGATTCCACCAGCAGCGGCAGGTTCTTGTGGGGCTTGTTCGAGCCAACCGCAAGCAGGTAGCCGGGGCGCAGGCCGTAGCGGGCCAGCGCGGCCTCGGCCTGCGGCGGGTCGGGGCAGAAGCGGGCGTCGGCGGCCAGCGGCGTGACGGTGATGCGGCTAGGGTCGATGCCGTAGGCTGCGCACAGGTCGTGGCGGGCGCTGGCCGAGATGGTGATGATGCGGTGCGAGGAGCGGGCGGCCAGCCGCGTGAGCGCCCCGAACAGCAGCCGCGCCCTGGGCGAGACCTCGCGCGGGAAGATGTGCGGGATGGCGTCGTAGAGCGTGGTGACGCTGGGGCAGGGCAGCGGGGCGTAGGGCCGGATGTAGTAGGGCGCGTGGTAGATGTCGGGGCGCAGCCGCCGCAGCAGCGCGGGGATGGCCAGCTGCTCGCCGGGGCGGAACAGCCGCGCATCGGTCGGCACCAGCTCGACGCCGGGCAGCGCGGCCAGGGCGCGCATGTCGTGGCGGGTGTTAGGCAGGGCCGGGCTGTGGATGAGCAGCAGCCGATGGCCCGCGCCCAGCTCGGCCAGGGCGCGGGCCAAGTTGTACACGTAGCGGCCAATGCCGGGGAAGTGATCGGCCACGCAGCGGGCATCCAGGGCGATGCGCATAGGGGCTAGGCCTGCCCGCGCAGCAGCGTATCGATGAAGTTGCGCATGTGCTCGTAGTGCGATCCGCGCCAGTAGATCTGGTCGCAGCTGTCGCACAGGCTGAACTCGCTGTAGTAGGCCGCCGTCTTGGGCGCAAGTCGGTCGAGGATCGACTCTTTGCTGACCGGGCGCAGCAGCCCGTTGCAGCGGATGCAGCGGCGCAGGGTCTCGATCGAGGCCTGCAGGCTGTAGCGCCCCACGATCTCGGCGATCTGGCGCTGCGGGTCGGTCTCGCGCACGAAGTAGCCGAACAGCACGCGCCCGCGCTTCAGCAGGCCACGGTCGCGGGTCAGCAGAATGCGGTTTTCCTCGTCGGCCACCTGGGCCAGCTCGTCGTCGTCGTAGTCGTTGCGGTAGAGCGTGTCGAAGCCGAACATGCGCAGGTAGGATGCCAGCGTGCCCAGGTGGGTGTCCAGCACGAAGCGGCGCGGCGTGGGGATGGGCGGGCGCAGGGGCACATGCGGGATGGATGGGGCCATCGCCAGCGGGTAGACCTCGGCGCGGGTGTCCTCGGTGAGCACGAACTGGAGATCGACCGACTGGCCGCCGACCACCAGTGCCTCGATCTCGGTGTGCGGCACGCCCAGCGACTCGACGACGTCTTTGATCGAGACCTTGCCATCGGACTGGTAGGGGATCTCGGCATTGCGGCGGGCGCGCGGCAGGAAGTCGTTTAGCTCGCCATGGAAGCGCACAGTTGCATGTATCATAGTGGGGGCAGTATAGCAGAATCACGCTCTTTTTTCACGGCGGGGGACCGTTTACCACGAAGGCGCGAAGAGAACCCATTTACCACCAAGGCTCCAAGGCTCCAAGAGAACACACGAGACGAATACCACGAAGACGCGAGGGCGCGAAGGGGGACAATCTAGCTACCTGTAGCGCGGGCCTGCCCAGCGCACCTGCCCTGAGGAGAAGGACTACCGCCAGAGACGCGAATGCTGGAAGCATTGCCTACAGCTCTCTCTTCCCTACTCCCTTGGTGTCTTGGTGGTAAACGTTTAGCCGCGCTGGCGGTACCAGCCCCACACGTAGCCCAGCGCGCTGGCGTAGGAGGCGAGCGCCTTGAGCGGCTTGAAGCCGGGCCGCCACAAGGGCGCGGCGTAGGAGTAGGGCAGGAAGATGTTGGGCAGCACCACGGCGGTGCGCAGCAGCAGGAAGGCCAGGGCGTGCAGCGGGGTGTGGAAGTAGCGCCCGCGCGCGCGGCTGGGGTCGCGCCGCACCTCCTGGGCCGCGCCCACGCCGTAGAGGAACTGCTTGCGCATGAGCTTGGCGAAGCTGGCCGGGGCAGGGTGGTAGGCCCAGCAGCGCGGCACCAGCACGAAGCGGTAGGCCGGGGGCAGCCGCCGCACCCGCACGAAGAACTCGGTGTCCACGCCGCGCAGCAGGCCGTCGTCGAAGCCGCCCGCCTCGTCGAACACGGCGCGGCGCATGGCGCAGCAGGTGGTGGTGATCTCCGAGTAGAACGAGGGCGGGTCGGGGTTGGTCTCCAGCGGTGCCTCGACCACGGGGTGGACCACGCGGGCCACCTCGCGGGCGGCCCAGCGCTGGAAGGGCGGCGCGTCGGGCGGCAGCAGCTTGGACGCGCCGGTGACGCCGATGGTGGGGTCGGCCAGCAGCGGGGCGACCAGCCGCTCGATCACGTGGGGGTCGCCCAGCACGGCGTCGTCGTCGACGAACACGAGGATAGGCGCGCTGGTGCGGGCGACGCCCTGGTTGCGGGCCTTGCCGTTGGGCCGCACGCCCTGCGAGACCACCACCTCGGCGGGCTGCACGGTCTGGGCGCGGATGCTGGCCAGCAGCGGCTCGACCTGGCCATCCAGCGAGGGGATGACGACGGCCACGGCGGGCGGGTTGGGGTTGGCGGGCACGTTCTGTCGCTCTCTAGCTAGCAGGATGGGCGCATTGTACCACAGCGGGGCGGCGGCGAAGGCGCGAAGGGAACCAATTCACCGCCAAGACACCAAGGCTCTAAGGGTACTGTTTACCACGGGCACAAAGGAAAACAGATCGGTCCGGCTGGCTGCGGACTCGATCATGTGGGGGCTATGTGGAGGTCGGTCTGACCTGCTGCGGCTTCGATGATGAGGGTTCCTCTTTTGCGCTGGGTGTGTGCCCTGCGCGGGCGGCGCACAGGGGCCAGCCCTCACATGGTGTCACTTTTGTAGGCGCGGCTTCTGAATGCGACAAAGCGAGCAAGATGGCGTGCCAGACTATACACAAAGGATCACATCTTCCAAAAGCGCTCCCTACGCATCATTCGCGCTAACCCATGATCGCAGCATACCAGCCCACCGCTCCCATGCGGCGAAGGTGCCGGTGATGTTTTGCTGGCCCTATGCACGAACATGAGCTGCTTGATTTCGGCATAGGAATGCTACAAATTGGGGTTCCAAGGGGCGATGCCCCTGGCGGGGTTCCAAGGGCGCGGAGCCCGTGGTGCCGCCCGCACAGGGCATCCACCACCATCCAAGAACACCCACTATTCCACGAAGGCGCACCCTGACGAATCAACGGCAACGCACCTTTTCGTCAAAATGCCTCAGAAAACCATAAAAGTGACACCATGTGAGGGGGCCAGCCCCTGTGAGCCCCGCGAGGGGGCGGTACCTCTCACATGGTGTCACTTTTTCGAGGTGTTTCCCATCAGCGATAGCGGTGGTACGTGTTCGGTGGGTGGATGCCCTACGCGGGCGGCGCACAGGGGCCAGCCCCTGTGAACCCCGCGAGGGGGCGATGCCCCCTTCGAACCCCCAATTTTGAGCGTTCCCGTGCTGAGCGCTGGCCGCTGGTGTTCGTGCATATGGCCATCAAAACTATACCGGCACCTTCGCCGCATGGGCCGGGTGGGTAGGGTTGACTCCATTTCCTGCCCCTTTTGTCCCCTTTGCGCCTTCGTGTCTTGGTGGTAAATCGGTT
The DNA here is from genome assembly GCA_009268125.1 of Chloroflexia bacterium SDU3-3. Taxonomy (NCBI): domain Bacteria; kingdom Bacillati; phylum Chloroflexota; class Chloroflexia; species Chloroflexia bacterium SDU3-3. The sequence continues at coordinate 78,271 of WBOU01000012.1, read as the reverse complement.
CTTTCTCCCCTTCGCGCCTTCGAGGTATTGGCCTCTTTCTCCCCTTCGCGCCTTCGTGTCTTCGTGGTTAATAGGTTTTCGTGGTTAGCGCTCGCCCTGTCCGCGCAGCGCGGCGTACATGCCAACCAGCCGCCGCCCGATCTGCGCCCAGTCGTAGTCGCGCTCGGCCACGGCGCGACCGCCCGCGCCGATGTGGGCGCGCAGCTGCGGGTCGGCCAGCAGCCGCACGATGGCGGCGGCGAAGGCCTCGGGGGTCTCGGCGAACAGCGCGCTCTCGCCGTGGGCCAGGGCGATGCCCTCGGCGGCCAGCGCGGTGGTGACCACAGGCACGCCGCAGGCCAGCGCCTCCAGCAGCTTGATGCGCACCCCGCTGCCCCAGAAGATCGGGGCCACCACCGCACTGGCGCTGGCGTAGAGCGGGCGTAGGTCGTCCACCGTGCCGGGCACGCGCACGTCGGCGGCGGCCAGGGCCTGGATGGCGGGGGAGGGCGCGCGACCGGCCAGCGTGAGGCGGGCGGCGGGGCAGGCGCGGCGCACCAGCGGCCAGACCTCGCGGGCCAGCCACAGCGCGCCCTCGGCGTTGGGCGGGTGGGCGTAGTTGCCCACGAACAGCACCTCGCCCTCGCGCTGCGGGCTGAAGCAGGGCGGCCACGCGCCCAGGTCGATGCCCGAGGGCACATAGGCCACCGGCAGGCGCGGCAGCCAGCGGCGCAGCGCGGCGGCGTCCACCTCGCTGAGGGTCAGCACCAGGTCGCACCAGCGCAGCGCGCGCAGCTCGTACTGCCACAGGCTCAGCGCCCCCGCGAAACGCCGCATGCGCAGCAGCATGTCGCGCTCCTGGCGGGCGCGGCGCAGCTGGGCTAGGAAGGCCACGTTGTGCGCGGTGCAGACGGCCAAGGCCCCGGCGGCGCGGGCCAGCGGCGCGTACTGGGCCATGGTGCTGAACTCCAGCTGCACCACATCCGGCGGCGCGTCCCGCCAGCGCTCGCGCAGAAATGCGGCCAGGGCGGGCGAGCGGTCCTGGCGGGCGGCGGGCGGGTCGGCGGGGGATGCGGGCCGCAGGCCAGGGGCCGCGCCACGCCCGCGCGGGAAGGCCCGCGCGTCGGCGCACCACTGGGCCATCGGCCCCCAGCGCACCTCGGCGGGCGCATCGGCCAGGGTGTAGAGCGACAGATCGTAGGCGTGGGCCAGCTGCCGCGAGAGCTGGAAGATATGCGCGGTGCCGCCAGCGTGGGGCGGGTTGGGCGGGAAGGGGGTGAGCAGCGTCAGGCTTGGCATCTAGCAGACCACCCCGTACTCATCGCGCAGGCGGGCGTCGATCTCGGGCGCGATCTGGGCCAGCGACGCGCCATTGCGGTCGCGGGCGTTCAGCAGCAGCCGCGTGACGCCGTGGTAGTGGCGCACCGGCAGCGGGTCGAACGCGGCGGAGAGATCGGCGAAGGTGTAGCCGCGCCCCAGCAGGTGCTGGTAGATCTCGGCGGCGGTGTCGTACATCACATAGGCTGGCTTTTTGCCGCCAAAGTCGCGGCGGAACACATCCAGCCAGGACAGGCGCAGGCGGCGCACCAGCGGCAGGCGGAAGCGCTTGATCAGCAGGCGCGAGATCAGCGGCGAGGGCGGGAACTCGTTCAGCTCGACGCGGGCGCGGAACGACAGGCCGCTGGCCAGCGCCTCGCGCATGGCGGCCACATCCAGCAGCGTCAGCGGCACCCACGGGCGCTCCTCGTACCACGCGAAGGGCTGGCGCTGGGCGGTCATCCACACGCCGCACTGGATGCTGCCGCTGCCCATGGCGCGCTCGGCCTGGGCCGCCGCGCACATCTGGCGCACCAGCTCGGCATCCAGCAGCTCTAGGTCGGAGTCGATCAGCAGCACGCGGCGGGCGGGGATGTGCTGGAACAGCCAGTTCAGCGTGTCGCCGTGGGCCTTGAGCGGGGCCGACAGCATTTCGAAGCGATGCTGGCTCATGAGCGCGCTGAAGTGCGCCCAGCTACCGTCGGTCGACTCGCAGTCGATCAGCAGCACGGGCATGCCCGCGTAGCGCAGCGCGCTGAGCAGGGCCAGGGTGGCCACCGCCCGCGTGTTCACATTGATGATCACGGCCTGAAACGCGGCGGGCGGCAGGTCGGCAAGCGAGGCGAGATGCATAGGCTAGTCGAAGACCACAGTCTTGTTGGCGAACACCACGATGCGGTGCTCGGTGTGCCAGCGCACGGCCCGCGCCAGCACTAGATTCTCCAGGTCGCGGCCCTTGCGCACTAGATCCTCGACCTGGTTGCGGTGGGTCACGCGGGCCACATCTTGCTCGATAATCGGCCCCTCGTCAAGCTCGTCGGTCACATAGTGGCTGGTCGCGCCGATCAGCTTCACGCCGCGCTCGAAGGCCCGCTGGTAGGGCCTGGCCCCGCTGAACGCCGGCAGAAACGAGTGGTGCACGTTGATGATCCGGCGTGTGTAGCGCGCCACGAACTCGGGCGAGAGGATCTGCATGTAGCGGGCCAGCACGATCAGGTCGACGCCGTGCTCATCCAGCAGGGCCTGCTGGCGCGCCTCGGCCTCGGCCTTGGTCTGGGCCGTCACCGGGATGTGGAAGAACGGCACGCGGTAGAAGGTGGCCAGCTCCTCGCCCTCGCGCGAGTTGCCGATGATCAGCGGGATGCTGCAGTTCAGCTCGCCGCTGTGGGCGCGGTAGAGCAGATCGGCCAGGCAGTGGGTGTAGCGCGAGACGAACAGGGCCATGCGGGTGGGCTGGCTCGACCGCGCGAGCCGCCAGCGCATCTGGAAGCGCTCGGCCAGCGGCGCGAACTGGGCGGGGAAGGCGTCCAGATCCAGCGCGAAGTCATCCAGCGCCCACTCGACGCGCATAAAAAACAGGTCGAGCGCGGCATCCTGGTGCTGGTCGGCGTGCAGGATGTTGGCGTTGTGGCTGTAGAGAAAGTCGGCCACGCCCGCGACGATGCCCTTGCGGTCGGGGCAGGAGATAAGCAGGATTGCGGAGTCGCTCATGAGAAACCCTTCTAAACACAATCGTGTGCCTCTGGCGGCCAGCGCGCGCTGGCCGCCAGAGGCACCTCGGTTCGATCGAGCCGTTCAGCGCAGCTACGCGCTCAGGCGGGCCACCACCGCAGCGCCCACCTCGGTGGTGCTGTAGCTCTTGGCCCCTGGCGCGGCCACATCGCCCGTCACCACGCCATCGGCCAGCACGGCGTTGACAGCATCCTCCACCGCCTTGGCCTCGGCCTCCAGCCCCAGCGAGTAGCGCAGCAGCAGCGCGGTGCTGAGGATGGTGGCCAGCGGGTTGGCGATGCCCTTGCCCGCGATGTCGGGGGCCGAGCCGTGGATCGGCTCGTAGAGGCCCATGGCCGTCTCGCTGCCGTCGGCCCCGGTGCGCTTACCCGAGCCGAGCGAGGCCGAGGGCAGCATGCCCATCGACCCGGCCAGCATGGATGCCTCGTCGGTCAGGATGTCGCCGAACATGTTCTCGGTGACGATCACGTCGAAACTGGCCGGGCGGCTGATCAGGTACATCGCGCAGGCATCCACCAGGATGTGGTCGAGCTGCACATCCGGGTACTCCTCGCGCATCACGCGGGTGGTCACGCTGCGCCACAGGCGCGAGGTCTCCATCACGTTGGCCTTATCGACCGAGGTGAGCTTGCCGCGCCGCGCGCGGGCCATCTCGGCGGCGGCGCGCACCACGCGCTCGATCTCGGCGGTGGTGTACACGCAGGCATCCAGCGCCGACTCGCTGCCGTCGGGCAGCTGCTCGCGGCGCTTCTCGCCAAAGTAGCTGCCGCCGGTCAGCTCGCGCACCACCAGCATGTCCACGCCCGCCAGGCGCTCGGGGCGCAGCGGCGATGCGGCCACTAGCTCGGGGCGGATGGCCACCGGGCGCAGGTTGGCAAACAGGCCCAGGGCCTTGCGGATGCCCAGCAGGCCCTGCTCGGGGCGCACCTTGGCGTTGGGGTCATCCCACTTGGGGCCGCCCACCGCGCCCAGCAGCACCGCGTCGGCGGCCTGGCAGAGCGCCACGGTCTCGGCGGGCAGCGCGGTGCCCTGGGCATCGATGGCGCAGCCGCCGATCAGGGCGCTCTGGGTCTCGAAGGCATGGCCGAAGCGGGCCGCCACGGCATCCAGCACCCGCACGCCCTCGGCAACCACCTCGGGGCCGATGCCGTCGCCGGGGAGAAGTGCAATATTCGCATGCATAGTGTCGCTCGATTCTCACAAAGGGCCGCGCCGCAGCGCGGGCAAAAAAGAAGGGCGCAGCGCGCCCACAGATCACTCGGCCTTCTTGTCCTCGTCGTGCTTGTGGTTCTGCGCGAGGAAGTAGGTCAGCGCGCCGATCATCAGGGCGATGGCCGCGCCGTAGCCCAGCAGGTCGCGCGAGCCATCCCACGAGACCACCTGGCCCAGGAACAGCACGCCCAGCACCACCACCACCACGCCGATCAGCTTGCTCTTCAGGTCGTCCAGATCGTGGATGACCAGCCAGGATGGCAGCAGCGGCAGCTTGTCGTCGATGAACAGCTCGTAGAGGCCCGCCGCCGTGATATAGAGCACCGTGGCCAGCAGGAACAGGTCGGCCAGCTCGATGCAGGCCAGGATCAGCTTCTTGGCCTCGCCCGAGGCGATGGCGGATGTGAGCAGGGCGCTCAGCAGGTGGTACGTCTCGTACGCACCGAAGATCAGCAGCGCCAGCGCGGCGGCGAACAGGCAGATCACTGCCACGATCAGCAGGTAGCGGCTCGCCCCAACAACCCGACCAACCATAGACTCATGTTGCTCCTCGGCATCACGAAGGCCCGCAGGGTCGCCCCTGGGGCCTCCGCGCGGCCATAGCTGCTAGGCCACCGTCTGCACGCGTGGCGTCCGGGCGGACTCAAACTCGCTGATCGCGGAGTCCTCGTTCAGCAGGAAGCCCATCTGGTCCACGCCGTGCACCAGGCAGTGCTTGGCGAAGGGGTCGATCGGGAACTTCACGGTCTGGCCGCCGGGCAGCACCAGCGCCTGGTTGGGGATGTCCACCACCACTGTGGTGCTGGGGTCTTCCTCGAACAGGCTGAACAGCTGGTAGAGCGTGTCCTCATCGACCACGATCGGCACCAGGCCGTTCTTCAGCGCGTTGGACTTGAAGATGTCGGCGAAGAAGGTGCTGACCACAGCCTTGAAGCCATAGCCGGTGAGCGCCCACGGCGCGTGCTCGCGCGAGGAGCCGCAGCCGAAGTTGTTGCCCGCGATCAGCACCTGCGCGCCCTGCACATCGGGGCGGTTCAGCACGAAGTCGGGCTTGGGCGTGCCGTCGGCGTTGTAGCGCCAGTCGGAGAACAGGCCGTCGCCCAGGCCAGCCTTGTTGGTGGTCTTCAGGAAGCGGGCGGGGATGATCTGGTCGGTGTCGATGTCGCTCACCGGCAGCGCCGCGATCTTCGCCTCAAACGTCGTGATAGATTCCATATGTCTACTCCCAGCGCCCAGGGCGCAGTTCAAACTAGCTCAGAAGCTCGCGCGGGTCGGTCACAGCGCCGTTGATCGCCGAGGCGACCGCCGTCACCGGGCTGGCCAGGAAGGTGCGGCTGCCGGGGCCTTGGCGGCCCTCGAAGTTGCGGTTCGAGGTCGAGACGCAGTACTCGCCCGAGGGCACCATGTCGCCGTTCATGGCCAGGCAGGCGCTGCAGCCAGCCTCGCGCCACTCGGCACCGGCCTCGCGGAAGATCTCGTGCAGGCCCTCGGCCTCGGCCTGGCGCTTGACCTGCTGTGAGCCGGGCACCACCATCATGCGCACGCCGCTAGCCACCTTGTGGCCCTTAAGCAGCTTGGCGGCCTCGCGCAGGTCGCTGATGCGCGAGTTGGTGCACGAGCCGAGGAAGACCATGTTGATCTTCTGGCCCAGCAGCTTCTGGCCCTGCTGCAGGCCCATGTAGCGCAGCGCCTTATCCAGGCCGGTGCGCTGGGCCGGGTCGCTCAGCTCCTCCACCGTGGGGATACTGCCGGTGATCGGCATGCCCATGCCGGGGTTGGTGCCGTAGGTAATCATGGGCGTCAGCTCGTTGGCGTCGATCACCACCTGGGCATCGTAGGTCGCGCCCGGGTCGGATGGCAGCGTGCGCCAGTAGGCCACGGCCTTCTCCCACTCCTCGCCCTGGGGGGCGAAGGGGCGGCCCTTCACGTACTCGATGGTGGTCTCGTCGGGGGCGATCAGGCCCGCGCGCGCGCCGCCCTCGATCGACATGTTGCAGATCGTCAGGCGCTCCTCCATCGAGAGGGCGCGGATGGCCTCGCCGGTGTACTCGAACACGTAGCCGGTGCCGCCGCCCACGCCGATCTTGGCGATGATCGCCAGGATGATGTCCTTGGCCGTTACGCCCTTGGCCAGCCGCCCGTCCACGCGGATCTCCATAGTCTTGGGCTTCGACTGAATGAGGCACTGGGTGGCCAGCACGTGCGCCACCTCGGAAGTGCCGATGCCGAAGGCCAGCGCGCCGAACGCGCCGTGGGTGGAGGTGTGCGAGTCGCCGCAGACAATGGTCATGCCCGGCTGAGTCAGGCCCTGCTCCGGCCCGATCACATGCACGATGCCCTGGTTCTGGGTGCCCAGCTTGTACAGCGGGATGCCGAACTCCTGGCAGTTGCGCTCCAGCTGCTCCAGCTGGGCCGCGCCCTGCGCATCCAGCACGGGGATGATACCCTGGGCGTTGCGCGGCGTGGTCGGCGTCGAGTGGTCCATGGTGGCCATGGTCTGCGAGGGGCGGCGCACCTTCAGGCCGCGCGCGCGCAGCTCGGTGAAGGCCTGGGGCGAGGTGACCTCGTGGATGAGGTGCAGGTCGATATAGAGCACCGCCGGGGTCTCGGCTGTCTGCGCCCGGACGGTGTGGGCATCCCATATCTTCTCGAAGAGGGTGCGAGGTGCGGTCATGGTTCGATTCTCCCGTTGTTTGTTATACGTAGTCCAGCCAGCCCCAGCGGTCCTCGGTCTCGCCGCTGAACAGGCCAAAGAAGGCCTGCTGCAGGGCGGTGGTGATCGGGCCGCGCTTGCCCGCGCCGATGGTCACGCCATCGACCGAGCGGATGGGCGAGATCTCGGCGGCGGTGCCGGTGAAGAACAGCTCGTCGGCCAGGTAGAGCAGCTCGCGCGGCAGGTTCTGCTCGCGCACCTCGTAGCCAAGGTGCTTGGCCAGGGTCAGCACGCTGTCGCGGGTGATGCCGGGCAGCGTGGCCGCCGTGATCGGCGGGGTGTAGATGATACCGTCGCGGATGAGGAACAGGTTCTCGCCCGAGCCTTCGGAGATCATGCCGTTGATGTCGAGCGAGATGCCCTCGCTGTAGCCGTTGCGCACGGCCTCCATCACGATCAGCTGCGACGAGAGGTAGTTGCCGCCTGCCTTGGCCATCGTGGGGATGGTGTTGGGGGCCAGCCGCGTCCACGACGAGACGCCCACATCCACGCCGTTCTCCAGCGCCTCCTCGCCCAGGTACGCGCCCCACTCCACCGCCGCCACCATCACCTCGACGGGGTTCTTCAGCGGGAACACGCCCACCTCGCCGTAGCCGCGCCAGATCAGCGGGCGCAGGTAGGCGCTCTTCAGGCCGTTCTCGCGCACCACCGTCTTGCAGGCCTCGTTGATCTGGTCCTGCGTGAAGGCTGGCTCCATGCGGTAGATCTTGGCCGAGTCGAACAGGCGGCGGGTGTGCGGCTTCAGCCGAAAGATCGCCGGGCCGCTGGGGGTGCTGTAGGCCCGCACGCCCTCGAACACCGAGGAGCCGTAGTGCAGCGCGTGGGTCATCACGTGCACTGTGGCCTGCTCCCAGGGCACCAGCGAGCCATTGAACCAGATATACTTGGTCGCATTCATCGGCATAGTTCAGTCTCTCCTATTCCTGCACGTGGGCTGCGGCCTGCCGCGCCCGCAGCAGCGGCAGCTCCAGGCTATCCCAGAGCGCCTGCCAGCTGGCCTCAATAATGTTCTCCGAGCAGCCCACGGTCGACCAGCGCTCGTCGCCGCGCGCCGACTCGATCAGCACACGCGGCTTGGCCGCCGTGCCCAGATGCTCGTCGATGATCCGCACCTTATAGTCCACCAGGTGCACATCGGCCAGCTCGGGGTAGTGCGGCAGCAGCGCCTTGCGCATCGCGCCATCCATGGCGTTCACCGGGCCGTGGCCCTCGGCCACTGTGTGCATCACCTCGCCATTGACCCGGATCTTGACGATCGCCTGCGAGACCACCTCGCTATCGCCACGCTTCTCGATCACCACCGTGAAGTCGAGCGGCTCGAACGGGGCCAGGTAGTCATCCGAGGCGCGGCGCACCAGCATCTCGAACGAGCCTTCGGCGGCCTCGAACTGGAAGCCCCGGCTCTCCAGATCCTTCATGCGCTGCAGCACGGCGCGCTCGTTGCCGTTCAGCTTCAGGCCCAGCGACTCGGCGCGCATGCGCACGTTGCCGCGCCCGGAAAGCTCGCTGACCACCACCCGCAGCTCGTTACCCACCAGCTCCGGCTCGATGTGCTGGTAGCTGGACGCCACCTTGGCGATCGCCGCCACGTGGATGCCGCCCTTGTGGGCGAAGGCGCTGCGCCCCACGTAGGGCGCGTGGGTGTCGGGGTTCAGGTTGGCCACGGCGGCCACAAAGTGCGAAAGCTCGGAGAGCCGCCGCAGGTTCTGCTCGGGCACGCACTCGTAGCCCAGCTTCAGCTGCAGGTTGGCGATCACCGGGATCAGGTCCATGTTACCACAGCGCTCGCCGTAGCCGTTGATAGTGCCCTGCACCTGCACGCAGCCCGCCTGCACCGCCGCGATGGCGTTGGCCACGGCCATCGCGCCATCGTTGTGGGTGTGGATGCCAAACTGCGGCGTGCGGCCATGCGCCTCCACCACCGCCATGGCGTGGCGCACGATCTCGCTGACCTCGTGGGGCATGGTGCCGCCGTTGGTGTCGCAGAGCGTGATGCAGTCGGCACCGGCCTGGGCGGCGGCGGCGATAGTGGCCAGGGTGTACTCGGGGTCGAGCTTGTAGCCGTCGAAGAAGTGCTCGGCATCATACGTCACCTCTTTGCCAAGCTGCTTGAAGTAGGCCACGCTGTCCGAGATCATCTTGAGGTTCTCATCCAGCGTGGTCTCCAGCACCTTCTCGACGTGCAGCGTGGAGCTTTTACCCACCAGAGTCACCACCGGCGTCTGCGCCTCCACCAGGGCCTGGATGTTGGGGTCGCTCTCGCAGGTGTTCTTGGCGTGGCGCGTGCTGCCGAAGGCCGTCACCTTGGCGTGGGCCAGCGGGCGCTCGCGGATGCGGCGGAAGAACTCGGCATCCTTGGGGTTCGAGCCGGGCCAGCCGCCCTCGATGTAGTGGATACCAAACGCGTCAAGCTCGCGGGCGATCTTCACCTTATCCTCAGCCGACAGCGAGAGGCCCTCGCGCTGGGTACCGTCGCGTAGGGTCGTATCATACAGAAAGACTTGCACTGCTCGTTCTCCATTCATCTTTCACCATTTCACACCAAAACAGCACGCTCTTCTCATTCTAACGAACAGTGCAAATCACAGGCAGCAGGGCTGCGCTGCCGCGCCCTACTGCCGATACCACCTCGTGTTCTGCAAGCATACTCTCGCTCATTGCTTCACTGGGCGCTGGGCGCGGCGGTCGCGCCACACTGGGTAGCTGCCAAGCACCTTGAAGAAGCCGGTGCGCGCCCGCAGCCGCGTGAGCGCGGCGGCGACGTGCGGCTCCTCGCGGTGGCCGTTGATATCCACAAGGAAGATGTACTGGCCCAGCACCTCTTTCGAGGGCCGCGACTCCAGCTTGGTCATGTTAATGCCCGCCAGCGCCAGCTCCTGCAGCGCCTCCACCAGCGACCCCGCCCGGTCCTCTTTGTCGAAGCCGAAGCAGAAGCTGGTCTTGTCATCGCCGCTGGGCTGGGCATCCTCGCCGCGCAGCGCGATAAAGCGGGTAACGTTGCTGGCGCGATCTTGGATGTCGCGGGCCAGGATATGCGCGCCCACCAGATCGGCGGCGCGCACAGTGGAGATGGCCGCCGCCGGGCGCTCGTCGGCCAGAGCCTCGGCGGGGGCAGCGCTGTTCGAGAGCGAGGCCACCGTGGCCACGCCAGGCAGGCAGCGCTCCACAAACCGGCGGCACTGGCCCAGCGACTGCGGGTGGGCGTACAGCACCTTGATCTGCGGCAGGGCCACGCCCGCGCGGCTCACCAGGTTGTGGCGAATGGGGATGACCGTCTCGCCCGCGATCCGCAGGTCGGTCTCGTGGATCAGCAGGTCGAGCGTGGTGGTGACGCTGCCCTCTAGCACGTTCTCGATCGGCAGCATGCCCAGCGTGGCCGCGCCCGTCTCGATCGCGGTGACGACGGCGGGGATGCTGGCCAGCGGCAGATACTGGGTGTCGGCGTCGCCGACCGCGAGGGCTGCCATCTCGCTAAAGGTGCCGGGCGGGCCAAGGTAGGCTATCGTCTGCATAGCATTCCAAAGGAGAAAAAGCAGAATGCGCGCCGTCTGGCGCGCGTTCCACTAGCCTCACTTGCCTCCGAAGGTGTCTACGGCGTAGCTTGGCGAGTTCTGATCGTAGCCTGCGGCGTAGGCCGCCTCCTCGGCGCTGATCCGCTGCTGGCGGGCGGCGAGCATCTTGTTCAGCGCGCCCATGTAGGCCTCGGCGGCGGCCACCAGCGTGTCGGTGTTGACGCCGTAGCCGTTGAACACCTGCTCGCGGCGCTTGCTGAACACGCCCGGCTGCTCGGCCTGCGGCTGCTCGGCGGGGCGCGTGTCGCGCAGCCGCACCGAGACCTCGGCCACCGCATCCATGCCCTCGGTGATGGCGTTGATCGCGAACTCGATCAGCTCGTTGGGGCGCTGCACCACGCGGTCGATCGCGCGGTAGATCGCATCCACCGGGCCTGCGCCGTGCGCGCTGTCGATCTTGGTCTCGCCATCCGGCCCCACCAGGGTCACGGTGGCCACCGGCGTCACGCCTGTGCCGCTCGTCACCTGCACGTGGGTCAGCTTGTAGACCTCGGGGGTGTGCTGCGCCTCGCTGGAGATCAGCGCCTCGATGTCGCGATCATCCACATGCTTCTTGCGGTCGCACAGCTCCTTGAAGCGCTCGAACAGCCGCTGGAACTCGTCCTCGCTCTCGAACTCGTGGCCCATGGCCACCAGCTTGGCGCGGAAGGCGTGGCGTCCGCTGTGCTTGCCCAGCACCAGCTCGTTGCCATCCAGGCCCACCGTCTCGGCGCTCATGATCTCGTAGGTCAGGCGGTTTTTCAGCACGCCGTCCTGATGGATGCCGGACTCGTGGGCGAAGGCGTTCGCGCCGACCACCGCCTTGTTCGGCGGCACCGGCAGCGCGATGGTGGTGGAGAGCAGCTTGCTCGATCGGGCGATCTCGCGGGTATTGATGTGGGTCTCGACGCCGAAGAACTGCTTGCGGGTGTGCAGGGCCATCACCACCTCCTCCAGGGAGGCGTTGCCCGCGCGCTCGCCGATGCCATTCAGCGTGCACTCGATCTGCCGCGCGCCAGCGCGCACCCCGGCCAGGCTGTTGGCCACGGCCATGCCCAGGTCATCGTGGCAGTGCACCGAGATGACACAGTCCTTCGCGCCGGGCACCTTGGCGCGGATGTCAGCGATCAGCGCGGCGTACTCCTCGGGGGTGGAGTAGCCGACCGTGTCGGGGATGTTCAGCGTGGTCGCGCCCTCCTCGATGGCGGCGGCCAGCAGGTCGAACATAAAGGGCACATCGGCGCGGGTGGCGTCCATGGGCGAGAACTCAACATCCTCGCAGAGCGAGCGGGCGTAGCGCACCATCTCGCGGCCACGCTTCAGCACCTCCTCGCGGGTGGAGCGCAGCTGGTACTCGATCTGGATGTCGGACGCGTTGATAAAGGTGTGGATGCGCTTCTTGGCGGCGGGCTGGATGGCCGTCCAGGCTTTGTGGATGTCCTCCTTCACCGCCCGCGCCAGGGCCGCGATCACGGGACCGTCAGGCGTGCCGACCTCCTGGGCGATCTGGTGGACCGCCGCCCAGTCGCCGGGGGAGGCGGCGGGGAACCCGGCCTCGATAATATCTACACCCAGGCGCCGCAGCTGCCGCGCCATCTCGAGCTTCTCCTCGAGCGACATTGTGCAGCCAGGCGCCTGCTCACCATCCCGCAGCGTCGTATCAAAGATACGAACGTAGTCTGTTCCCTGAGGTTCCATGAATTTCTGCTCCTGCGAGCGGCGGTGTGGCGGCTAAGCAGGATCTCAGCCGCCGCCCGCAGCCCGGTGTGACTAGGCCCCGCCAGCGCCCGGCGTTACTTCCTTCGCCTCGACAAAGGTCATCATGCGGCGAAGATCGCGGCCAACCTGCTCGATCTGGTGGTTCACGTCGGCCTGGCGGCGGGCGTTGAACGTCGGTCGGCCGGTGTGGTTCTCCTCGATCCAGGTCTCGGCGAACGCGCCCGACTGGATGTCGGACAGCAGGTGCTTCATGGCCGCGCGGGTCTGCTCGTTGATGATCTGCGGGCCAGCCACGTAGTCGCCCCACTCGGCGGTGTCCGACACCGAGTAGCGCATGTAGTTCAGGCCGCCCTGGTAGAACAGGTCGACGATCAGCTTCAGCTCGTGCATGCACTCGAAGTAGGCCACCTCGGGCTGGTAGCCCGCCTCGACCAGAGTCTCGAAGCCCGCCTTCACCAGCGCCGAGACGCCGCCGCACAGCACGGCCTGCTCGCCGAACAGGTCGGTCTCGGTCTCCTCCGAGAAGGTCGTCTCAAGCACGCCCGCCTTGGTCGAGCCGATGCCCTTGGCGTAGGCCAGCGCGTTGGCGAAGGCGTTGCCCGAGGCATCCTGGTGCACGGCCACCAGCGCCGGAACGCCGCCGCCCTGGGTGTAGACGCCGCGCACGCGGTGGCCGGGGGCCTTGGGGGCCACCATGCTCACGTCCACGCCCTCGGGGGCCACGATCTGGCCGTAGCGGATGTTGAAGCCATGCGCGAACATCAGCGTCTTGCCGGGGGCCAGGTTCGGCTCGATGTCCTTGTGGTAGAGCTCGGCCTGCTGGGTGTCGGGCGTGAGCACCATGATAAAGTCGGCGGCCTTGGTGGCCTCGGCCACGGTGGCCACCTTCAGGCCAGCCGCCTCGGCCTTGGCCCAGCTCTTCGAGCCGTCGTAGAGGCCAACCACCACATCTACGCCGCTGTCCTTCAGGTTCTGCGCGTGCGCGTGACCCTGGCTGCCGAACCCGATGATAGCGACGGTCTTGCCCTTCAGGCGATCCAGATCGGCCTGGTTGTCATAGTAGAGCTGTGCCATGTGTTGTTTGTTCCTCGTAATCAGAGCAAAAGAAAAGGAAGCGGCCTAGTTGAGCGCAGCCGACGGCTCGGCGACATGGCCATTCTCGGCGTTCTCATACGCCTGAGCGCCATGCCCGCGAGCGCCGCGCACCATGGCGATCCGCCCGGTGCGCATCATCTCCTTCACGCCAAAGGGCCGGATGACATCAACAAAGTTCTCGACCTTGGAGGGTGCGCCGGTCATCTCAAGGATCATGGTGCTCGCGCCAACATCGACAATTTTAGCGCCAAAAACCTCGGACAGTGCCACAATCTCGGCGCGCTTTTCGCTGGGCGCGTGGATCTTCACCACCACCATCTCGCGCTCAACCGTCGGGTCGGCGGTGACATCGCTCACCTTCAGTACCTCGATCAGGCGGTAGAGCTGCTTGACCACCTGCTCGACATCCGCCGACTCCACGACCATGGTCATGCGGCTGACCCCCTCGGTCTCGGTGTGGCCGACCGAGAGGCTCTCGATATTGAAGCCGCGCCGCCGGAACAGGCTCACCGTACGGTTCAGTGCGCCGGGCTTATCTTGCATCAGGGCCACAATGGTATGCTTGTTCACGTCTGTGTCTCTTTCAGTGAGCGGGGCGGCGCTGGCCGCCCCCGCGCGGTAGCCGCTAGGCCTTCGGGATGTCGGTGATCGTCTCGCCGATGCTGACACCCTGCGGCACCATCGGGAACACGTTCACCTCCTGCTCGACGCGGAACTCGATCAGCACCGGGCCATCGGTGGCGTAGGCCTCCTCGATCGCCCCGGCCACATCGTTCACGTGATCCACCCGCAGGCCCTTCCAGCCGTAGGCCTCGGCCAGCTTCACAAAGTCGGGCGAGACCATCGGCGTGCCGCTGTAGCGCCGCCCCTCGAACAGCTCCTGCCACTGGCGCACCATGCCCAGGTAGCCGTTGTTGATGATCACCACCTTGACGTTCTTCACGCCCTCTTGGATAAAGGTGATCATCTCCTGGTTCATCATCTGGAAGCCGCCGTCGCCGCAGACCGCCCAGACCGTCTCATCCGGGTGGGCCATAGCGACGCCCAGCGCCGCAGGCACCGCGAAGCCCATGGTGCCCGCGCCGCCCGAGGTGATGTGGGTGCGCGGCCCGTGGCGGTAGTCGATCAGCTGCGCCGCCCACATCTGGTGCTGGCCCACATCCGAGACCAGCCGGTACTTGCCGCGTGCGTTCAGCGCCGCCGAGAGGCCCGCGTACACGTCGTGCGGCATCAGCTCCTTGGTCTTCGGGCGGCTGTGGTACTGCTGCTTGGGCTGGTGCTTGTGCTGCATCTCGCGGATGTGCTCCATCCAGTCGCTGGCCTTGCCCTGGAGATTGCCCAGGTCGGCCCGGCTGGCCAGCTCGCCCGCCATCGCGGTCAGCACCTGCCGCGCATCGCCCACGATCGGGATGGTGACCTTCACGTTCTTGCCGATCTCCGAGGGGTCGATATCCACGTGGATGACCTTGGCCTTGGGGGCGAACGTGCTAACTTTGCCGGTCACGCGGTCGTCGAAGCGGCTGCCAATGTTCAGCAGCACGTCGCAGTCCTGGATGGCGCGGTTCACGTGCACCCAGCCGTGCATGCCAGGCATGCCGATCGCCAGCGGGTGATCCTCGGGGATCGCGCCGATACCGTGCAGCGTGGTGATGACGGGGATGCCGGTGCGCTCGGCGAAGGCCAGCAGCTCGCCGGTGGCGTTGCCCATGATCACGCCGTTGCCGGCCATGATCAGCGGCTTCTCGGCGCTCATCAGCAGGTTCACCGCATCGCGGATCTGGCGCTGGTTGCCTTGGTAGTTGGGCTTGTAGCCGGGGAGCTTGAGCTTGGTGTCCCAGTTGGGGATGGTGCGGGCCTGCATCGCGTCCTTGGTGATGTCCACCAGCACCGGGCCGGGGCGGCCCGTGGTGGCCAGGTAGATCGCCTCTTTGAGGACATAGGCGATCTCATTCACGTCCTTCACCAGGTAGTTGTGCTTGGTCACCGGCATCGTGATGCCCACGATATCGGTCTCCTGGAAGGCATCCTTGCCCAGCAGGCTGCTGTAGACCTGCCCAGTGATCGCCAGCAGCGGGGTCGAGTCCATCATCGCGTCGCTGATCGCCGTCACCAGGTTGGTGGCGCCCGGCCCCGAGGTGCCGATGCACACGCCCAGCCGCCCGGTCGAGCGGGCGTAGCCCTCTGCCGCGTGGCCGCCGCCCTGCTCGTGCCGCACCAGCACGTGATGCAGCTGGTCTTTGTACTCCCACATCGCGTGGTAGAAGGGCATGATCGCGCCGCCAGGGATACCGAACATCACCTCAACACCCTCGCGGATGAGTGCCTCGCACATGATCTGCGCGCCCGTTCTCTGTTCCGACATAGCTCCTCCGAATTTTGGCAACAGCAAAGCCTACTGGGGGTCGCTCAACCCCTCAGCGATCTTGTGTGGCTGGCTTGGCCCCACGCGGGGCGATTTCGTATCGACTTACGGCAGGATGGGCGAGCGTCGTTGCTCGTGGCCGCTCAAGCGGCGGGTGGTGCTGCCAGCGCTGGCAGCGGGGCTTGGTGTGATGGGCCGTTACAAACAAAACGCCCCACCCGTGACCGGGGGGGCTTCATTCGCATCTCGGGTTCGCTTCGCTTAGCTTGCATCGCCCCCGCACGCAAGTAAGCCCTTATGGATAAGGACTACTAGTAGGAGGCTAATAATAATGCTGAAAGCGCTGCGGAACATTGATGTCTTCTATCTCTGTTTTCTAAACTGGTGTGAGGATACCATACATCATAGGGTGCTGTCAAGGGCGCAGATTCTTTTACCATCAAGACACGAGGTGCAGAAAGCCCACGCTTCACGACCCAGCCGCCACAGAACGCAGAGGCACTGGTTTTGGGCCAGATCTTGGCAACAAAAGGCCCCGCCCGAGCGATCGGGGGGGCTTATGTACATCGCTCTGGCTGGCACTCGCTGCTGGCCAGCCGCCGCTAGCGCGCTGCTACAGTCTGTAGCATAGATGCTTGTAGCAAGGCGCTACGGCACAGGCGAAGATTTCTCGTGCCGACAGCCGAGCTAGGCGGTGGCGGCCACAAAGCCGCGCACGGCCTCTTCCTCATCCTGGTAGATCTCGGCGTACTGCGCCAGCCCCACCATGCGGAAGATCTTCTGGAAGTGCTGCGAGAGGCCGCTGACCGCCAGCTTTTGGCCGTGGCGGTTGACCTCGGTGACCACACCGATCAGAATAGCGATCCCGGCGCTGTTGATGTAGTCGTTCTGCCGGAAGTTGAGCAGAATCTGCTTTGCGCCCTCGCTGCTCACTTGGTTGTAGGCGCTGGTGATCTTTTCCTCGGCGAAGGTGGTCACATCGCCGACCAGATCAATGATCGCCACACCGTCACGGTGGCGGATGCTTACGCTCAGCTCATCTTCAAGCATCATGTTATGTACACTCCTTGCCTCGTGGTAGGTTGGGGCAGCATCAAACAGCGGCTGAGGCCACCGCGCGCGCGCGGCGCAGCATCAGCCGAAACCGATTCCCACCATTTGGGGTATCAACAAATTCCGCCTCGTCAACCAGCTCGCGGATGAGCATGAGGCCCATACCACGGTATGGCGCAGCACCATCGAGCTTGCTGTCGATAGTCGCTGGCGCGCCACATCCCTGAAAGCGCTGAACCCCCTGATCCTGCACATCGATCAGCAGGGCGCTCTCATTGACCACGCACGACACGCTGACCCGCAGCCCGGAGCCACGCTGGTTGCCATGCTCGATGGCATTGATGCAGGCCTCACCTAGCGCTGTTTTAAGATCCTCGATCCGCTCACAGTCGAACCCAAGGCGACGCGCAAAGGCGGCCACTGCTTCGCGCGCAATTTTCTCATACCCAAACTCGCTGGGGATAGAAAGCTCAAGTGAAGGCTGGAGGGAGGATGTTTCCATGTGCTATCTTACTGTTCGAGGTGAATGACCATGCGGATCTGATTTCCCCCGCTGGGGCCGGTACTAAACTCTACTTCATCCATAAGCTCGCGGATCAGCCAGATGCCCCAGCCGCCCTTGTCGAGGCGGTCGAGCGCGTCTTCGATCCGCGGTATAGAGGTGGTCTTGTCGGCATCGAGCTGCTTGCGACCCTGGTCGCCCACATCGATGATGAGCTCATCGGCGCGCAGCGTCAGCACCACCGATACCTTGGTATCTAGCTCATGGGCGTTGCCATGCTCGATCGCATTGGTCACGGCCTCGGCTACGGCGGTGCGTAGCGACTCGACCCGATCGCCGGTAAACCCCATGCGCCGCGCGAGTGACGCAGCGGTATCCATGGCGACTTTCTCGTACCCGAGTCGGCTCGGAAGTCGCAGCTCAATCACGCGTTCGGCTGACCCAGTTTCGTTGTTTGACACTGTCATGCTTTCGCTACTCGTGATCTCGCCACGCAAACCCCTTTCGGACACCGTCGGCGATCTGCCTTCATATTATCATCCTGATGGCAGCCGCGCAATAGGTACAGAGATTGAGATTCGATGACAACTATCAGCATTTCGTTAGGTTTTAGCCTAAAAAAGACCGCTATCCATGCCTACAGCGGGATGTTGCCATGCTTGCGGGGCCGCAGGCTCTGGCGTTTGGTGCGGGCCAGGCGCAGCGCCTTGATCAGGGCTGGGCGGGTCTCATGCGGCTCGATCACGGCATCGATGTAGCCGCGCTCGGCGGCGCTGTAGGGGTTGGCAAAACGGTTCTGGTAATCCTCAACCAGCTCGGCCTGGCGGGCGTCCGGGTCGTCGGCCTGGGCCAGCTCCTTACGGAAGATGATCTTGACCGCCGCGTCCACGCCCATCACTGCGATCTCGGCGGTGGGCCAGGCAAAGTTGAAGTCGGCGCGAATGTGCTTGGAGGACATCACGTCGTACGCGCCGCCGTAGGCCTTGCGGGTGATCACGGTGAGCTTGGGCACGGTGGCCTCGCAGTAGGCGTAGAGCAGCTTGGCCCCGTGGCGGATAATGCCGCCGTACTCCTGCTGGGTGCCGGGCAGGAAGCCGGGCACATCCACAAAGGTGAGCAGCGGGATGTTGAAGGCGTCGCAGAAGCGCACGAAGCGGGCGGCCTTCACCGAGGAGTCAATATCGAGCACGCCAGCTAGGTGCATCGGCTGGTTGGCCACCACACCCACCGGGAAGCCATCGAGCCGCGCGAAGCCGCAGATGATGTTGCGGGCAAAGAAGGGCTGCACCTCGAAGAAGCTCTCGTGGTCGAGCACGGCGGTGAGCACGGCGTGCATGTCGTAGGGCTTGCGGCTGCTGTCGGGGATGAGGCCCTGCAGCGAGGCCTCCATGCGATCGGGGTCATCGGCGGGGGCGATGTAGGGCGGCTCATCTAGGTTGTTGAGCGGCAGATACGAGAGCAGCGCGCGCAGCTGCTCGAAGGCGTCGGCCTCGTCCTCGGCGGCGAAGTGGGCCACACCCGAGCGCTGGTTGTGGGTCATCGCGCCGCCAAGCTCCTCGAAGCCCACATCCTCGTTGGTCACGGTTTTGATCACATCGGGGCCGGTGATGAACATCTGGGATGTCTGCTTGACCATGAGGATGAAGTCGGTCATGGCAGGCGAGTAGACCGCGCCACCTGCGCACGGCCCGGCGATCAGCGAGATCTGGGGGATAACGCCCGAGGCCATCACGTTGCGGTAGAAGATCTCGGCGTAGCCGCCCAGGCTGACCACGCCCTCCTGAATACGCGCGCCGCCGGAGTCGTTCAGGCCGATGATCGGCACCCCCATGCGCAGGGCCAGATCCATCACCTTGCAGATCTTCTCGGCGAACACCTCGCCCAGCGAGCCACCAAACACGGTGAAATCTTGGGCGAACACGCAGACCGCCCGCCCGTCGATGGTGCCATGGCCTGTGATCACGCCATCGCCCAGCGGCCTGTTGCTCTCCAGCCCGAATGCCACCGAGCGGTGCACGGCAAAGGCATCCAGCTCGACAAACGAGCCGGGGTCGAGCAGGGCATCTATGCGCTCGCGGGCCGTGAGCTTGCCGCGCTCACGCTGCTTCTGAGCGGCGGCGGGGTTGCCCTCGGCCAGCTGCGCACGGCGGCGGCGCAGATCATCGATTCGCTCTTGGGTTGTCTTCACAGCTTTCCTCACTGCCAAAATCGCTCTGGGAAGGGCAGTGTACCACAGAAACGGCGCGCTCCCCCGCAGGAGAAGCGTCTACCACCAAGACGCCAAGACGCCAAGAGGGCAAATACCACGAAGGCGCGAAGGCACGAGGGGAAAAGAAGCATTTACCACCAAGACGCTAAGAGCACAAATACCAACCCGCCTCCTAGTTTCTTGCGCGGGGCGATAGGTCTGGCAGCCCTGGTATGTAACCTGCTTTTCTGACCGTAGCGACTGAATAAAGGAGGTGCCGACATGACCGAGCGAGAACATGAGCTGCTTGAGACCATGCTGACCACGCCTGTGCACGATCCGCCGCCGATGATACTGGATGAGCGCTCGCTGCTGCGCGCCGCCGAGGCGCTTGGGCCGGTGTCCCTGGCCGCGCCCACCCACTCCCAGCACACCAGCTTCGCCAACGATCTGGCCGCGCTGGCGCGGCGCTACCCCTTCCAGATGGCCTTCGCCGCAGCAGGCGTGGCATTTCTGCTCGCCCGCAGCAGGCGCTAGGCAGATCCAGCTTCCGTCAGGCAAAACGCCCCTGCCCTCACACGGCAGGGGCGTTTTGCTGCTGGATGCAGCCATTATGATGGTATAGTATGGGGCTTAAAAAACAGACAGGAACCCACGTGACCAACACAAACGACCCCTGGGGCGACCACTTCACCCCAGAAGAGCGAGCGCTGCTTGCGCCCTTTGTGACCGATGTCGACGCGCCGATCTTCGGGCTGCGCAACCTGCCCGAGGTGGTGAAGGGCGCGCTATTCTCGCGCTACAGCCGCACCGACAAGAGCCTGCGCCGCATCCTGCTGGATGAGTTTATTCAGGCACCCGAGTCGGGGTTCGCCCAGATCGTGGGCAGCGCGGCATCCAACGGGGCCGAGCAGGTGGTGGCGGTGCAGCAGGCCGAGGCCTTCTACGACCGCGTGCTGATCGGCTACGGCGACGACTCGGTGGCCGAGCTGGGCGGGGCGCACCTGGCCTGCGAGGGCGTGAGCAACATCGCCGCCAAGGCGCTGGAGGAGAGCCGGATCGGGCTTAGCCCGCTGGAGAAATCCACGCGCTACGTGGTGTTCAACCGCAAGGTCGATGGGCGCTACCGCTACCACCGCCCCGCCGAGCTGGCCCAGCACGGCCTAGAGGAGCTGTACACCACGGCCATGGATGGCCTGTTCGACACCTACGGCGCGCTGCTGGAGCCGACGATCGCCTGGGTTCGCGAGCGCACCCCGCGCGACAGCCAGACATCCGAGCGGGCCTACAACAGCGCCACCCGCGCCAAGGCCTTCGACCTGCTGCGCGGTCTGCTGCCGATGGCCACCTACACCAACGTGGGGCTGTTTGGCAACGGGCGAGCCTTCGAGTACCTGCTCACCAAGCTCTACGCCACCGAGCACGCCGAGCTGCACACCATCGCCGACCAGATGTACGAGGCCTTGAACTCGCTCATCCCTTCGTTTGTGAAGCGGGCCAAGAACGAGCGCGGCGAGGCCTACCAGCGCTACCTGCGGGCCAACCGCGAGCGTATCCAAGAGCTGGCCACCGCCTACGCCAAGCCGGTAGCGATCGCCACCGAGTCGCTGGTGACGCTGGTGCGCCACGACCACGACGCCGTGGCGCGCGTGGCGGCCTCCATCCTCTACCCGCACCTCGACATGCCGCTTGATGAGGCCCAGGCCATGGCCAGCCAGCTGGGAGAGGACGAGCTGCGCGGTATCGTGCAGGCGTATGTGGGTCGGCGCGAGAACCGCTTCCACCGCCCTGGCCGCGCCTTCGAGGAGGCCAGCTACACCTTCGACATCTTGGCCGACCTGGGGGCCTACCGCGACCTGCAGCGGCACCGCATGCTCTCGCAGGAGCGCCAGGGCTACACCACGCTGCACGGCTTCACCACACCCGCCGAGCTGATCGACGCGCGGCTGGCCGGGGCCTACGACCGCGCGCTGGCCTCCGCCGCCGAGAGCTTCGAGGCCATCCGCGCGGCGCTGCCGAGCGCGGCGCAGTATGCGGTGCCGCTGGCCTTCCGTGTGCGCTGGCGGGTAACGCTAAACCTGCGCGAGGCCTACCACCTGACCGAGCTGCGGGCCTCGCCGCAGGGCCACCCGACCTACCGCGCGATCGCGCAGGAGATCTACCGCCTGATCGAGCAGGTGCACCCGACGCTGGCCGAGGGCATGCGCTTTGTCGACCTTAACACCTACGATCTGGAGCGCCTAGACGCCGAGCGCAGGCTGGATGCCAAGATCGACGCCCAGAATGCCTAGCCGATAGACCTGGCGCGGGGCTGGCTGCCCCGCGCCAGGCGGCAGCAGGCGGCCTAGATCGAGCTTGTACGGCGCAGCAGCAGCGAGCCAAGCAGCGCCGCCGCCAGCGCCGCTGCCGCGAGAGCGAAGGTGGCACGCATGCCCTGCGACACCGCACTCGGCGGCGCGAGCGCCACATCGGCAGCGCCAGAGGCAAACGCGAACAGCGCGCCCATCACCGATGTGCCCGTGATCAGGCCCAGGTTGCGCGAGAGATTGAGCATGCCCGAGACCACGCCGCGCTGCTCGCGCTGGGCGCTCGCCATCACCGCCGTATTATTGGCGGCCTGAAAAAGTGCGAACCCGGAGGTGATCGCAGCCAGCGGCGCGAGGTAGCCCGCAAGGCCGGACGATAGCGGGAACAGCGCCAGCAGCACCGCCCCCAGCACGATGCCGATCAGCCCCAGGGTCATGGTGCGCTGCGCGCCCAGGCGATCTACCATGGAGCCTGCAGGCACGCCCGACAGCGCCGCGACCACCGGCCCCACCGACATGGCCAGGCCGACCGCAGGCGTGGGTAGGCCAAGGCCGCCAGCTAGGTAGAACGGCCCGACCACCAGCGTGGTCATCAGCACGGTGTTGACCAGCAGGCTCAGGCCAAGGCTGATGCCCAGGCGAAGATCACGCAGCATGCCTAACTTTATAATCGGTACAGGCGCACGCCGCTCCACCACCACAAACAGCGCAAGACCAAGCACAGTCGCCACCAACAGGCTAACATTAAGCATCGGGGCAGCGCGAATCGACACTGCCAGCGCATAGCAGGCTAGCAGCGCCGCCAGCAGCGCCGTGCCCCACAGATCGAAGCTGAACGGCTGCCCCCGCTTCTCCCCACCATCCGCCGCGAGAAACCGCCAGACCAGCGAGAAGACCAACGCGCCCAAAAGCGTATTCAGCAAGAAGATTGCCCGCCAGCCAGCCCATGCGGCCAGCGCGCCGCCAAGCGAGGGGCCAAGCGCTGTGCCCACCGCCGACATGGTGGCCAGCAGGCCCATGGCCCGGCCCACGTGCTCCGGCGGCACATGCTCACCCACCTGGGCCATCACTAGCGCCAGCATGACTGCCGCGCCGATACCCTGGAACGCACGCGCCGCGATCAGCAGCCACAGCGTGGGGGCGGCCCCGCACAGCGCCGACGCCACGGTGAACAGAGCGACGCCCCCCAGCAGCAGCCGACGGCGGCCCAGCATGTCGCCCAGCCGCCCGGCCCCCACCAGCAGCGAGGTGGTGGCCACTAGGTAGGAGAGCACCACCCACTGCACCGCCGCGAAGGGTGCGCCAAACGAGCGCGCCAGCAGTGGCAGCGCCACATTCACCACGCTAGAGCCAAGCGACGGCAGAAGCATGCACAGCGCTAGGCTGGCCAGCGGCCAGCGCCCGACGCCAGTGGCGCGGGTATGCTCGAGAGTGGGCTGGGTGCCCTGCGCCTCATATGTTTGGTTCGTCATAGGCCAGCCTTTCCAAGATCTCAACTGCCCGCGCCGCATCTTCGGCGCTCAAATCGCCAAAGAAGGCCTGAGCGATGGTTTCGCGCAACCGCACGATCTCGATCACCATGGCCGCGCCCTTTTCAGTGAGGCACACGACATTTGCCCGCTTATCGGCCAGATCTTTCTGCCGCGCAATGTAGCCCTTGTGCTCCAGCGCCTTGAGCGCCCTGCCCGCATTGCTGCGGTCGATGAAGAGCTGCTGGGCCAGCGAATCCTGGGTGGCCGAGTCGCCCGCCTGGGCGAGCAGGCGCAGCAGCCGGGCCTCGGTGTGGTTCAGGCCCAGCGTGGCGAAGGAACGCTCGGCCACCGTATAGCGGCGGCGGGCCAGCGCGGCGATCAGATCGAAAAGCTGCGAGTAGGCATCCATCGTGGTGCTCCTTTTCTGGCAGCGCGCTACCAGCTAAATACATGCGTGCGCACGCATATATTTAGTATACACCCCATCCACTCGGATGGCAAGCACAGCCACACCAAGTGCCCAGGGGCTATGCGTTCTCGACCTACCGGAAATTCTGTACCACAAAGCCACGAAGGCTCGAAGGTTTTGTCACACTTTTCTGGCGTCTTCGAGCCGTTGTGGCTATTCACTCCCGTGTTCCCTTAGAGTCTTGAAGTCTTGGTGGTAAAAAATCGGATATACTTTTCAGCCTGAAAAGGGAATACCAAGGGGAGCGTTATGTCACCGCAAACACCAAAAGAGCTGGTGCTCGGCTTTTTTGCCAACATCCGATCTGGCAGGCAGCTTGACCAGGTGCAGCACTATATGGCCGAGCACGTTCTCGCGCACCAGATGACCGCCGAGCAGCCCATGACCGTGCAGCGCACCCCCGCCATGTACGCCGCGCATGTGCGCGAGATGCTGGCGGCCTATGGCCCGTTCACGCTTGAGATAACCGAGTGCATCGCCGAGGGCGACCGGGTGTATGTGCGCTGGCAGCAGACCGGCGCGCACCTGGGCGAGGTCGACGGCTACGCTCCGACCGGGCTGCCGGTGATCGAGATCGCCAGCGCCGTCTACCGCGTGGAGAACGGGCGGATCGCCGAGTACTGGATCCAGATCGACCGCGCCGGGCTAGAACTGCAGCTGCAGCGCAATGCGGGCAGCCGCAAGTAGCAGCCCATGCCGCCAGGGTGCGGCTTGCACGGCGGCTACCGGCCAGCTCACGAATCTGCTGGCGCGTGGCCGCCGCGGGCATCGAAACGACGCCGCGCCCGCGCGACCTCGGCGTGGTGCTGGGCGGCCCACACCCCGCAGAACGCCTCGGCCAGGCTCTCGCCCAACTCTGTTAGGCGATACTCAACATGCGGCGGGATGACCGGATGAACCGTGCGGATCAGCAACCTATCGCGCTCCACCTGACGCAGGGTCTTGGTCAGCATCTTCTGGCTGATGCCCGTAACAAACTCAGTCAGGCGGCTGAACCATAGCTCACCATGCTCGATCAGCACCTCTAGCACAATCATCGTCCACTTATCGGCAACCTACACCCTCAACCACCGCGAGCGCCCCACCACCCGAGGGTGCGGGCTCGCCTGCGCATGCCAAACGAGGCCTGCGGCAATGAGCCGCAGGCCTCGTCAGTTTAAAAAAGCAGCAGCGGCTAGAGCCCCAGCGCCCGCCGCAGCGCGCTGAACTGGTCACGCTCGGCGGCCTTGGTCGCCTGGGCCTGCTGCACCATCTGGAAGCCGTGGTAGACGCCGGGGTAGACGTGCAGCTCCACGGGCACACCGGCGCGGGTCAGACGCCGCGCATACTCCATATTCTCCTCAAGGAACAGGTCGAGCGCCCCAACCGCGATGAATGCGGCGGGCAGCCCGGCCAGATCCTCGGCGCGGGCCGCCGCCGCGTAGGGCGACACGCCCTGGCCGCCCGGCTCGCGGCCCAGCAGCGCGGCCCAGCCGAAGCGGTTGGCCTCCCGCGTCCAGATGAACTCGCCCGTGTAGGGGTGCGGCGGGTCGAGCGTCACCGTGCGGTCATCGATCATGGGCGCGAGCAGGCACTGAAAGACCAGCGGCACCTCGCCCCGGTCGCGGGCCAGCAGCGCGAGCGCGGCGGCCAGACCGCCGCCAGCGCTGCCGCCGCCCACGGCCAGCCGCGCCGGGTCGACGCCCAGGTCGGCTGCGCTGGCGTGCAGCCAGCGCAGCGCGGCGTAGCAGTCCTCCAGCGGGCCGGGGTGGGGCACCTCGGGAGCCAGGCGGTAGTCGACCGACACCAGCACGCAGCCCAGCGCCGCCGCCATGGCCCGCGCGCGGATGTCCTCGGCATCGGCGCTGCCGCTCACATAGCCGCCGCCGTGCACCCAGAGCAGCCCGGCGGTGGGCGCTGCATGTTGCTCGGGGCGGTAGACCAGCACGCGCACATCGGGGGCACCCTCGGGGCCGGGCACCAGCCGCTCGCCCACGCTCAGGCCGGGGAAATCGGGCACGGGGATGCTGCCAAGCATGGCGGCGCTGGCCGCGCGGATGGCGGGCAGAGACTCCGCCGTGAGCTGGGCCACGGGGAGAATATCAAGGATAGGTGCCAGCTCGGGGTCGAGCAGATCTCGGCTGTTCATACAGGTACACCTTGGCTATGGGAGGGCACGGTACCGTAGAGTATAGCAAACGCGGCGCGGCATGGGATCGTACGCAAGGCGGTTTCAGTGCTCAATCGTGAGCCGATGGGTTGGGAAGAGTGGCCCTGCCCCCCTGCTGAGAAACAGAAAACAATTTCAGTGCTCAATCGTGAGCCGATGGGTTGGGAAGAGCGCCGCGTCCCACACGATCAGGTCGACGCCGAGCATTTCAGTGCTCAATCGTGAGCCGATGGGTTGGGAAGCGAAGGAGGCATTATGCATCGCCCGGCAAAAACCATTTCAGTGCTCAATCGTGAGCCGATGGGTTGGGAAGTGCCGATACGCTTGATCATGCCATTGCTACGATCTATTTCAGTGCTCAATCGTGAGCCGATGGGTTGGGAAGTCAGCTGATCCGGTTGGCGTTCTACGCGGTGGCATTTCAGTGCTCAATCGTGAGCCGATGGGTTGGGAAGCGCCTGCACCCCAGCCCCAGCCCCAGCAACCCGAATTTCAGTGCTCAATCGTGAGCCGATGGGTTGGGAAGAAGGGGCCGACGCTGATCTGAATATGTTCAGAAACATATTTCACTGCTCAATCGTGAGCCGATGGGTTGGGAAGCTACCCGTTCACGGTCGTCAGCATCGACTACGCCAAATTTCAGTGCTCAATCGTGAGCCGATGGGTTGGGAAGCCAGCGCCCGTGCCGCGAGCGCCACAGGCCCGCCCTATTTCAGTGCTCAATCGTGAGCCGATGGGTTGGGAAGCACGACCAGGTGCTGCGCATCTTGGAGGAAACCAGATTTCAGTGCTCAATCGTGAGCCGATGGGTTGGGAAGCACGCGCGAGCTAGAGGAGCGCTACGGCGTGACCATCATTTCAGTGCTCAATCGTGAGCCGATGGGTTGGGAAGCTGGGTTTCGACGAGCGGCGTGGCTGTGGCGCCATATTTCAGTGCTCAATCGTGAGCCGATGGGTTGGGAAGTCGCTGTCGGCCTCCGCGTGTGGGGCAAGCTGAAGAAATTTCAGTGCTCAATCGTGAGCCGATGGGTTGGGAAGTCGTGAGGTTTAGGCGGCGCGGCTGGCCCTTGGCATTTCAGTGCTCAATCGTGAGCCGATGGGTTGGGAAGGGATCAAGCTAGCCAAGCACATCGCCGATCCTGGCATTTCAGTGCTCAATCGTGAGCCGATGGGTTGGGAAGCGGCGCGATCCTGTCGGCGGCCTGGCAGTTTATCATATTTCAGTGCTCAATCGTGAGCCGATGGGTTGGGAAGCTCTCTGCCGGTCACAACGCCCGTGGTTGGTACCACATTTCAGTGCTCAATCGTGAGCCGATGGGTTGGGAAGGGCATCGCCCACAGCGCGGGCCTGATCAATTGGCTATTTCAGTGCTCAATCGTGAGCCGATGGGTTGGGAAGTCTCTACGCCCTGACGCGGCCTTGAAAGCATCATAATTTCAGTGCTCAATCGTGAGCCGATGGGTTGGGAAGTGATACCCCAATCGTTAGCAATATAGATATCACAATTTCAGTGCTCAATCGTGAGCCGATGGGTTGGGAAGTCATCTTCTGGGACAGAAAGTAGATCACAAAATGAATTTCAGTGCTCAATCGTGAGCCGATGGGTTGGGAAGTCAGCCTGCCGCGCAGCCTCGGCCACCTCTGCTGCTTATTTCAGTGCTCAATCGTGAGCCGATGGGTTGGGAAGTTGCGCAGCTTGTTCACGCCGAAGCCGCATGCGTAATTTCAGTGCTCAATCGTGAGCCGATGGGTTGGGAAGCTTGCGCTTCATGGTCTGCAGGCCCGTGGCCCACTATTTCAGTGCTCAATCGTGAGCCGATGGGTTGGGAAGGCGGCGACGGTCGTGGGCGCGGGAGCGGTCGCCGTATTTCAGTGCTCAATCGTGAGCCGATGGGTTGGGAAGTTCTTGGCTCGCTTGATCAGATCAGCGCGAAAATATTTCAGTGCTCAATCGTGAGCCGATGGGTTGGGAAGCTATCCCACCCCGTCTCTGCACATAGCTCTTGCGATTTCAGTGCTCAATCGTGAGCCGATGGGTTGGGAAGCCGCCGCGCGGTGTATGCCTGGGCCAGCAGGCGGAATTTCAGTGCTCAATCGTGAGCCGATGGGTTGGGAAGGCTCAGCTTCTGAGCGGCGGTGAAGATGCGGTCGAATTTCAGTGCTCAATCGTGAGCCGATGGGTTGGGAAGCGATCAAGCGCCATGGCGGCGGTGCGGTGATCATCTATTTCAGTGCTCAATCGTGAGCCGATGGGTTGGGAAGCTCATACGCCGCCCACTTGCCGCGCTTCTCGCGCAATTTCAGTGCTCAATCGTGAGCCGATGGGTTGGGAAGGGAAGATGTATTTGATCAGATCGTGGCTGCTGGGTATTTCAGTGCTCAATCGTGAGCCGATGGGTTGGGAAGCACGGTAGAACCCCTCCGCTTCATCACGCGACACAAATTTCAGTGCTCAATCGTGAGCCGATGGGTTGGGAAGCGCGCGCCGCTGCCGTTGACCCCGATGCCCAGTCATTTCAGTGCTCAATCGTGAGCCGATGGGTTGGGAAGCCCAGTAGGTGCGCATCTGCTCGACCTCGGTGCATTTCAGTGCTCAATCGTGAGCCGATGGGTTGGGAAGATAGCCCGAGCGGGCCGACCGAGATAGGCTACGGCATTTCAGTGCTCAATCGTGAGCCGATGGGTTGGGAAGCACAGCAGCCGACCGCCGCCCAGCGGGCCGCCGTGCTATTTCAGTGCTCAATCGTGAGCCGATGGGTTGGGAAGCGGTCTGCGTTGCTGCCATGGTCGTTTTCCTCCTCATTTCAGTGCTCAATCGTGAGCCGATGGGTTGGGAAGACGTCGACGATCTCCAGCGTGATGCGGCTGGCCCAGCGATTTCAGTGCTCAATCGTGAGCCGATGGGTTGGGAAGCACTCTTGTCTCGCTGCCTGCCTACGCCGAGTCGCCATATTTCAGTGCTCAATCGTGAGCCGATGGGTTGGGAAGGACGACCACGCCGAGGCCCTGGCGCTGGAGATCGCCATTTCAGTGCTCAATCGTGAGCCGATGGGTTGGGAAGCCAGTCTAGGCCTGTATCATTTGCACAAACGATATTTCAGTGCTCAATCGTGAGCCGATGGGTTGGGAAGCTCTTCTACCCGCCGCCGCCTTGAAAGCGTCGTAATTTCAGTGCTCAATCGTGAGCCGATGGGTTGGGAAGCCCGCGGCCATAGCGCCACGCGCTGAAAGCCTGCAGATTTCAGTGCTCAATCGTGAGCCGATGGGTTGGGAAGTATCTGCAGAGCCGCTACCAAATGTGAGCGATGCTGAATTTCAGTGCTCAATCGTGAGCCGATGGGTTGGGAAGCATACGCAGTTGGGTCGATAAGGTACGAACTCGCCTATTTCAGTGCTCAATCGTGAGCCGATGGGTTGGGAAGGATTGTGAAGATGTGCGAGACAGATGACAAGATGAATTTCAGTGCTCAATCGTGAGCCGATGGGTTGGGAAGCGAGGTCGTGGCCCATCTGAGCGCCGAGAGCGCCCTATTTCAGTGCTCAATCGTGAGCCGATGGGTTGGGAAGACGAGGTGGCCCTCTCGCAGCTGCTGGCCGAGAGCATTTCAGTGCTCAATCGTGAGCCGATGGGTTGGGAAGATGTTGTGGATCAGCTCATCCACCATGGTCTTGGTGAATTTCAGTGCTCAATCGTGAGCCGATGGGTTGGGAAGAATGCGCACAGAAGACCATGCCGGTGAGCAGCACCATTTCAGTGCTCAATCGTGAGCCGATGGGTTGGGAAGGCGCCGAACTGAAGCGGCAGCGTGTGGCCTATACGAATTTCAGTGCTCAATCGTGAGCCGATGGGTTGGGAAGGCGTTCGTCGATGAGACCACCGCGTGGATCACCTATTTCAGTGCTCAATCGTGAGCCGATGGGTTGGGAAGCGAGGTACGAAGCGAGCGCATGCCGCGCCACTTCTATTTCAGTGCTCAATCGTGAGCCGATGGGTTGGGAAGCCTTTAACGACATGGAAAGCGCGATCACCCAGCAATTTCAGTGCTCAATCGTGAGCCGATGGGTTGGGAAGCTCTCGGCGCACCGCAAAGAGTCGCAGCGCCGCCGCTATTTCAGTGCTCAATCGTGAGCCGATGGGTTGGGAAGGCGAGCGACGCGTGGGCAAGTACGGCAGCAGCAAATTTCAGTGCTCAATCGTGAGCCGATGGGTTGGGAAGCGGCGGTGCTGAGTGCCTGGCTCGCTGGCGTGGCCGATTTCAGTGCTCAATCGTGAGCCGATGGGTTGGGAAGACGTTGGGAGCGGCGTGCCTATATCGTCGCGTTGTCATTTCAGTGCTCAATCGTGAGCCGATGGGTTGGGAAGGTCGGCTGCGAGTGAACGCCGGTGCCGTCGCGGCATTTCAGTGCTCAATCGTGAGCCGATGGGTTGGGAAGCGCTCGGGCCTGACTTGTCGCGCTCACGGTGAACATATTTCAGTGCTCAATCGTGAGCCGATGGGTTGGGAAGGGTTACACGCGCCGATCCATTCGCATCACAGTGGAAATTTCAGTGCTCAATCGTGAGCCGATGGGTTGGGAAGAGCTCGATGGCTAGGCCGCAGGCGCTGCCCATGCATTTCAGTGCTCAATCGTGAGCCGATGGGTTGGGAAGTATGATCACGGGCGGGCCAAGCGACAAAATGCCAAGATTTCAGTGCTCAATCGTGAGCCGATGGGTTGGGAAGTTAAGCTGCGCCTCCAGCTTGGCGATGTCGGCCTATTTCAGTGCTCAATCGTGAGCCGATGGGTTGGGAAGGGCGTAGGGCTGGGCCGCGCCAGCCTTCGCCACTAGATTTCAGTGCTCAATCGTGAGCCGATGGGTTGGGAAGCGGGCACCTCGTCGGGCATCTGGCCATCCTCCGCCGTATTTCAGTGCTCAATCGTGAGCCGATGGGTTGGGAAGGCGCATCCCGGTCATCATTGACAACGTGATGGAGGAATTTCAGTGCTCAATCGTGAGCCGATGGGTTGGGAAGTTGGTACAGCCGGTCTGCCTCTGCCTTCGGTATCAATTTCAGTGCTCAATCGTGAGCCGATGGGTTGGGAAGCCAGCCCGCCCAGCAAGCCCGCTGTCTGGCCAGCCGATTTCAGTGCTCAATCGTGAGCCGATGGGTTGGGAAGACCTCGCCACCGACCCCGCTGATCTGCGCAGCCTATTTCAGTGCTCAATCGTGAGCCGATGGGTTGGGAAGTATGGCCCCGACGCACCGTTGGTTCTCTGGAATCCGGGATTTCAGTGCTCAATCGTGAGCCGATGGGTTGGGAAGCCGACCTGCAGCGGCGACCCATCGGGCCGCTGCTCATTTCAGTGCTCAATCGTGAGCCGATGGGTTGGGAAGCCCGAATGTGAAGCCAAACCGGAAGCTCAACATCAATTTCAGTGCTCAATCGTGAGCCGATGGGTTGGGAAGTAGCGCCCCAATCCGCCTATACATATTCCCTGTGCTATTTCAGTGCTCAATCGTGAGCCGATGGGTTGGGAAGTACACGCCATCCCGCTCGCCCGAGAGCACCTTCGAGATTTCAGTGCTCAATCGTGAGCCGATGGGTTGGGAAGGCAGCGAGATGGCGCGGCTGTCTGGGGCCAGGGCCAATTTCAGTGCTCAATCGTGAGCCGATGGGTTGGGAAGTGGGAGTGATCGACCCCATCAGGTTCAGGTAGTGTGTATTTCAGTGCTCAATCGTGAGCCGATGGGTTGGGAAGCGACCCGTTGCCCGCGCCCGGCCCCGCGCCCTCGGCATTTCAGTGCTCAATCGTGAGCCGATGGGTTGGGAAGTCCGCACGGTCGAGCGCTATGTGGTCGACGGAGCCGAATTTCAGTGCTCAATCGTGAGCCGATGGGTTGGGAAGGACCCGACCTAGCCGGATCGTTCGCGATTCGGCGCGATTTCAGTGCTCAATCGTGAGCCGATGGGTTGGGAAGAGCCGCCCGCACAGGATGACCCAGCGCCCAAGCCCATATTTCAGTGCTCAATCGTGAGCCGATGGGTTGGGAAGGCCCACGCTGCGACGACAAAGGCCCTGGCCAGCGCTATTTCAGTGCTCAATCGTGAGCCGATGGGTTGGGAAGGAGATACCGGTGGTGGCGGAGGTGCTGCGCCGCCAAATTTCAGTGCTCAATCGTGAGCCGATGGGTTGGGAAGCCCTCGCAGGGCGCGAGCAGCAGCTCTTCGAGGAAATTTCAGTGCTCAATCGTGAGCCGATGGGTTGGGAAGGCCGATAACTGCCTGTTCGGCGATGGGGTCGTGTATTTCAGTGCTCAATCGTGAGCCGATGGGTTGGGAAGATGTTGCAGAAACAGAGAACGGTCTTGTCTTCATATTTCAGTGCTCAATCGTGAGCCGATGGGTTGGGAAGCTCTCGAACAGCTCCTGGCGCGTCTCGGCCAGGCTATTTCAGTGCTCAATCGTGAGCCGATGGGTTGGGAAGCGATGCGCAGCCGCCGCTCGTCTGCATCGGTCTGCCATTTCAGTGCTCAATCGTGAGCCGATGGGTTGGGAAGCTGTCGGCCTCCGCGTGTGGGGCAAGCTGAAGCGATTTCAGTGCTCAATCGTGAGCCGATGGGTTGGGAAGACAGCAGCGGTTCGCCTTCGCCACGCGGCAGCCCTATTTCAGTGCTCAATCGTGAGCCGATGGGTTGGGAAGTTATCCTCGCGTGTTTCCTCTATCCATTTATCATACCTATTTCAGTGCTCAATCGTGAGCCGATGGGTTGGGAAGGGTTTGACCCCCAGGGGAACCGGATCACCCCCACATATTTCAGTGCTCAATCGTGAGCCGATGGGTTGGGAAGCCGCTCGCGTGGAGCACGTGGCCAGCGGCCAGCTATTTCAGTGCTCAATCGTGAGCCGATGGGTTGGGAAGTGATCCGGTATTGGACTCGGATAGGCATGCTGGCCATTTCAGTGCTCAATCGTGAGCCGATGGGTTGGGAAGTCCTCGGGTACACGCACATCGCCCCCACGGTCGAATTTCAGTGCTCAATCGTGAGCCGATGGGTTGGGAAGTCTTTGGTTCTTGCCAGCGGCCTGGCGGCTGGCGTATTTCAGTGCTCAATCGTGAGCCGATGGGTTGGGAAGACGCCGTCGTACTCTGGCGCGTATCCCACCAGCACGAATTTCAGTGCTCAATCGTGAGCCGATGGGTTGGGAAGAATCCCAGCATCGCCAAGGACTGATCAACACAGCGCATTTCAGTGCTCAATCGTGAGCCGATGGGTTGGGAAGTCGGCGCAGCGCTGGGTGGATCTGAGTCGCAAGTATTTCAGTGCTCAATCGTGAGCCGATGGGTTGGGAAGTCGATCTCATTAAAAAGTACCGCTACCAGATCGCTATTTCAGTGCTCAATCGTGAGCCGATGGGTTGGGAAGATATCCGATCTCCGATGTGCCGCACGTCCTGCCGCAATTTCAGTGCTCAATCGTGAGCCGATGGGTTGGGAAGCCAGAGGCGCGGCTCCATGTGGCCGTGGCCCCGGTATTTCAGTGCTCAATCGTGAGCCGATGGGTTGGGAAGTCGTCCAGGTTGTCGAGGTCGTCGACGTAGCCGCCATTTCAGTGCTCAATCGTGAGCCGATGGGTTGGGAAGAAATAAAAGAACGCTTTGTCGCATTTTCCCTTTTTCGATTTCAGTGCTCAATCGTGAGCCGATGGG
Organism: Chloroflexia bacterium SDU3-3; assembly: GCA_009268125.1. Classification (NCBI taxonomy): domain Bacteria; kingdom Bacillati; phylum Chloroflexota; class Chloroflexia; species Chloroflexia bacterium SDU3-3. Next base: position 44,760 of record WBOU01000012.1, on the reverse strand, counting down.
TTGGGAAGGGTGAGCGCGACCCAGCCCGCCGTGGCGGGGTTGCTATTTCAGTGCTCAATCGTGAGCCGATGGGTTGGGAAGCCAGCCTTTTCTTCGTGGCCAAGGCACAGATGAGGTCGGAAATGGGCCGGATCGCCGCTCCTGGCCCATTCTAGCAGGTCGGCACCAAACGATCAACGGCCTTCTTTTCCCCTCTCTCCGAAACTCACCTTTTGCGCCAAAACCGTGTCAAGTTGCGAGCTAGGCTATCGGCCATCCCCACGCGGTAAAGCTGCGCAGAAAGGCCGACAGCCCGCAGCGCTCTCCCATATAAAACGGCGCGACGGCGGCGGTTTGCGAGCCGCCCCGCCACAGCGGCGCTTTCTGCCCCTCTCAGACCACGTCGTTGCAGAAGCGGCGGAACTCGCAGCTGACGCAGGGGCTGCGGCGCTTGGGCGGCGGCGGGGTCTGCTCGCCGTCGATGGCCGCGCGCATGGCCAGCGCCGCCTGCCGCGCCTTCTCGCGCAGCGTCCGCGTGACAGCCACCGGCTCGGCCTTGCGCAGCGGGATGCTGTAGAGGAAGCCGCGCCGCACCGGCAGCCCCCAGGCCTCCTCCAGCAGCAGCGCGTAGGCGGCCAGCTGGAGCGCGAAGTGGGGCCGCAGCACATCCTCGCTGTCCTTGTACTCCACCACCAGCGCCTCGGCCCCCGGCGCATCTCGCCCCGGCGCGGCGATGGCCAGGTCGAGCCGCCCGCTCAGGCCCAGCGACTCGGAGCGCAGCGCCAGATCGTAGTGGCGCTCGCCCTCGGACAGGCCGTAGGTGCGCAGCGAGCGCCGCTCCTCGCGGGTGGCCTCCTCGCGGTGGCGCTCGATGCCGCTGCGCATCAGCGCCGTGACCGGGCGCACATCCGGCATGCAGTAGCGGTAGAACACCACGCGCGCGCAGTAGCTCCACTGCTTCAGGTCGGTCACCTCGCACAGCATGTCAGGCATCGCCGCCCCCCTGCCCAACCTGGGCGATCACGCGGCGGGCCTGCCAGCTGGCATCATCCAGCGGGAAGAGCTGCACGTTGGCCGCGCCGCGCCCCAGCCGCCGCTGGATCTCGCGGAACAGCGCGCGCTGGTGCGTGCGCGAGAGGTCGCCCAGGAAGGCGCTGTACTGCACGCGCTGCAGGCCGAAGTCGAGGCAGGCGTCGGCCACCTTCTGCCGCAGGCCGTCGTGCGGGATGTCGTAGATCAGCAGGCAGCGCATGGCTCACCACCCCATCACGAACGGCGCGTACTCGCCCCGCTCGCCGCGCACGTAGGTGGCGATATGCCGCGCCTGCAGCTGCAGGATGTGGCGCAGCGGCTGGCGCTTGGCCTCGAACAGCTCGCTGCTGTCCATCCGCTCCAGCACCTTCTCGGCGATCCGGCGGCGGGTGGCCGCGTCCAGCCCGCCATCCTCCTGCTGGGCCAGCTCCGCGCCACGGTTCACCAGCCCGATCAGGGTGCGGTCCACCACCGGCTGGCGGAACTCCTCGATCAGGTCGAGGCTGAGGCTGGGCTTGCCGGGGCGGTCGGCGTGCAGGAAGCCCGCGTTCGGCTCTAGCCCGGCCAGCAGCAGGGCCACGCGCACCTGGGCGCGCAGCACGGCGTAGCCGTAGTTGAGGGCCTGGTTGAAGCGGTCGGTCGCGCCCTGGGTTTCGCGCCCGGGCCAGGCCAGCTCGGGTGGGATGAGCTGGGCCACGGCGGCCCAGTAGCGCGCCGCCGCGCGGCCCTCGGCCCCCATCACCGCCGAGCGGGTGGCCTCATCCACCACGCCCGCCACGCGGTCGAGCGCGGGCAGGGTGTCGAGCACCTCGGCGGCGGCGGCGGTGAGCGCGGCGTGCGCGGCGGGGTCGCTCTCGCGGCGGTACTTGGCGGCGTAGCGCAGCATGTTGGCCTGGCTCTGGATCTTGCCGCGCGCGAAGGCCTTGGCCAGCGCCAGGCCGCGCGCATCCTCGTAGGCGCGCAGCTGGGCGCGCTTGGTGAGCGCCATGCCGGTGAGGCCGCTGGCGAACAGGGTGCCGTAGTCGTTGCCGTCGCGCCCGTTCAGGAAGTGCAGCGGGATGCCCTCCTCGGCGCAGATCCGCACCACGTCGCTGCTCAGGGCCACGCCGTCGCTACAGATCAGCACCTGCTCCAGGTGCATCAGCGGCACCTCGGCCAGCCGCTCCTTGTCTTTGGTCACGCGCAGCCGCCCCTGGTGCTTGGCCACGAACGCGCCGCGCTGCTCGACGATCAGGTACATCGCTTGCTCCTTTGTATGTTGGCCGGAGGCCGTGCGCAACCCTGCGCCGAAGGTCAGGAGCCGGATGGGGGAAAAGCAGGCCGTCGCGCTGGGCGGGGCCGGGCCGCTGCGGGTGGGGCCGTGTCGGCGGGGGAGCAGCCCGCTGGGATGATCTGCGATAGCAGGGTTTCTGCGGTTTGCTTTCGCGCATCCGCGCGATCTTTCCGGCTATCGCAAAAAACGCTAGGATCTTTTTGAATAACGGACATCACCATCGCCGGAAGCTTAATCACCATCACCGGAAGCTTAATCACCATCGCCGGAAGCTTAATCACCATCGCCGGAAGCTTAATCACCATCGCCGGAAGCTTAATCACCATCGCCGGAAGCTTAATCACCATCGCCGGAAGCTTAATCACCATCGCCGGAAGCTTAATCACCATCACCGGAAGCTTAATCACCAAGAATACCAGCTATTAGCAATGAACAGGTTGAAGAGCAGCGGAAATAGCGGCCAAGCCATTCTTTCCTCCCTTGGCATCTTGCTGCACATTCCTCCTTCGCGCCTTCATACGAAACGGTTCCTCGTGTTCGGTGGGTGGATGCCCTGCGCGGGCGGCGCCGAGGGGCCAGCCCCTCGGAACCCCACCAGGGGGCGTTGCCCCTCACATGGTCTCTTTTTTTGAGGTATTTCCTATCAGCCATGGCGGTGGTACGTGTTCGGTGGGTGGATGCCCTGCGCGGGCGGCGCCGAGGGGCCAGCCCCTCGGAACCCCGCCAGGGGGCATCGCCCCCTTGGAACCCCCAATGTTGGGCGTTCCTATGCTGCAAACTGGCTGCTGGTATTCGTGCATATGGCCAGCTGGCACGAGCGGCACCTTCGCCGCATGGGCCAGGTGGGTGGGGTGGTCCACACACGTTCAAGCCTTCTTGTTCTTTAGTGCCTTGGTTTCTTGGTGGTAAACGGTTCTCCCGCCTTCGCGCCTTCGTGGTAAAAAGAATAGGCAAGTTGTTAAGGTGCAGCGCCGCCCGCTAGTGGGCGGCGGCCAAGGCCCGCTGGTCGGCCAGGATGCGGTAGCAGCCGTCGCCCTTCACCGCGTTCTTGCCGATGTGGACCAGACTGCCCCACACCAGCAGCTCGCGCAGCGGGGCAAGGTCGCCCGCGAAGGTGGCCTGGCCCACCAGCCCGCCGATCGGCGTGCGGCCACCCTGCCGCGCCGAGTAGCTGGCCACATCCACCCAGCGGGTGCGGTCCTCAATCACCACCGCGCGCTCGGCCACATCCAGCAGCGCGCGGAAGTCGAGGCCCAGCGGCCCCGCGCCATAGGCGATCGACAGGTCGTCGAGCCGCCGCATCAGGCGCTGCACCAGCGGGCGCAGCGCGATGCGCTTGACCAGCTGCTTGCCGTCGATCAGGCGCAGCGGCGTGAGGAACTGGAGCGTGAGCGCGTGGGCGGGCAGCGTGGCCGCGAAGGCCGCCACATCCGCCGCCGCCACCGCGAGGCCTGGGCTGGCCACCATGCCCGCGCCCTTGGCCAGCAGCGGCTGCCGCGCCCCATCCAGCGGGCTGACCGCCGCGATCTCGTCGATCTGGATCAGGCCGCGCCGCCCGCCGTTGGCCGCCAGCGGTCGGCCCAGGCCGCTCTGCTCCACGCCCTGCGCGGCCATCACCACGTAGGGGAAGAGCTGGGCGGCGGGGCCGAACAGCGCCAGCCCGAAGGCCAGCGGGTCGCCGGGGCGGTAGCGCCCGCCCTGGGGCGGGCGGGTGACGTAGGGCCGGGGCCGCTGGTCGCCGCCCGGCTCGCCCTCGGCGCGCATAGGGGCGATCAGCGCGGCCACCGGGCAGGCCGCCGCCAGCGGGCACTCGGCGCAGGTGCGGGCCTGGTGGTTGGCGCAGAAGCGCTGCCAGAGCGCCCCCACCAGCGCGCCGCGCAGCTGCGACCCGGCCTGGTCATCCAGCTCCAGCGGCGTGCGGGCCACGGCGCGAAACTCCAGGTGGTAGGTGGTAAGAGTCATGGCTCCTCCTGCGCGATCCGCTGGTAGAGCGTGTAGCGATAGCTGCTGCGGCGCAGCTCGTAGGGCAGCACCACGGTGTGCAGCAGGCGGTCTTTCCCGCCCAGACCGATCGACTTGGTGGTAAACACGTTGACGTGCTCCCACGACAGGCCCGGGCCGCAGTCATCCAGCACCTGCAGCGTGCCATTGCGGGGGAAGCTGGCGCTCGGCTGGCTGATAGGCGTCCAGCGGCCATCGAGCGCATCGGCCTGTGCTGGCAGATCCTGGATCTGGAAGAAGCTGCCGCGCTTGCCGAAGTAGTTGATCTGCGGCAGCAGCTCGGCCAGCGGCAGGTCGGCAGCGCCGCCCAGCGCCACCCCCAGCTCGCCGCCAAACTGCACGAACTCGCGGAAGGCGATGGTCGGCCCCATTGGGAAAACGCCCTCGGCCTTGGCGGCGGCCACCTCCTGCTCGTCGCTCTTCTTCAGGCGGGTGGGCCGCTGGATCTTGATGAAGGTCTTGTTGAGCACCAGCACCGGCGGCACATCCAGCGCCACCTGGAGCGCCTGGATCTGCGGCCACCACGCCGCGCCCGCCGCCGCACCGTAGCGGCGGCAGGCCACATCGGCCAGGGCCATCTTGATAGCGTAGGCCGTGGGCACCAGCAGCGACTGCGCGCCCGAGGCGGTGGCCAGCGCGGGGCGCAGGCTGAACAGGCTGGTGGAGAGATAGCGGGCAATCATCCACATGGCGCGCTCCTATCGCTCGGCGTAGCGCAGCGGGCGGCTGGTCTCGGTCAGCTCGGCCAGCACATCACTGAGGTCGGCGAAGCTGCTGAAGGGCTTTGAAGCCAAGGCAGGCTGCTGCTGACCGCGCGTGAGCGCCGCGATCACCCGCTCGCTCTGGTCGACGAAATCGGGGTTGAGAGCGCTGAAGGTGGGCGCGGGCGTGCTGTCGGCGCTCCACGAGACCACGCCGCGGATGTCCACTAGGTGCGGCAGCTGGGTGCTGCGCATCGCGCCGCTGGGGCGGATGAAGGTGTAGAGCACGCTGCGCAGCAGGGCCTGGTGGCGGGCCAGCTGCTGCTCGGCATCGATGGCGTAGCGCTGGCTAATGTCGTTGTAGCCGATCCGGCCTAGCTCCAGGTGGCACACCAGCGCGTAGACGCCGCTGCTGGCCGGGCGGTAGAAGATCGCCTGGCCCTGGTTGCTGGAGCGGTCATCCTCCTGGGCGCGCTGGGCGGGGTTGTACTTCACGTGGAAGTACTGGCCGGTGCGCGTGGCGTCGGGGCGGCCCACCACCCAGCCAAACTCGACCACGCTCTTGCGCGGGGTGGACTGCTTGCCCTCGGTGATCAGGTTGCCCTCCAGATCGTCGATGGTGCAGCTGGTGAGCAGCCGGTCGAGCACCTGCACCGCATTGGGCGCGGTCTTCTTGTCCTCGCCGTTGATGAAGGCGCGGAAGCTCTCGTCGCTAGAAATGCGGTTGGCGTTGAAGCGGGCGCACCCGGCGCACAGCGGCAGGCCGCTATCGCCCTGCGCAATGTGGTAGAGGTGGTCGGCCTGGATGTGCTTAAACATATCGCCCGAGATGGCGTTCACGCTCTCCACGCGCGGCGAGCCGTCAGTATCGCGGGTCACCACCTCCACCATGCGGGTCTGGATCTGGTTGCCCTCGCCGCCCTCATTGTTCAGGGCGTGCAGATCGATGATCGCCTCGGCGCTGATCGAGAGCGAGCCAAGCGTGCGTGTGCTCATGGGATGCTCCTTTAGCTTTCTTTATTGATTCTATCGGCTAGATCTCAACAGATTGAACTTACTCGCCAGCCTCATCCTGCGCGGCCTCAACGGCCTCGGGCGCGCCCTTGGGTTCGGTCGGCTCCTCGCTGGACTTGGCCGAGCCAAAGGCCACCAGCAGCTGGGCCAGGGTCTTGGGGCGGTAGCCCTCGCCCAGCAGGCGCACCACGGCGGCTAGGTCGTTTTCAGTGATTCGGCGACGGCGGATTTTGCTCTTGCTGGTCTCGAAAGTCTGGGCCGCTTCGTTGTTGTAGCGGGCTACGAAATCACTCAGCGCCAGCACAAAGCCGTCGGCGTCGTTGGCGCTACGCACCAGGTCGTGGGCCAAGCCGTAGCGGATGTCAAACTGGACCGGCTGCTTCATGCCCTTGGCATACTGCAGGCTCACCGTCGAGCTACGAATGGCGTCGGCAATATGCTGGAAGCCCGGATCTTCAACCACGCGAACAAAGTCCTGCTTGCTCATAGCGATCAGCTCCTTTAAGGTCTGTACCAAAAAACGATTACACGGTTCGTTACGCTCGATCTTGTGGCTAAGGTAGGGGGCGAACTTCGCGGCGAAATCCAGAAATGGCTCGATATCGCGGCCCGAGAGAAAATCGCGGTAGCGACGCAGCAGCTCGTACTCCTCGGTGCGCTCCTCGCCTTTTTTGGCTTGGATGGTACGGATAACATTTATATGTTCCTTCAATACCACCAAAATACGGTCGGCCTCGGCCACGCTAGTTACGGGCGGCACCCACTCGGGCAAGTTGAGCGTGGAAGTGTTCATCACCGCATAGGCGCTGCCCATGTCCTTGTAGAAGGTTACATCAAAGCCCTGGATGCGCTCGGAGGGGCGCACCGCCCGCCTGCGCAGCAGCCCGCCCGCATCCTTCAGCAGCGCGGCACGCTCGTGCTCGACCAGCACCCGCGTCATCTGCAGCACGGCCATCACGTCCATCTTGGCCGGGGTATTCGACCAGAGCACGCGGCGGAACGTGCGGATCAATTGATCGAGCAGCGAGAGCTGGATGGTGCGCGGGCGCAGCACATAGGTCTTGCGATCCTTTGAGTCGCTGATGGTCTGCGGGTGGGCCAGGGCGAAGAACCCGGCAAACTTGAGCAGCTCCAGCAGCCAGAAGGCATCCAGCCCGCCAATCGAGAGCGCGTTGGCCTTCGTGCGGTTGGCCCCCTTGCCGGTGGTCGGGTTGATCACCTGGAGCATGGTCATCTCGCCCTTGCCCAGATCGTGCTGCTTGGCCAGCCGCTTCCATTCAGACTCAGCCGCCTCCACCGGGTTGGGCGTCTGCGCGAACAGGTCAAGGAGCAGGCGGATGTGAGCGCGCAGCAGCGGCGGCGGCAGCTCCAGCCAGCGCGTGACCGGCTCGTTGAAGGATGATGCGACCTTCATCTGGTTGATCACCAGGTAGAGCGGAAAGCGCGTGTCGGGCGGCGGCACGGCCTGCTCCAGCAGCGCCAGCGCGGGGTCGTTGTTGAAGTAGGCATCGACCGAGCGGGCCTGGGGCGGCAGCTCCTTACGCTTCTCGCGGTAGGCGTCGCGGATCTGGCGCTCGCGTTCGTAGTCGAACCCCTGGCCATAGTGCGCGCCCAGCGCCTTCTCCTGCGAGGGTGTGTCAAGGTGCTCGATAAAGGGTAGCACCTCGATCTGCGCCAGATCCTCATCGCTGATCGGCGCAGGTGCGGTCACCTCATAGCAGTGGCCACGGTCGTGCAGCTCGACCGCATCGCTCTGGCCGCCCGCCGCCGCCAACACCTTCTGCACCAGCGTCGCAAACCCGACCGCCAGCAGCGTGTCCGCCGATGTGCCGATCCGCTTGTCCACATAGTAGGAATAGGGCATAGGTAATCCCTCTACTGAAACGCGAACGACCGCCCATCCGCCAGCCGGAGCGCGCGAACGATCACGTAGTACAGCCACATCTCCAGCTCAAGCCCGGGCTGGTCGCGCGGCAGGGTCATAGATTCGGCGTCCAGATCCGTGCCGTGGTCAATCGCCAGATCAAGCTCCTGGATATCGTAGGGCCACGCCGTCCCCTGGCGGGCCACATCGAGCATCTCGGCCACATAGCGGCGCGCATCGGGGATGAGCTGGATCGGCTCGTAGCGCTGCGATGCCGCGCTATGATGCCGCGCGATCGCCGCCACCGTGGCGCGGGCCAGCGAGTCATTGCCGAGCGACTCGAAGATTAGGTTTGCCGCCAGCGCCGCGCTCTCGCAGGCGTGGTGGGGGCGCGGCGTCTTCCGCGTGAAGGCGCGCTCCAGGTCGCGGTGGTGCGGCTCACTATCGGTGTGGGCGAAGGGGGCCTTGCGCGGCTGGTAGGCCTCGGCCTTAGCCGGGAAGGTGGAAACCAGTGTAGCCTGCCAGCCCTGCGCCCAGCCCTGCCAGCCCTGGCCCAGCTTGCCGATGTCGTGGCAGGCGATGGCTAGGCGGATGGCCCAGTCCACCGCGCCATCGGCTAGACCAGCCGCCTGCTCCAGCCGCCGTGCGATGTAGCGCGCATCATCGGCCAGCCGCGACTCGCGGTAGGCCCGCAGCAGCCCGCCGATATGCTCGGCGTAGGACTCTTGGTCGTACCCGCCGTAGATCTGGCGCGTAGCCTGGCCCTGCACTTTGCTGCTGGCAAACGGCTGGGTCGGCCAGTGCGTATCCAGCGCGCCATCGCGCAGCACCAAACCGATGTCGGACGAGTAGCTGGCGATATCGGGCGAGAGGGTGAGCATCAGCGCGCTGGCAATTCCCTCACGGGTGGCCACCGGCTCCCAGCGATAGCGCGGCGGCACGCGCTCACCCGCGTCGGTCGGCGGCTCCTCGATCTGCGCGGCCCACATGATCGGGCCGTCGTCGCCGAAGCCGCGCCGCTGGGACGCCGCCTCGTGCAGGCGATCCCAACGCCCGATCAGCTGCCCCGGGGCGAGCGAGAAGCTCTGCCAGTCCCACGGGCGCTCGGTGATAGCAGCGTTGGGGTCGGGGTGGATAAGCAGCGAGACCTGCTGGACATCGCGGATGAGCGTGGTAGCGATTGCACGCTCGGCGAATGCCCAGCCGCGGTACATCTTCTCGCGGATGAGCGGCTGCTGGCGGCGGAAGGTATCGAGCAGGGCGGCATCCTCCTCGCTATGCACCGCGTCGATCACCTCCTGCTCTTGGGCAAAGCCCACGTGCTGCCCGCGCAGGCGGTCGAATGCGACGCTGGTGGCCAGCGTCTTGGCCTCGTCGTAGGGGCGGTAGCTGGTCTTGCCATCGTCGTTGGGTGGCACGGGGTAGATGTGGACCTGGCCGCGCTGCTGGGCGAAGCGGGCGCAGCGCCCGGCCCGCTGGATGATGCTGTTGGCGGGCGCAGCCTCGCTGTGCAGCGTGCGCACCGAGATGTCGAGGCCAACCTCGACCACCTGCGTGCCAACTACGATCACATCCTCGCCCAGGTAGATGTCGCCATCCCACGCTTGTTTCCCAAGGCGCTGCTCAAGCTCGGCCTGCTTGCGCTGCCGATCATCATCGGTAAAGCGGCTGTGCAGCAGCAGCACCCTGGTAGGGCTGCCCTCCAGCGCCTCGCGCAGAGCCACAAACACCTGCTGGGCGCGCAGCACGGTGTTGCAGACCACCAGCGAGCAGCCCTGGTGGGTATCGAGGATGGAGCGCACATCCATCGGGCTATCGTGAACAGTGACATGGCGCGTGCGCCCGGCATTCAGCGCATCCAGCTCGCTCGGGCCACCGTCGGGCGATGGCGCGGAATCCACCGATATCACCGTCGCATCCAGCAGCTGCGCCAGCTGCCCGATCAGCTGCGAGGAGAAGGTGGCGGTCATCAGCACAAACGGCGTGAGCTTTTTCCCCTGGCCGTTGAGCATCTGCAGCATCTGCAGCGCGGTGGTGCGCGCACCCCACGCGCCCTTGCCATCGCGGGCAAGCGGGTAGAGGTGGAACTCGTCGAGCACCAGATACGAGCCGATCACCGCGCCCACATTTAGGTTGGCCCGCCGCCCCCCTATACCGTAGGGGATGCCGAGGAAGCTGGCCAGCAGCTGGTCGATGGTGCAGAAGGTCAGCGCCGACTCAAGCTGGCTGTCCATCGGCTGCTCGCCGGTCTGCACCTGCACCAGCTGCTGGCCAAAGGTCTGGTAGATATCCTTCGTCCGCGTCGACCAGTGGCGATCGATAGCATCGCCCAGCGAGCCGAACTCGCCAAAAAACTGGCTGGCCAGCACCCGCAGCGGCACCGCGTAGCGGCAGGTCAGCGGCATGCGCAGCGGCGTCTCTGGCCCGCCGCCCACATGTTCCGCCAGATGCTGCACAAAGGGGTTCAGCGCCGCCCGCGTTTTGCCCGCCCCGGTCGGGGCCTGAAGGATGACCCGCTCACCCCGCCAGACCGCCTCGAACACGCGCTGCTGAAATGGACGCAGCGCAAGGCCGTTTCCAACGTTCATCGTCTACCCTCCAAACAGCGATCCCAACAGATCAAGGTCTGGCCCATCCCCATCGGCTGCGGGCCGATCCAGGCCATACATCCGCATCTGCCGCCGCAGCTCGCCGATCTGCTGCTCGCGCAGGCCGCGCGGCTCGATCACCTCGCAGGCGGCCCCCCAGCCACGAATCCAGGGCAGCATCTCCTGCAGCTCATCCACTTCGGCCCGCCAGATCAGGCGGCCAGCCGCGTCGCGCTCCTTGCGCTCGGATGGGTGCCAGATCGTCTCCTCTACCCGCCGCACCGCCATCGGGTCGGCAAAACGTAGCGTCACCGCCGTGGGCTTATCGCCCTCATCAAACCAGATGCCCCAGGCCCCGGCCAGCAGCGCCTGCGGGTCGAAGTCGGCGGGCAGGTCGAACGGCTCATCAGTCACCAGCACCCGCTCGATGCGCTCTAGCTTGCGGGTGCGCAGCTTGCCTGGCGGCTCGGCCATGCCGATCACATAGGTGCTGTGGCCGATGGCCGACGGCTCCAGGAAATAGGGCGCGAAGGTGTGCTGGTAGGCCCGCGCGGCGTGGAGCGGGCGATACCAGATCTGCACCTTCACCCCGTTGGCCCAGGCCTCAGTCAGCTTTTCCAGCGCCCGCTGGTGCTCGCTGGCCTGCCTGGGCAGGCGCTGGCGCAGCGCCGCCGCCGTCGCCACCATATGCCCGCCGAGGTGCGGCATCACCCCCTGCAGCGAGAGACCCAGCTTTTCCAGCGCCTCGACCGTATGCGCGTTGGGCCTATCGCTGTAGCGAGCCAGCAGCCGCCCGGCCAGGAAGAGCGACATCGCCTCGTGCAGCCGCAGGCGCAGCGTGCTGATGTACGCCGTGCGCTCAAGGTAGAGCCAGCCGTGCTCATCCACGCGCAGCGGCAGATCGGTGTCGGCCAGGCTCTGCACCATCCGCGAGATCGTCGCGGGGCTGACCCCGCAGCGGCGGGCGATCTCGGCCTGCGAGAGCGGCACTTTGGTGGCGAGCAACAGCTTCTCGATCTGCAGATAGCGCTCGGAGCGGGCGAAGGTGCGATTCATGGCAATTCCTCGTGCGTGGCGATGCCCTGAGCATAGCATGACATCGTGCGAAAAATGGTAACAACCAAAAAAACTCGTTGGCTAATACGGCTCGTACATGCTGACCTTCCCCTCGGCTTCTTGCAGAATGACCCCGCGATCATGCAGATCCACCAGATCGCTGTAGACGGTCTTGCGCGGCACGCCGATGCGCTCGGCCAGCTCGGCGACGGTCAGCTCGTAGGCGGCGCGGATGATCTCGACCTCGCGCTCAAGGCGCGCCTGCTTTGCCTGCTTGCTGCCAAACATGAAACACCCCCTAGACGAACCACGGATACGTTGTGGCTAGTCTGGGGGGTGCGTGTTGCATGTACCGCAACGCCAAAGGATCGTGGCGGCGGAAAATTGGCTGCGAAGCATGGCGCGCCTGCGACTGCAAGTCAGTGTGAGAGCAGGCATATCATAGCACAGTCTGCTCGTTAGGAGATCGGGCTGGCGGTGTCGCCCAGGTGCAGCGGCGCGGCCTCGGGCGCGCGCCAGGGCCAGGGGCCGAAGCGCAGGCCCAGCACCGCCGCGTAGTAGGCCAGCAGCGCCCACAGCGGGAAGGGCGGCACCAGCACGGCGGCGTAGGGCAGCGCCGCGAACAGGCGCGCGCCCTCGGTGAGCCAGGCCAGGAAGAGGTAGGCGGGCAGCGCCGCCAGCTGGCCCAGCGGCAGCCAGACCAGCCCGGCCACCAGAGCCAGCGCGCCGAACAGCATGGCGTAGGGCACCACCGGCAACAGCACCACGTTGGCCAGCGGCGCGACGATGCTGAGGTTGCCAAACGCGTAGAGGATAAGCGGCAGGGCCAGGATCTGCGCGGCCAGCGTAGCGGTGAGCGCCTCGCGCGCCCAGCCCAGCCAGTCGGCGCGCAGGAAGGTGCGGTTGAGCAGCGCCTCGGTGCCCTTGCCGAACGCGAACAGAGAGGCCGTGGCCAGCGCGCTCAGCTGGAAGCCCATGTCCCACAGCACCTGCGGGTTCCACAGCGCCATGGCGGCGCACGCGGCGGCCAGCGTGGTCCAGGCGTGGGCGGGGCGCTCCAGCCGCTGACCCAGCACCACGATGCTGCCCATCACCGCCGCGCGGATGACCGTGGGCGTGAGGCCGACAAACGCGGTGTACAGCCAGATCGTGGTGAGGATGGCCCAGAACGCCGCGCGCTTCGAGAGCCGCATGCGCTCGGCCAGGGCGTAGAGCGCCGCACCGATGATGCTGATATTCCATCCGCTTATGACAAGTATGTGGCTCGTGCCGGTGAGCGAGAAGCTCTCGTAGACATCCTCGGGGATGGAGGACTGGATGCCGAGCAGGATGCCCACCGCCAGCGACGACTGCGGCTCGGGCAGCTCGCGCAGCAGGGTGCGGCGGGCGGCGTCGCGCAGGCCGAGCAGGGCGGCCAGCAGCGCGTTGGGCGGGCGCTGCCCGAGCGCGCGCACCTGGGTGGCATCCATCAGCGAGAAGATCTGGCGGCGGGCCAGGTAGTCGCGGTAGTCGAAGTCGCCGGGGCGCTTGGGGCCGTTGGGCGTCTTGAGCGTGCCGGTGAGCAGCAGCACGTCGCCGTAGCGGCGCTCGGGGTAGGCGGGCAGCTTCACCAGCACCAGCCCCTGAGCAGGGGAGCGCCGCCCGCCCAGGGCTACCATCTCGGCCTGCACCAGCACGCTCTGGCCGTCGTCGGTGCGCTTGGGGTCTTCGGCTACAACGCCCTGGATGGAAAGCTCGCCCGCGCCGTTGCGCAGCCAGATGCTCTGGGGCGTGGGCTGCACCTGGGCCGAGGCCAGCCGAGCGCCGCCGAGCGCCGCGCAGCACAGCGCCAGCAGCGCCAGACGCAGCCGGGGCGCTCGGCCCGCGATCGCAGCACCCAGGCCACATAAAGCCGCCGCCGCCAGGAGCGGCGGCAGCGGAAGATGCAGCAGGTCGGCAATCACGATGCCGATCAGCCAGGCTAGCGAGAGGGTGATCAGTCGCATGGCGCATCTCCTAACAGTAGCGGTTTTGCCAATACGCCAATAGACCGCTATCGTCAGGAGTGCGTTACGCGGGCGTATCGCTGCTTTTTCAAAATAAAAGCTCTTTTCTGACAAGTGGTATCATCACATCGGGGCGATGCTACTTGTCTAGTGGTGCATGCCCGGCACGGCTGGCCCCTCGGGGCCAGCCCTCACATATGGCACTTTTTTGGGGAGCGTTGCCTGGGGGCAAGGCGCTGGGCTGCGTCGGGCCGATCGTACTGCCGCGATCAAGGGTACATACCCTGCGCAGGGCATGCACTCCCCTTCAATCCCCCAATGTTCGGCATGCCTGTGCCGTTTCCTGGTAAGTCGGGCCGACCGTACTGCTACCATCAAGATGATAATCGTTCTTGGAGAGTGGGTGGATGCCCTGCGCGGGCGGCGCCTAGGGGCCAGCCCCTCGGAACCCCGCGAGGGGGTTACACCCCCTTCGATCCCCCAATTTGAGGCATTCCTGTGCTGATCGCTGACAGCTGGTGTTCGTACATATGGCCAGCTAGCACGAGTAACACCTTCGCCGCATGGGAAGGGTGGGTACGATTCCCGATCTCACGTGTTGTCCATGGCTTAGCACACCGGATGATACGTTTTGCCGCTTCCCAATGACCTACTCAAAAGATGGCACCTGCTGAGGGTGTCCCCCCTTCGATCCCCCAATATTCGGCGTTCCTATGCCGTTTCCTGGCGGCTGGTGTTCATGCATATGGCCATCAAGCGACACCTTCGCCATACGGGCCGGATGGAATGATGATTTTGCCTTGTCCTTCTGCATCCCTTCGTATCTTCGCGTCTCTGTGGTATGGATCTCTTTTATCCCCTTCGTGCCTTCGCGTCTTCGTGGTAAACGGTTCTCCCCTACCCCCCCGACATGGACTTCAGGCCGCTGCCGGTGAGCGGCACGACTAGCGTGGCCGCTGCGCCCAGCAGCTCGCGCACGGCGGGCAGGGCGGCGGCGGCCACCGCGCTGGTCGGCTCGACCAGCAGGCCGCTGCGCTGGAGGTCGGCCTGGGCGGCGGCGATCTCGGCCTCGGGCAGAGCCAGGGCCGCGCCGCCGGTGGCGCGGATGGCGCGCAGCACCTCGCGGCCACGGATGGGCGCGGCGATGCGGATGCCCTCGGCGATGGTGGCCTGCTCCTCGGCGGGGCGGGGCTGCTCGCGGCCCGCCGCCCAGGCCTGGGCCAGCGGCGCGCAGGCGGCGGCCTGGGCGGCGTACATGCGCGGCAGCCGCGCGATCAGCCCGGCCTGACGCAGCGCCGCAAAGCCCCGCGCGAGGCCCAGGAACAGGTTGCCCTGGCCCACCGGGCAGACCAGCGCGTCGGGCGCGCGCCGCCCCAGCTGCTCCCAGATCTCCCAGGCGCAGGTCATATGCCCCGCGATGCAGAAGGGGCTCCAGGCGTGGCTGGCGTAGACCAGCCGCTCGGCGTCGGCTGCCTGCTCGCAGGCGGCGGTGGTGGCCGAGCGCGGCCCCTCGACGCGGCGCAGCTCGGCCCCGAAGCAGGCGATCTGCCGCCGTTTGGCATCCGAGGCATGGGCGGGCACATACACCCGGGACTGCAGGCCCGCCGCCGCCGCGTAGGCTGCCAGCGAGGCCCCGGCGTTGCCGGATGAGTCCTCGACCACGGCCCGCACGCCCTGGCCCAGCAGGTGGCTGAGCAGCACAGCGGTGCCGCGATCTTTGTACGATGCGGTCGGCGCGAGGAACTCCAGCTTGGCCAGGAAGCCCGTGCCGCGCAGGCTGGCCGCGATCAGCGGCGTGCCGCCCTCGCCGAGCGAGACGCGGCGCGAGGCTGGCAGCATCGCGCCGTAGCGCCACAGGCCGCCATCCTGGCGCAGCGCGTCGGCGGAAAAATGGGGAGTGCTGGCAAGCTCCAGCGGGCCGCCGCACGCGGCGCAGCGCCATGCCAGTGGATCGGCGGGCTGCTCGCACAGCCCGCACACCAGGCGGGACGGGGCGTGGGTCGCACGCCCGCCCCGCTCAACCGAACATGAAATCGTCATCGATCACCTCATGCCTGCGATGGCAGCGGCTGCCCAACCGGGGGCAGATCCAGCGAATCATGGGCCAGCGCCTCGTCGGGCTGGGCATCGGGGATGTCGCTCTCCAGGTTCCAGAGCGGGCGGAAGGCATAGCCCACCAGCGTGATCAGGATAGTTAGGAAACCGATAATAATGATCAGCAGCGCCATGCCGCGCCCTGGCCCCGCGCCGATCAGCGCGCCCAGGCTGCCCGCCAGCGCGCCGCCCTGGGCCATCAGCGGCTCGAACACGCGGTCGGAGAGCGGCCCGGCCAGCAGGAAGCCCAGCGGCATGGTCGAGAACGCGATCATCTGGTTGATCGAGAACACGCGACCGTGCAGGTAGTGCGGCACCTTCACCTGGATGAGCGAGGTGTAGCAGCTGTTGCCCAGCGCCAGAGTCAGCGTGTAGAGGAACATCCCAGCGGCCACGAACAGCGTGCTCGGCTGAAGGCCCATGATCACGATCACGGCCCCATTCACCACCGAGAAACCCAGGATGCCGCGCATCAGCTTGTCCGGCCCGCCCCACAGGCTCATAAACAGCGCGCCGATCAGCGCGCCCGCGCTGCCCGCGATCGAGACCACCGCCACATCGGCAGGGCCGCCGACGCCGTGCAGCACCATCGGCGTGATCAGCACGCCCATGATCGCCAGCAGCAGGTTGGAGATGGCCGCGTGGATGAGCAGCGCCATGAAGCCGAAGCGGCTGGTGACATAGCGCCAGCCCCGCGTGATCTCCACCATCAGCGGCTCGCGCCGCCGCCAGGGCATGGAGTTGGGGAAGCGGATGAAGAACATCAGCGTGACGGCGAAGATAAAGCTGGCCACATCGATCAGGATCACAGCGGGCAGGCCGACCGTGACCACCAGCGCGGCGGCCACCATGGGCGCGATCATCTGGCCCGCCGAGTCGGCCATCTGCACCACGCTGTTGGCCTGCACCAGATAGCGCTTGGGCACCAGCTGCGGCACCGCCGAGCTGTAGGCTGGGCGCTGGAACGAGGAGCAGACCGCATTCCAGGCCATGAACGCGAACACATGCCAGAGCTGAAGCTGGCCCGACCAGAGCAGCGCCGCCAGCGAGAGCGAGCCGACGCCCGCCGCGAGATCGGAGACCAGCATGGCCAGCCGCCGATCCACGCGGTCGATCAGCGCGCCCGAGAGCGGCGCGAGCAGCAGGCCAGGCAGCACCGAGCAGACCGAGAGCAGCGCGAACAGCGTGACCGAGCCGGTCTGGGTGTAGACCCACACGCTCAGCGCGAAGCCGGTGAGCGCCGAGCCGGTGAGCGAGATGAGCTGGCCGAGCGCCACCAGCAGGAACACGCCGATGCCGGGCCGGGGCTGGCGATTGGCCTGGGGCGCGGGCTGCCACGCTGCGGCGTCGGCGGGCGGCGCGGAGAGCCTGCCGCCCGTGACGATGCGGGCCAGCTCGGCGGCGCGGTGCTTGATGAAGTAGTGCCCGGCGCGCGGCAGCACGGCTAGCCGCACCTGGCCGCTGAACAGCTCCCACTCGCGGAAGCGCTCCTGGTAGTACTCGGTCAGCGGGTCGCGCTCGCCGACTACGCACACGATCGGCGCGGCCAATGGGGCGTGGTCGGCGTGGGCCAGGCGGCGCGTGAAGTACTCCTCGGCGTCGCGCGAGTCGTGGCGCAGGTTGCGCACCACGCGGCGCACCTCCTCGGGGTCGAGGTCGTCGGAGAAGCCGCCCATGGAGCGGAAGAACAGCTTAAAGGTGCGGTCGCTCGACAGCCGGTCAATCACCCCGGTGCGGGCCAGGAAGTCGGAGACCTTGCCGGGCAGGCGCGGGTTGGGGAAGGCCCCGCCGATGTAGACCGCCCGCAGCGCCACGCCCTCGACCTCCAGCAGCCGCGCGGTCTCCACCGCCAGCGCGCTGCCCGAGCAGTGGCCGTAGAGCGACACCGGGCCCTGGATGCTGCGCTTGATCTCATCCACCAGCATGCGCGCCACCTGCTCCAGCGGCAGCGGCGGCTCGCTGGCGTCGTCGTGGCCGGGCAGGGCCACGGCGTAGAGTGCGCAGCCCGGCGGCATAGCCTTGGCCAGCGGCTGGTAGCTGATGGCGCTGCCGCCACCGTAGGGGATGCACACCACCGAGAGCGTGCGCTGGGCCTGCGGCGCGGTCAGCTCGTGCAGCAGCGCGCCCTCGGGCTGCGCGCCCGCCGCCAGGTGCTCGGCCAGGCCACGGATGGTGGGGAACTTGAACAGGTCGATCACGCGCAGCGGCGGGCCGAAGCGGTGGGTCATGCGGATGGCCTTGAACGACTCGCCGCCCA
Source organism: Chloroflexia bacterium SDU3-3 (assembly GCA_009268125.1). Taxonomy (NCBI): domain Bacteria; kingdom Bacillati; phylum Chloroflexota; class Chloroflexia; species Chloroflexia bacterium SDU3-3. The sequence goes on along the minus strand of WBOU01000012.1, from coordinate 26,916 downwards.
GGTCGAAGAAGTTGTCGTCGATCCCAACGGCGGGCAGGCCCAGGATCTCGGCCCAGATCTCGGCTAGGCGCTGCTCGACGGAGGTGCGGGGCGCGCTGGATGGGCTGGCGCTGGCGCTGGGCGCGGCGGGCGCGGGCAGCGCTGCGCGGTCGACCTTGCCGTTGGGCGTGAGCGGGATCTGCTCCAGCGCAACAAAGGCCGAGGGGATCATGGCCTCGGGCAGGTGCTCCTTGAGCGCCGTGCGCAGCTCGTGGGCGCTGGGCATCGGGCCGCTGGGCACCACATAGGCCACCAGGCCCATGCTGCCCGCGCCGTCCTCGCGGGCCACCACCACAGCCTGGCGCACCGCAGGCAGGCGGCTGAACGCCGCCTCGATCTCGGCTGGCTCGACGCGGATGCCGCGCACCTTGATCTGGTGGTCAACACGGCCCAAAAACTCGATGCTGCCGTCGGCGCGGTGGCGGGCCATGTCGCCGGTGCGGTACATGCGCGCCCGCTCTCCCCCCGCGAACGGGTCGGCCACGAAGCGCTCGGCGGTGAGGTCGGGGCGGCCAAAGTAGCCGCGCGCCAGCCCAGGCCCGCCGATGTAGACCTCACCCACCACGCCGGGCGGCACCAGCTGGCGCTGGGCATCCAGGATGTAGATGCGGGCGTTGTCGATCGGCCGACCGACCAGCGCGGTGCCGCGCGCGGCATCGTCGGCGGGCAGCGGGTAGTAGCTGGATGTCATGGTGCACTCGGTGGGGCCGTACTGGTTCACCACCTGCAGGCCCGGCCCAAACACCCGCCTGGCCCGCGCGCCGTCCTCTAGCGGCAGGCGCTCGCCGCTCACCAGCATCAGGCGCAGCGCATCCAGATGCGCGCCGCCCTCGCCCACCTCGGCCAGGGCGCGCAGCATGGTGGGCACCACGCTCAGCACGCAGCTCACGCGCTCGTCGCGCAGCACCCGCAGCAGCTCGGCAGGCTCGCGGGCGGCGTCGGATGGCACCAGCACCACGCGCGCGCCCACCGTCAGCGGCCCGATCATGTCGCGCACCGAGGCGTCGAACGAGCTAGAGGCGACCTGCAGCACGGTGTCGGCGGCGCTCAGGCCGTAGGCGCGGGCCAGGAAGCCCAGGTAGTTGATCACCCCACGGTGCAGGCTCATCACGCCCTTGGGCTGGCCGGTGGAGCCAGATGTGAACACGATGTAGGCCAGCTGATCGGGGATGGTGCGCGCGGGCAGATTCTCGCGCGGCAGCGAGGCAAACTGCGCCCCGCCCGATTCAAGCGCCAGCACCTCGCCCGCGAAGCCGGGGAAGCGGGCGCGCAGCTCGTCGCGCGTCAGCAGCAGCGGCGCTTTGGTCTGGTCGAGCATGAAGGCCAGCCGCACCGTCGGGTAGCTGGGGTCGAGCGGCACATAGGCTCCGCCCGCCTTCAGCACCGCCAGCAGCGCGATCGGCAGCTCGGGCGAGCGCTCTAGGCAGACGCCGACCGGCACCTCTGGCCCCACGCCAAATCGGGTGAGCGCGTGGGCCAGCTGGTTGGCGCGCTCGTTCAGCTCGCGGTAGGTCAGCTGCTGCGCGCCGTAGGTGATGGCCACCGCGTCGGGCGTGCGGGCGGCCTGGGCCTCCACCAGCTGGTGAAACCCCTGCGCCTGAGGCGGCTGAACGGTATCGCCCTGCCAGGCATGCAGCAGCTGCTCGCGCTCGGCAGGCCGCACCAGAGCCAGATCGGCGATCCGCCGGTCGGGGTGGGCGGCGATGTCGGCCAGCAGCGTGAGGAAGCGGCCCTTGAGCGACTCGACCGTCGCGGCGTCAAACAGATCGGTGTTGTAGACCAGCGTCCCGCCAAAGCCGTGGTCGCCATCGTAGAAGTAGGCCGACAGATCCGACTTGGTCGACCCAACATCCACACCCACAAAGCTAGCCTTCAGCCCCGGCATGTCCAGCGTGGCCTCGGGCGTGTTCATGAAAATGAGCATGGCCTGGTAGAGCGGCGAGTAGCTGAGGTTGCGCTCGGGCTTCAGCTCCTCAACCAGCTTCTCGAAGGGCACATCCTGGTTGCCGTAGCCATCCAGCGCAGTCGAGCGCACCTGGCGCAGCAGCTCGCGGAAGCTGGGGTTCTCGCCCAGCCGCACCCGGAACACCAGCGTGTTCAAAAACAGCCCGACGATCCCCTCCAGCTCGGCGCGCTGCCGCCCAGCCACGGGCGAGCCGATGCAGACATCGGTCTGGCCGCTGTGGCGCGCGAGCAGCAGGCCAAAGGCCGCCAGCATGGTCATGAACGGCGTCGCACCCTCGGCGCGCGTGAGGGCGTGCAGCGCATCGCCCACGGCGGGCGGGATGACAAAATCGGTGGCCGCGCCGTGGAAGCGCTGCATCGGCGGGCGCGGTCGGTCGGTCGGTAGAGTCAGCAGGGGCGGTGCGCCTGCCAGCTGGCCGCGCCAGAAGCCCAGCTGCGCGGCCATGCGCTCGGCATCCAGCCAGCCGCGCTGCCAGGCCGCGTAGTCGGCATACTGCAGCGCGGGCGGCGCGAGCGGGGCGGGCCGCCCCTGGGCCGCAGCCGCGTAGAGCGCGGCCAACTCGTTCAGCAGCAGCGTCACCGACCAGCCGTCGGCGATGATGTGGTGCAGCACCAGCACCAGCACGTGCAGCTGCGGCGCGATCTGCACCAGCGCGGCGCGCAGCAGCGGGCCGCTGGCCAGATCGAAGGGGCGGCTGGTGAGGCCCAGCGCGACGGCGCGCGCCTCCTCCTCGCTGGCGGCGGCGTGCTGCTCCAGCGGCAGGGCGAGCGCGGGCGCGATCACCTGGGCTGGCTCGCCATCCACGCTGGCAAAGCTAGTGCGCAGGCTCTCGTGGCGGGCGATCAGGCCGTCGATGGCCTGCTGCAGCGCGGGGACGCTCAGCTCGCCCTCTAGGCGCAGCGCCTCTAGCATGTGGTAGGAGGTGCTGCCGGGCATCAGCTGGTCGAGGAACCACAGGCGCTGCTGGGCAAACGAGAGCGGCGCGGGGCCAGCGCCAGTGCGCGGCGCGATGGCCTCGGGCTGGGCGCGGGTGCCGCGCCCGCGCAGGCGCTGCTCCAGCAGCGCCCGTTTGGCGGTCGAAAGCTCGCGATGGGTGAGTTCTTGCTGTGACACGTTGGGTCCCTTCCTTAAAGAGAAGCTGCGAGCCGCTCGGCCTCGGTCTCATCCATATCGCCAATTTCCGCCATCAGGATGCCCTCGATCGCCTCGGCCTGCTCGGCGGGCGTGGGCATCTCGAACACCATGCGCAGCGGCAGATCCAGCTCGAAGGCGTCGCGCAGGCGCACGATCAGCCGCGTGGCCAGCAGCGAGTGCCCGCCAAACGCGAAGAAGTTATCGTACACGCCCACCTGCTCGCGCCCCAGCACCTCGCCCCAGATCTCGGCCACGGTCTCCTCGGCTAGGCTGCGCGGCGCGACAAAGGTCTCCGCCGCATCCTGAGGCGTGAGATCGGGCGCTGGCAGCGCGCGCCGATCGATCTTGCCGTTGGCCGACACCGGCAGGGCCGCCAGCGCCACGCAGGCGGCGGGCATCATGTACTCGGGCAGGCGCGAGCGCAGGAAGGCGCGCAGCTCGCCCCAGGCGGGCGGCGCGGCGGCGGTGATGTAGGCCACCAGCCGCAGGTCGCCGGGCACATCCTCGCGGGCTAGCACCACCGCTTCCTCCACGTCGGGGTGCTGGCGCAGCGCCGCCTCGATCTCGCCTAGCTCGATCCGGTAGCCGCGCAGCTTCACCTGCTGGTCGGCGCGGCCCAGCAGCTCCAGCGTGCCATCGCCCAGGAAGCGGGCCATGTCGCCAGTGCGGTACAGCCGCTCGTCGGGGGCCGCGCCAAACGGGCTGGCGATGAAGCGCTCGGCGGTGAGGTCGGGGCGGCCCAGGTAGCCGCGCGCCAGACCCGCGCCGCCCACGTACAGCTCGCCGGGCACCGTGGCGGGCTGGGGCCGCAGCATCGCATCCAGCACATACACCTGGGTGCCGGGGAAGGGCCGCCCAATCGGCACCATGCGCTCGGTCGGCTCCGCCGAGGGTGGGATCTCGTAGTAGGTGCTGTCGATCGTGGCCTCGGTCAGGCCGTAGGTGTTCACCACGCGGGTCTCGGGGCCGCAGAGCGCGCGCAGCTCCTGGGCCTCGCGCACCAGCCAGGCATCCGAGCCGACCAGCAGCAGCCGCATGTGGTCGAGCCGCTGGCCGCTGTCGCGCAGGTGGCGCATCAGCTCGCGCAGCACCACCGGCACGAACTCGGCGCAGTCGATGCCGTGTCGGCGCATGTAGGCGTAGAGACGCGGCGGCTCCAGCAGCAGGTCGCGCGGGCACAGCACCAGCCGCGCCCCCGAGCAGAGCGCCCGCACCCAGTCGCCGGTGAACACATCGAAGGTGGCGCTGGCCATCTGCAGGTGAGCACTGGCGGTCTCGCGCAGGTGGAAGACCTGCTCCCAGCCCTGGTAGGCGTTGGCCAGGCCGCCGTGCGTCACCACCACGCCCTTGGGAGCGCCGGTGGAGCCGGATGTGTAGATGATGTAGGCGGCATCCTCGGGCGCGACGCTGTGGGCCAGCGCCGTGGGTGGCAGGCCCGCCAGCTCGGCGGCGTGCTCATCCAGCCCCAGCAGCCGCGCCGAGGCCAGGGCCAGCGCGCCCGCCGTGGCCCGCTCGACGATCACCAGGGCCGCCCCCGCATCCTGGGCCAGGAAGGCCAGCCGCTCGGGCGGCTGCTCGGGGTCAAGCGGCACATACGCGCCGCCCGCCTTCAGCACCGCCAGCACCGCCACCAGCAGGCGCGGGCTGCGGCCCAGGCAGATGCCCACATGCGCCCCCGGCACCACGCCGCGCCGCTGGAGCAGCCGCGCGAGCTGGTTCGACTGGCGGTCGAGCGCGGCGTAGCTCAGCGTCTCGTCGCCGCTGGCCACAGCGGGCGCATCGGGTCGCTCGGCGGCCTGCTGCGCGAACAGGCGGTGCACCGGCAGCGGGGCCAGCCGGGGGGCCTCGCCCGCCCAGCCGCGCAGCGTGGCCTGCTCGGCGGCGGTCAGCATGGGCAGGTCGGCGATCGGGCGGTCGGGGTCGGCCAGCGCGGCCTCCAGCAGCGTCACGTAGTGGCCAAACAGGCGCGTGATCGTCGCCCCGTCGAACAGCTCGGTGCTGTACTCGATCTGCGCCTGCACGCCGTTGGGCGTCATCGTCAGGTCAAACGAGATCGGCATGCTGCTCGACTCCATCGGCACCGCCCAGGGGGTCACATCCATGCCATCCAGGCGGAAATCCTGCGTCGGCACATTATGAAAACCAAAGGTCACGTCAAACAAGGGCTGGCGGTTGATATCGCGCATCGGGTTGAGCTTCTCCACCAGCAGCGCGAACAGCACATCCTGATGCTGGTAGGCCTCGCTGGCCATGGTGCGCACGCGGGCCAGCAGCTCGCGGAAGCTGGGCTGGCCGCTCAGATCGGTGCGCAGCACCAGCGTGTTGGCCAAGAAGGCGATCACCGGCTCTAGCGCGGCGTGGGTGCGGTTCGCCATCACCGTGCCCACCACCAGATCCTCCTGGCCGGTGTAGCGGGCCAGCAGCAGCTTGAACACGGCCAGGAAGGTCATGAAGGGCGTGGCGCCCTCCTGGCGACTCAGGCGCTGGGCCGCATCCACCAGCTCGGGCGGCAGCATGTGCAGCTGGAAGGCACCGCGCTGGGTGGGAAACGCGGGCTGCGGTCGGTCGGTGGGCAGCTCCAGCACGGGCAGGGGCGCTGCCAGCTTGCGCATCCAGTAGTCGAGGTGCGGCTCCATGGCTGGGCTGCGCATCTGCTCGTTCTGCCACACCGAGATATCGGCGCACTGCAGCGCCAGCGGCGGCAGGGCCAGCGGGCGACCGGCGGCGTAGGCGTTGTAGATCTCGCACAGCTCGCGCTGGTAGGTGCCCATCGACCAGCCGTCGCTCACGATGTGGTGGATGCCAAACATCACCACCCACTCGGCCTCGGCCAGGGAGAACACGGCGGCGCGGGTCAGCGGGCCTTCGGCCAGCGCGTAGGGCTGGCTGTTCACCTCGCGGGCGATCCGGCCCGCCTCGGCCTCGCGCAGCGCGGGCGGCAGCGCGCGCAGGTCGAATGTGCGGATGTGCATATGCCATGGCGCATTCACCTGCTGCATCGGCTCGCCGTCGCGCTCCACAAAGGTGGTGCGCAGGCTCTCGTGGCGGCAGATCATGGCGTCGAAGCTGCGCTGGAGCAGGCCGACATCTAGGTCGCCCGCCACGCGGTAGGCGATCACCGAGTTGTAGGCCACACCCTCGGGGTCGAGCTGCTGGATGAGCCAGAGCCGCTTCTGGCCCGACGAGCACGGGAAGAGCTGCGGCTCGCCGCTGCGCGGCAGGGCCGGGATGTCTGGCCCGCGCGGGGCCGCGCCGCCCTTCTGCTTCAGCATGCGGGCCAGCAGCGCCTGGCGCTCGGGCGAGAGGCCATCCACGCGCCTGCGCAGATCGCTCTGGTCGCCCGCGCTAGGCGGCTGATCCACACTGGGCGCGTGGCGCACCTGCTCGCGGAAGTAGCGCTCGAACGGCTCGACGCCGATGGAGGAGACGAAATGTTCGGCGGCTGAACGAGAAAGTTCGCTTGTCCGCTCATACACCCGCTGGTCGGCCAGCAGACAGCCCAGCGCCTCCTGCCACGGCCCCAGATCCTGCTCGGGCACCACCGGCAGCGGCATCAGCTTCTGATCCACACCGCTCTGGTAGCGCTCGATCGCGCGCACCGGCAGCAGCCCAGCCACGCCCAGCGCCGCCTCGGACAGGCCGCCCACATCGCTGGCCAGCACCGGGATGCCGCGCAGCATGGCCTCCACCACCACTAGGCCGAAGGTCTCATCCCACAGCGAGGGCACCAGCAGCACCCGTGTCTGCTCGAAGATCTCGTCGATCGCATCCGCTGGCGGCAGGACCGCCACGTTTGGCAGCTCCGCCAGCGCATCTAGATCGGCCTGCGTGGTGCCCCATGTTGGCACGGCGGCGAACGGCACATCGGGCATGGCCCGCGCCAGGCCCAGAAAGATCGGCAGGCCCTTGTAGGCGCAGGGATTGATCAGCGTGACGTAGCCCGCGCCAAACGAGCCGAGGTTGGGGAAGGGGCCAGTACCATAGGCCGGGAAGGGCAGCACCGCCGCATCCATCCCGCTGCCGCGCGCGATCTCGTCGCGGATGGCGCGGCTGGCCGCCACGATCCCCGCTGTGCGCCGCAGCAGCGCCGTGCCGGTCTCGTTGGCCAAAAACGAGCGCGGGCCAAACGGCAGGTGCTGCACCGTGTGGGCCAGAACGATCACGCGGCCAGGGCAGGCCTCCAGCGCCGCCGCAAGCGTGATCATGCCCGGCTCGTCGGTGGGCACCAGCACCACATCGGGCTGAAACTCGCGGCCCTGCGCGGCGATCCGCTGGCCAAGCTGCGCCATCTGCAGCACCGCGTGCACCTCGACGCCCATCAGGCGGAAGCGCACCGCATCCTGCTCCACCGCATCCGCCGCGATCCCGCGCGCGGCCAGCTCATCCACAAACTGGGCGACGGTGCGCCTGCCCTGGCCGCCGGAGATCGTCACGATCGCGCGGCACTCGTGGCCTCTAGCCGCCAGCGCCTCCATCAGCAGGCGATTAGCCTTCACCGCGCCGCCGTGGGCGGGCACGTAGAACATATTTTGCGCCAGCAGAATCTTCATAGCTGCTCCTCTATGGGGGTCGGTTGGGCGCTAGCCGCGCCCTGGCGCAGCCGCGTGGCCAGCGCCTGCCGCTGCGCGGCGGTGAGGCCGCGCAGCCGATCGCGCAGCCCTGGGTCGTCGTTTGGCGTGAGCGGGGCCGCACCCCTGGCCAGCTGCTCGGGGCGCAGCAGCGCCTCTAGGTGCTCGCAGGCGGCGGCCAGCGACTGGGCGGGCGCGATCTGGCTGGCCCAGCTGGCGCAGCGCTGCCGCGCCTCGGGCGTGGCCAGGCTGGCCAGCTGCTCGACCACAGCGGGCGAGGACCAGCGCTCGGGCGCGGCCCACTGGGCCAGCCCCAGCCGGTGCAGCCGCGCCGCGTTGTCGGGGCGGTCGGCCCCATCGGCCAGGATCAGCTGGGGCGCGCCAGCCCACAGGGCGCGGGCCAGCGTGCCCATGCCGCCGTGGTGCAGCACCGCGCCCACCTGTGGCATCAGGGTGCGGAAGGGCAGGGCGGGAAACCAGTGTATATTCATTGGCAGCGGGCTGGGCACCAGCTCGCGGTGACGCGTGACCAGCAGGGCGCGCAGCCCGGCGCGGTGGCAGGCCTCCACGGCGGCGCGGTAGAACTCGGCGTGCAGCAGCTGCCCCGTGCCGCCCGTGATCAGCACCGGGTGGGGGTGGCGCTGCAGCAGCTCGCGCAGCTCAGGCGGCAGCTCGCCATCCTCCGCCGCATCGTGCAGCACAAAGCCCACCGGCGCGAGCGAGCGCGGCCACTCTGGCTCGGGCGGCGCAAACCACTCGGGCCAGAGGCCCAGCTGCACCTGGGGCGAGTCAAGCCAGCGCCGCCAGTCGCGCACCGGCGGCAGCCCCAGGCCCTGGCGCAGCTGGTTGATGCCGCCGGACAGCACCTGGCCGTACATGTAGCTGGTCACCGGCAGGGTCATCAGCTGGCTGGGCGAGAGCGCCACCCAGGCCACCGGTGCGCCGGTGGCCTCGCCCAGCATCAGCGCGGCCAGCCCCGAGGTGTGGCGGGCCACGATCACCGTGTCGCCAGGCACCACGAGCGCGCGCAGGGCTTGGAACTCCTCGTGCATCTGCTCGAACTGGCGGTTGCGCTGGTAGAAGCGGATCAGCGACTGCGGGTCGTGCAGCGGGTTCATCAGCAGGTGCGAGTCGTCAAGCTGGCGCTCGTACTGCTCGGCGGTATCCAGTGGCAGAAACGCTAGCCCGGCGTCGAGCGTGGGCCGCTGGTAGTGGGCGTGGGTCATGAGGGAGACATCGTGGCCGCGTGCGCGGAGGGCGGCCCCGAGGGCGATAAACGGCAGCACGTCGCCGTTGGTCCCGTGGGTCGCCAGTAGCATCCTGGACATGCGAACTCTCCTAGTACGCTGGTCGCCGGTGCGGATCGGGGCGCGCGTGGCCCCCAGCGGCGACCTGGGATGGTGCTGCGCCTGGAACGCGATGCCCAGGCGCGATCTTCAACCTAACTGCGCTGCAACCAACAACCAGCCTACCCCTGCTCCGCCAGCAGCGCCGCGATCTCCTCATCCGAAAGGCCATCAAGCTGGGTCAGCAGCGCCTCAAGATCCTGCTCGTCGGCCTGCTCGATCCGGCAGCGCTCGATCAGCTGCGCGGCATCCACGATCGTGAACGACCCGCTGATCAGCACCTGCATCGGCAGCTCGACGCCGAATCTATCGCGCACCCGCACCATAAACTGCACCAGCCGCAGCGAGTGCCCGCCCACATCGAAGAACTGCGCATCGGCGCTCACCCGCTCCACGCCCAGCAGCTCGGCCCACATGGCGGCCACCGCTTGCTCGGTCTCGCTGCGCGGGGCCACGTAGCGCTGCGGGGCCTGGGCCTGATCGGCCTGGGACTGGCGGAGGGCCGCCATGATCGGCCCCACCGCGTGCAGCTGCGTGGCGATGCGCTGAAACACTTCCCACGTGGCCAGCGCCACGCCCTGCGGCGCGGGGGCCGCACCCTCGAGGTCAGCGGGCGCGGGGGTCTCGTGCTGCTCGGGGCTGTAGCTAGCCGCCGCCGCCGCGCTGGCTGGCAGCTGGTAGCGCGCTGCGCCGCCCACCTGGGCGCACGCCACCTCGCCCAGCCCATCCAGGAAGCGCCGCGCGGGCAGGTTTTTGGCCGTGGGGATGAAGGGCAGCGCCACCTGGGCCAGGCCGCGCGCCTGGGCCTCGCGCCCAAGCCATGCCAGCATCTGGTGCTCCACGCCCCGCGCCAGGGTGCGGCAGCTGAGCAGAAAGGTATCGACCAGCAGCGCGTCGCCATCGCCCCCATAGATCAGCACGCCCACCAGCCCGTAGTCGCCAAAGCGGTCGCGCACGTGCACCACCTGCGCGCCCACGCCCTCGCGCAGCAGGCTTGCCAGCTCCGCCGAGGTGCGCCGGACGGTAGTAAGGTTGAACTGGTTGGTGCGCTGGGTCAGCTGCGCCGCCCGATCCAGATGCGCGACCTCAAGCGGCTGTATGGTTACTTCTAGCCCCAGACCATCGATAAAATCGCCCAGGCTGGTCGTCTCCTGGCGGAACCGCTCGCGCTGGGCCTGCTCGTGGTAGCGCGTGGCCCGCTGGCGGTCGTCCTCGGTCACGCGGATGCGGTCGGCGGGCCACAGGTGGCGCACAAACGCGGCCAGCTGCGGCTCGGCGGGCACCTGCAGCGCCAGCACCTGCGGGCAGGACGCCCGCACCTCGGCGCACTCCAGCGGGCTGTCGTCCAAGAAGAGCACGCTATCAAGGCCCACCCCCAGCGCCTGGGCGATCGCCCGCAGGCTCTGCGACTTGGCATCCCAGTTCACGTAGCGCAGGCTCAGGTGCTCGGGCCGCAGCAGCATGTCGGCGCGGGTATCGAACACGGCCTGCACATCGGCCTCGCTATTTTTGCTGCACAGGCAGATCAGCATGCCCGCCTGCTGCTGGGCCACCAGGAAGGCCTGCAGCGCGCGATGGCCCGGCCCGATCTGCAGGCCCTGCGCGCTATCCTCGCCGCACACCCCGCCCCACAGCGTGTTATCGCAGTCCACCGCGATCACCTTGTAGGGCTGGGCCAGCAGCGCGCGGATCGCCCGCGCCAGCCGCGTGCCCAGCGCGGCGAAGAACTCCTCGGTATAGGGGATCTGGCCCAGCTCGTCGCCATAGGGGTTGTCGTACTGCGGCACGGGGTACAGCTCCAGCAGCTCGGCGGATGGCAGCAGCACCACGCCAGGCAGATCGGCCAGATCGCGCAGCAGATCGGCCTCCAGCTGGGCCAGCAGCGCGGCGCGGCGCGGCTCGCCCTGGGCTAGCCCTGAGGCCGGGCACAGCGCGATCAGCAGCGGCACCCGCGAGCGCGCCGTAAACTGCCGCACGATCTGGCATAGATCGGCCCTGGTGCGCTCGGTGGCGGCCTCAACCTCGGGCCAGTCGCTCACATCGGTGATGTAGCGCAGCCAGTCCTCGGGGCGGATCAGCAGGATGTTGACACCGCTCTGATTAGTGGCGAGCAACCCGGTGGGGTCAAGCAGCTGTTGGAAGACCTGGTAGAGCGGGGCAAAGGAGATGCGAGCCGCAATGGCTAGCTCGCGCATCCAGAAGCACAGCGACGGCTCAAGCGGCTCGGCGGTGAAGGTGGCGGCGATGTTGATAGCGCAGGCTGGGGCGACTGGTGCGGCGGGGCGGGCGAGATGCTCGACCTCATCGTGTGAACTCATGCGAAACCTACTCCTCATAGGGTTAGGGGGCTTCTTTGCCGGAACGGATACGCATTCGCATCAACGATCTGGGGTTTTGGGCGCGGTGGTGCTCCTCTCTGGCCCGGCGGGGCGAGGCTGCCTAGCGGACGCGTGACACAGCTCTCCCTACGCTTTGGGGCCAATGCGCAGTGCCATCAGAAGATACGACGGTATAGGGAAGCGCTCGTCACCTAACAACCATATGTCGTAGATGATGTAGTAGGAGATGTTTAATGAATTGCTAGGATGGGGTTACTATACTCTATTGTTTAACATCCGTCAATTGTTTAAGCGGGAGCGGTTTCAAAACGTGTACTGCAATGAATTGAAAGAAGATAGATTATACTGATCGCTATAGCAAGAAATCCGAGGAAGTTGTACCCCCTCGGATTGTACATTTTCTTTACCAAATCTTTACAAATGGGCATAAAAATTGGACCAGGCGGCCAGATCTGCCCCGATCAGCGCACCACAATATCGGCCACCGACTCAACGATCTGCGAGGGGCGATAGGGAAAGCGCTCGACATCCGCGCGCCGCGTGACGCCCGTGAGCACCAGGATGGTCTCCATGCCGCTCTCCACCCCGCCGATGATATCGGTATCCATGCGGTCGCCGATCATCACCGAGTCCTCGGAGTGGGCGTCGATGGCGCGCAGCGCGGTGCGCATCATCAGCGGGTTGGGCTTGCCAATGAAGTAGGGCGTCACCCCCGTGGCGGCGGCGATCAGCGCGGCCACCGCGCCTGTGGCGGGCACCATGCCGCCGTCGCCCGGGCCAGACACATCGGGGTTGGTGGCGATGAAGCGCGCGCCCGCCGCCACCAGCCGCGAGGCGCGGGTGATCCGCTCGAAGCTGTACGAGGTTGTCTCGCCCACCACCACATAGTCGGGCTGGTGCTCGGTGATCACATAGCCGATGTCGTGCAGCGCCGTGGTCAGGCCCGACTCGCCCACCACATAGGCGCTGCCGCCAGGGCGCTGGGTGTGCAGGAAGCGCGCGGTGGCCATGGCGGATGTGTAGATCGACTCGGCGGGCACATTCAGGCCGATCCGGGCCAGCCGAGCCTGTAGATCGCGCTGGGTGTAGATCGAGTTGTTGGTGAGCAGCAGGAACTTCGCGCCCGCCGCCTGCAGCCGGTCGATAAACTCGTTCGCGCCGGGCACGGGATCCGACCCGCGCACCAGCACGCCATCCATATCGCTCAGGTAGTTCTTTGGCATAGGTTCTCCCTTTCGCTCTGAAAAATTTTACCACCAAGACTCCAAGGCACCAAGGAGACAAAAAATGGTTTCCACGAAGACGCGAGGGCGTGGAGCAAAGAAAACAGCAGGGGCCGGAGCAGCATCTGCCCCGGCCCCACCTCGGCTGCGCAACGCCAGCCCGCGCTATAGCTCCACCGTCGCGCCGCTGGCCACCGCCGCATCGGGGCCGAAGGCCGCCATGCCCACGTGGGGGCGGATGACCACATTGCGGCCCACCACCGCGCCCGAGGGGATGTGGGCGTCGCGGCCCACCAGGGTCAGGCCGGTGTTCAGCAGGTCGGGCGTGCGCTCGTTGGCGGTGTTGTCCTCGCCGCTGCCCAGCTGCGTGCTCTCGCCCACGTACACGCCCTTGTCCAGGATGCAGTGGTCCACCACCGCGCCCGACTCGATCACCGTGTCGGTGAGGATGATCGAGTCGCGCACCACCGCGCCCTCGCGCACCACCACGCCTGGGCCGATCACCGAGCGGCTGACCGAGCCGTAGATCCGGCAGCCGTCGCACAGCAGGTTGCCCGCCACCCGCGCGGCCCCGCCGATCTCCAGGGCGGCCCGCTCCTCGCTCTTGGTGTGGATAACCCACTCGGGGTCGTACATGTCCAGCGCGGGGGTCTCGGTCAGCAGCGCCATGTTGGCCTCGTAGTAGGCCTGCACCGTGCCCACATCGGCCCAGTAGCCCTGGAAGTGGTACGAGCGCACCCGAGTGCGCTGCACTAGCTGGGGCATCAGGTCGCGCCCGATGTTCTGCTCGGTGGAGTGGGCCAGCACATCCAGCAGGAAGCTCTTGCGGAACACGTAGATGCCCATGGACGCCAGGCTCGATCGGGTGCGGCGCGGCTTCTCCTGGAACTCGTTCACCGTGCCCTCGGAGTCCACCGTCACGATGCCGTAGCGGCTGGCCTCGTGCGGGCTGACCGAGTGGACGGCCAAGGTCAGATCGGCGTCGCGCTCCTGGTGGGCCTCGATCATGGGGCGGTAGTCCATCTTGTAGATATGGTCGCCCGCCAGCACCAGCACGGCGTCGCACGGCTGCTCGGCGATGAAGTCGAGGTTGGCGCGCAGGGCGTCGGCGTTGCCGCGCTGCCACGAGCCGCCCTCGGATGTCATGTAGGGGTGCAGGATGCGCACGCCGCCGATGCGGCGGTCGAGATCCCACGGCTTGCCCACACCGATGTGCGCGATCAGCGAGCGCGGGCGGTACTGGGTCAGCACGCCCACGTTGTAGATGCCAGAGTTCACGCAGTTCGAGAGCGTGAAGTCGATGATGCGGTACTTCCCCGCGAAGGCCACCGCCGCCTCCGACCGCTCGGCGGTCAGCACGCTGAGCGCGGGGCTTTCACCGCCCGCGAGGATGAGCGCTAGGGTGCGCAGCATAGTTTCTCTCCTGCCAATCAGATCGTCTCGCCCGAGGCTACGACATCGCCGGTGAAGTCCTCCTCGTCGCTGTCGGCGTTGATCACCACATTGCGCCCGATCGTGATCCCGCTCGCAATATGCGCGCCCTTGCCGACAACCGTGATCCCGCTGTTCAGCTTGTCGGGCTGGGCCTTGTTGGGGGTGGTCAGGTCGTCGCCGTGGCCTAGCCGCACGCCCGCGCCGATCACCACATCCTTGTCCACGATCACGCGGTCCAGCACGGCCCCCGGCCCGATCCAGGTGTCGTTCATCACCACGCTGTCGCGCACCACCGCGCCCGGCGAGACATACACGCCCGGCGAGAGCACCGAGCGCTCGACCTGGCCGCGCACGATGCAGCCGTTACACACCATGCTGCGCTCCACCCGCGCCTGCGGGCCGATCTTGGCCGGGGGGCGCTCCTCGGAGCGGGTGTGGATGACCCACTCCGGCTCGTAGAGATTCAGGCCGTTCTCGGGGTCCAGCAGATCCATGCTGGTCTGCCAGTACGAGTCGATGGTACCCACGTCCACCCAGTAGCCCTCGAACGGGTAGGCGAACACCTGGTCCTCGGCGATCATGGCGGGGATGACGTGCTTGCCGAAGTCTACGCGCGAGCTGCCGTCCGCGCCCTCGCCCAGGCGGCGGCGCAGGGCCTCGGCGCTGAACACGTAGATGCCCATGGAGGCCAGCGTGCCCTTGTCGCGGGCCTTGGGCTTCTCGGTGAACTCGACAATGCGCTGCTCGTCGTCGGTGGTCATGATCCCGAAGCGGTCGGTCTCATCCAGCGGCACGTGCATCACGGCCACCGTCAGGTCGGCCCCGCGCTGCTGGTGGTAGTCCAGCATGCGGCTGTAGTCCATCTTGTAGATGTGGTCGCCCGACAGGATCAGCACGGTGTCGGCGCGGCTGGCGCGGATGTAGTCAAGGTTCTGGTAGATGGCGTCGGCGGTGCCTTTGTACCAGCTTTCGTCGCGGCGGCCCTGGTAGGGCTGCAGCAGCTGCGCACCGCCCCGGCTGCGGTCCATGTCCCACGGCTTGCCATTGCCGATGTGGGCGTTCAGCGAATGCGGGCGATACTGCGTCAGCACGGCCACATCGAAGATGCCGGAGTTGACGCAGTTGGAGAGGGTGAAGTCGATGATCCGATATTTTCCAGCGAAGGGGACGGATGGTTTGGCGCGCTTCTCGGAGAGCACGCTGAGGCGCGTGCCTTCGCCGCCAGCTAGGAGCATTGCTACAACTCGCACAGAGAGCCTCCCGAACAGACTTCGTCGATCTACGGGCAGTACACTATACCATAGCTGGGCAAGATGGGGGCCAGCGGCGCGGGCAGTGCGCGATCGTTCGGCAGCATGTTTTACCACCAAGGCTCTAAGACTCCAAGGGGAGAAAAGATCTAGAGAAGAGTGCCAAGCCAGCCCCACCCACCTGGCCCATGCGGCGAAGGTGTCGCTTAGGTCTTACTGGCCATATTCACGAACACCAGCCGCCAGCATTCAGCATTGGAATGCTCCAAATTGGGATTCGAAGGGGCAACGCCCTCACATGGTGTCACGTTCTTGGGCGGAGCATTCGGATGCGGCACATGACGAGAGAACGCGTGCCAGGCCATGCACCGCATGTAAGATTCTCGATTTCACCCACCCGGCCCATGCGGCGAAGGTGCCGCTCAGGCCAGCTGGCCATATGCACGAACACCAGCCGCCAGCATTCGGCATTGGAATGCTTCAAATTGGGGGTTTCGAAGGGGGTTATACCCCCTCGCGGGGTTCCGAGGGGCTGGCCCCTAGGCGCCGCCCGCGCAGGGCATCCACCCACCAACCAAGCACCACCGCCATCGTTTATGTGGAACAGACCCAGCGCTAACATAAACGTGACACCTGCTGAAAGCTGGCCCCTCCTATGCGCCGCACGCGCAGGACGAACATCGACATCGACACAACCACGCTCATGAGGAACGAGAACAGGGCTGAAATAGTCGATCCTCGTTTTGCACCCGTCGGCTTAGTGGAGTGCGCCATTCAAGATAGTAGCTCTTGGTTGGTGGGTGCGTGCCCTACGCGGGCGGCGTCCGGGGGCCAGCCCCTGTGAACCCCGCCATGGGGCGATGCCCTCAATAGGTGTCACTTTATCGGGTGTTCCGAGGCCGTTTTAGCGAAACGGCAGTTTGGCTTGGGTGCGCCTTCGTGGAATAGTGGGTGTTCTTGGATGGTGGTGGATGCCCTGTGCGGGCGGCACCAAGGGCTTCGCGCCCTTGGAACCCCGCCAGGGGCGTAGCCCCTTGGAACCCCAATTTGTAGTATTCCTCTGCCGAAATCAAGCAGCTCATGTTCGTGCATAGGGCCAGCAAAACATCACCGGCACCTTCGCCGCATGGGCCAGGTGGATGAGATTCTCAATCTCACATGCGGTGCATAGCTTGGCACGCGCTCTTTCGTCATATGCCGCATTGAGAAGCCCCAAACAAAAAAGTGACACCTGTTGAGGGCATCGCCCCTGGCGGGGGTTCCGGAGGGCTGGCCCCCGGACGCCGCCCGCGCAGGGCACGCACCAAGCATCCACACGCCACCATCATCTTCAAGGCCGCACCCGGTCGGCCCGCCCCCCAACTCCCTCACATCCGCGCGCCCTCGTCGTGCCCGCCCGCTTTGCCCGCCTAGCAAATTGGCAGGTGCTTTCTGGTACAATGGGGTATGTTTTACGCCCCAGCGGGTGGGCGAGCGCGCAAGGAAGCCCCAAGCGCGCATCGACGGCAACGGGGCTGTTTCTGCGGGCGATGGCCGCTCGCATATGGGGACACGACCATGACACACAATCTAGAGCCATTTAAGCAGCAGGCCGCCGAGCGGGCGCTCGACGGCGTGGAGAGCGGGATGCGGCTAGGCCTGGGCACAGGCTCCACAGCCCGCTATGTGGTGGAGGGCCTGGCGGCCCGCCTGCGCGACGGGCGGCTGCGCGACATCGTGGGCGTGCCCACATCCGAGGCCACGGCCAAGCTGGCTGGCTCGCTGGGCATCCCGCTGGCCACGCTCGACCAGCAGCACGAGCTGGATCTGGTGATCGACGGGGCCGACGAGATCGACCCGCAGCTCAACCTGATCAAAGGGCTGGGCGGGGCGCTGCTGCGCGAGAAGATCGTGGCCTCGGTGGGCCAGCGATTCTGCATCGTGGCCGACACCAGCAAGGTGGTGGGCCGCCTGGGCGAGCATACGCCCGTGCCGGTAGAGGTGATCAGCTTCGGGATGCGGCCCGTCGAGCAGCGGCTGCGCGCCCTGGGCTGCGCGCCCGTGCTGCGCCGCAACGCATCCGGCCTGCCCTTCATCACCGACGAGGGCAACAGCATCCTCGACTGCCGCTTCGAGCAGATCGACGACCCCGAGCGGCTGGATGCCGACATCCACGCCATCCCCGGCGTGGTCGAGCACGGCCTGTTCATCGGCATGGCCAGCGTGGCCTTCGCCGCTGGGCTGGATGGGGTCACGCGGCTGCAGCGGTCGCGCTAGCGCCCTACCGAAGCGCCAAGCGGGCGCGCCGCGCGGATGGAGGAGATATCCGCGCGGCGCGCCTTTTTCATGCCAGCGCGCCAGCGAGGCGCGAGGAGGAGGAGAGACACTATGGAGAGCGACGCCGCGCCGAGGCATACCAACCGCCTCATCCACGCCGCCAGCCCCTACCTGCGCCAGCACGCCCATAATCCGGTCGACTGGCACGAGTGGGGGCCAGAGGCCCTGGCCCTGGCCCGCGAGCAGGATCGGCCCATCCACCTGAGCGTGGGCTACGCCGCATGCCACTGGTGCCACGTGCTGGCCCACGAGTCGTTCGAGGACGAGCGCACCGCCGCCCTGCTGAACGCCCACTTCATCAACATCAAGGTCGACCGCGAGGAGCGGCCCGACATCGACAGCATCTACATGACCGCGCTGCAGGCCATGACGCGCAGCGGCGGCTGGCCGATGACCATGTTCCTCACCCCCGAGGGCGTACCGTTCTACGGCGGCACCTACTTCCCGCCCGAGGAGCGCTACGGCATGCCCTCGTTCACCCAGGTCATCCTGGGCGTGGCCGACGCCTGGCAGCGCCGCCGCGACGAGGTGGAGCAGAACAGCCAGGCCCTGTCCGACCACCTGCGCAGCGCCACCGCCGCCCGCATGCCCGAGGGGCCGATCACGCCCGCGCTGCTGGATGACGCCTACGCCAGCCTGCACGGCCAGTTCGACCAGGACGAGGGCGGCTTTGGCCGCGCCCCCAAGTTCCCCCAGCCTATGACCTACGAGTTCCTGCTGCGCTACGCCCAGCGCACCGGCACGCGGCTGGCCTGGGATATGCTGGCGCTCTCGCTGCACAAGATGGCCGAGGGCGGCATCTACGACCAGCTGGGCGGCGGGTTCCACCGCTACTCGGTGGATGGGCAGTGGCTGGTGCCGCACTTCGAGAAGATGCTCTACGACAACGCGCTGCTGGCCCGCGTCTACACCGAGGCCTACCAGGCCACATCCGACCCGCTCTACTGCCGGGTGGCCGAGCAGACGCTGGACTACGTGGCCCGCGAGCTGCGCCACCCCGAGGGCGGCTTCTACTCCACCCAGGACGCCGACTCGCTGCCCACGCCGCAGGCCAGCCACGCCGAGGAGGGCGCGTTTTTCGTGTGGGGGCTGGATGAGGTGCGGGCCGCGCTGGGGCCGGATGCCATGGCCTTCGCGGCGGCCTACGATGTGACCCAGAAGGGCAACTTCGAGGGCCGCAACATCCTGCATGTGCTGCGCCAGCCCGACGAGGTGGCGGGCACGCTGGGCATCCCGCCGCACGAGATCGCGGCGCTGCTGGGGCGCGGCAGGCGCACGCTGTTCGAGCTGCGCGAGCGGCGGCCCCGCCCAGGGCTGGACAACAAGGTGCTGGCCAGCTGGAACGGCATGGCGCTGCGGGCCTTCGCGCAGGCGGCGGGCGTGTTTGGGCGAGAGGACTACCTGGCCCACGCCGAGCGCTGCGCGGCGTTTGTGCTGGGGAACATGCGCGACGCCGAGGGCCGGCTGCTGCGGGCCTGGAAGGATGGGCAAGCCGGGGCGACGCCGGGCTTCCTGGAGGATCACGCGCTGCTGGCCGACGGCCTGCTGGCGCTCTACGAGGCCACGCTCGACCCGCGCTGGCTGGCCGAGTGCCGCGCCCTGGCCGAGGTGATGCTGGCCGAGTTCTGGGATGACAACCTGGGCGGCTTCTACGACACCGCCGCCCGCCACGAGGCTCTGATCGCCCGCCCGCGCGACACCGGCGACAACGCCACGCCCTCCGGCAACGCCGCCGCCGCCGAGCTGCTGCTCAAGCTGGCCGTGATCTACGACCAGCCGCGCTATCGCGAGCGGGCTATGGCCGTGCTGGGCGGCATGGCCCAGCTGATGGGCCAGTACCCCACGGGTTTTGGCCGCTACCTAGCCGCCGCCGAGTTCGCGCTGGCCCCCACCCAGGAGATCGCGCTGGTGGGCGACCCCGATGCAGAGGATACCAAGGCCCTGCGCGAGGTGATCGCCACGCGCTTCTTGCCCAACAAGGTGCTGGTGCTACGCCGCCCCGACGAGGCCGCGCCCACCATCGCATCGCCGCTGCTGGATGGGCGCGAGCAGCTCGGGGGCCGCGCAACGGCCTACGTGTGCCGCAGCTACGCCTGCCAGATGCCCGTCACCGAGCCAGATGCGCTGGTCGCGCAGCTCCAGGCCTAGCTGGGCAGCGAGAAGACGGCACGGGGTATGGGCGAATCAGCACCCCATATCCCGCGCCGCCTCAAGCAGCACGGAAACAAGGCTCAGCGCAAAAGAAACGAAAGGCTGCCCGAGACAGCAAATACAAAAAGGGCTAGCAGTATCAGGAAAGAGAGCATCAAGGCAAGCCCCGGAGCATCCCGCCGCGACCATTGGTAGGCCACACGTTTGGAGCGAGGGCGGGGCATGCTGGCGCGCAGCTCTTGGGTGGTCGGGGGCTTGGCCTGCCGCACGGGGCGGGCTAGGTGGCGCTGGATCTCGGCCTCGCTCAGGTCGTCGCCGAAGTCGGGCACGTGATCGGCCCAGTAGTCCATGGGCCGCTGCAGGGGCGGCTGCACGGGCGGCTCATCCGAGGTCGCCCTGCGTCGCGCCGTCGGCGTCACCTGGGTGCGCAGGGCCGCGAGGCGCAGGCCCTGGTCGTCGGCGCGCTGGCGCAGGGCAGCCACTTCCTGTCGCAAGGCGGCCACTTCTTCGCGCAGCGCGGCCAGCTCCTCGCGCACTGCCAGCTCGCTTGTAGCAAACGATGGTGCAGACATGGTTCCTCGCTCGGGGCATGCCCCGTTTGAACGGCTCTGCATGCATATACGCAGCAGCGCCGAGCGAGTTGCAGGCGCTAGCTCGCGCCCAACGAGCGCACCAGATCCTCAGTATCGGCCAGGATGGCCTCGGCCCAGGCCCGCACGTCGGCCAGGTACTGCTCGGGGGTGTCGTAGCGCACATCGGCCATGGTGCGCGACCACATGATATTGCGGGTCTCCTCCAGCGGCTGGCCGCCCCCGGCCCACTTCCAGGGGCGCAGGCCACCCGAGAAATCCTGGGTCTGCCTGCGGGCCTCCTCGGCGCTGACGCCCTGGGTGATGAAGCTATGCAGCAGGCTGCGCGTGGCGATCCAGCCCTCGCGGGTGTAGTGGTGGTGCTGCAGCAGGTAGCTGGGCACGCTCAGGTGGTGGGCCGCGAAGTAGTCGGGGTTCTCAAATTCCAGGCTCTGGGTGGTGTTAAAGTGATCTTGGCATGTCTCGCCAGATGAGAACGACGCGCCGCACTCAGGGCATCGGGTAGCCATATATCGCTCCTTCGTAGATACGCTGGAAGAATCTTATCGATAGGCACATCATATCATGAATTATGCCGCGCCTTTGGGGCAACCGATAGCAGCTGGAGGGCCAGCCCCGTGGCAAAGTGAGTGAAGTGAGCCACAAGGTTCTCGGGCATGTATAGCATCTCCTCTTCCAGCGGCAGCGCGACTATCACGCCGCCTGCGGCCAGCTCCCGGGCGGCGGCGCGGCACTGCTGGTGGTAGGCTTTGGCAAAATCGTAGCCGGGGCACCAGACCTCGTAGCGCTCGGTGCGCCACTGGCCCTGCGCATCGCGCGCCTGCCGCTCGTGCATGTTGACGAAGGCCAGGATGTCGGGGAAGACTACATCCTCGCCCGCGATGGCCTGGGCCAGCGCGCGGGCCTCGTAGTGCTGGATGAGGTCGCGGAAACCCTCGCCGCCCGCCACCCGGAAGAGCGCGTCGATCGCGGCGATATGCTGCGGCTCGGCCCGCATGCAGGTGTCCAGCAGATCCTCGGTGCTGCGCAGCAGGGCGCGCAGGAACGACGGCCCCGCGCCCCCCTGGAAATGCCTGACGATCAACGCCGACAGCGGCGGGGCGGTGTGGCCATCCATGTGGCGGCGCAGCGCCACGATGGCCGCGGTGACGGCGTGCAGCTGCGGCTCGGTGAAGGAGGACTCCACGCCGTTCAAGCCTGGGAAGATCGCCTCGGCGTGGCCAGCGAGCTTGCGGGCGTAGACCGGGGTGAGGCCGTGGCGGGGGCAGCCGCCGCGCTCGACGCCGGGGCGCACAAAGCGCTCGCGGATGGGGGCGAAGAGCAGCCAGCTTGCTGCAAGATCGCGTTCAGGGCGGTCGGGAAGATGGTTCTGCATGATGCTCTGCCTCCACACTACGATTGCTGGGCATGAGTATAGCAGAAAGTTGTGTTGAATCTACCCCAACGATATGATGGTCGCTTCACCCAACGACCACCGGTAGCAACTGCTCGAATCCAGCTGAGCCATCGCCACATCAACAGCTTGCGCATACATCCGCCGCGCATCATCCAGCCAGCCAGCAGGCCGCTCCACCAGGCGCGCATCCCGCCCGCGCGGCACCTCGTAGAGATACCTAGCCCAGCGCACCGCCCACCACGCCCGCATGATCGTGGTGTAGACCTGCGCCCGCAGCGGCGCGGTCTGGTCGCCCATGCGCGCGGCATAGGCGGGCAGCAGCTCGGCCCAGGGCGCACGCACAACGGCGTAGGCCGGGTGGGTGGCCAGCTCGGCCCACTCGAAGGCCGGGTCGCCCCAGCCAGCGTTCTCCCAGTCTATCGCCACCCAGCCCTGCGACCCGCGCAGGAAGTTGCGCCAGTTGCTATCCACGCGGCACAGCCCGCGCGGCGGCTCGGGCCACGTGGGCGCATCCCAGCGCGCTAGGCGCTCTAGCAGCGGCGCAAGGCCTTCCGGGTAGTGCTCGGGCGGGATCATAGCCAGGTGCGCGTCGATCAGCGCGCGGCCAGCGGCGGCAGAGGCCGCGTTGAGCGTGGCCTCGGGCAGCTCGACAGGCGTCGATTCGGGGCAGATCTGGTGGGTGGCGCAGAACAGGTCGAGCAGGCAGCGCCAGTCGGCGGCGGATGCTGGCGGGGCCGCGAGCACCGGCGCATCCACCCACGACTGCACCACCATGGGCTGGCGGTAGCGCTCGCGCTCCATCCGCACCGCGCGCGGCGCAAACGCCCCGCCCACGCTGGCCACGGCGCGCAGCGCGGCGTGCTCGCGCCCGGCGCGGTCGCGCTCGTCGCGGATGGTCAGCTTGATGGCGTAGTCGGCGCTGTCGCTGGTGGCACGGTAGATTCGGTTGTTTTGACCGCCAGCTACCGGAGCCACACGCCACATCCTCCAGCGACACAAGGCGGTCGGCCCGCGCGCATCCAGAAAGGCGATCAGGTCGGCAAGCTCATCCAGCACAGCTCACTCCAGTGAGGCAACAGCGGCGGTACCCTGGCCACAGCGCTCGCCGCCCCACTCGTGCCGCAGCACGCCGTACAGCAGCGTGTCCCACCAGCGGCCCTTAAAATACTCGTTCTCGCGCAGGCGGCCCTCCAGGCTCATGCCCACCTTGGCCAGCACCCGCGCCGAGCCGGTGTTCTCGGCCACGCACGTGGCGGTGATGCGGTGCAGCCCCAGCGAGCTAAAGCCCAGGCCTACCAGCCTGCAGGCCGCCTCGGTGGCCAGCCCTTGGCCCCAGTGCTCGGGCGCAAGCTCGTAGCCGACCTCGGCCTGATGCGGATCGCCCACCCGGCGGCGCAGGCTCACCAGGCCGATGGCGCGGTCGCTCTCGGGCAGGGTGATGGCGAAGCTGTAGCAGCGGCGCGGGCGGTCGCGGTTAAGCGCGCCCAGGCGGCGGGTGAACTCCTGCACATCCTCAGGGGTGCGGCTGGCCCACGAGTAGTAGCGCAGATACAGCGGGCTGCTCTGGTAGGCGAGCACCGCCTCCCAGTCGGCAGCATCGAGATCGCGCAGGACGAGGCGGGCGGTCTCTAGGCGCATCGCGCTTCCTTTCACAGCGGAAGGTTGCTACGCATCATAGCACGCCCGCCCCGCAGCGCAAGCCCTCACGTCAACACCCAGAGCCAAGGACTGTCTCACCAAGCCCTTCGATCATGCCCCTCACATGCCTTGCCCAGCAAGCGCTGGCCATCCCAGCCATACGCGCAGACGCGCCCTGGTCGCTCGGGGTCGGCAATGGCAATATGGCACAGAGCTAGGGCATGCGGCGGCGCACAGATTGCCGCAACCAAGGCATCGATGATCTCGGCGGGGTCGGCCTGGGCTGAACGGGCGGAGAGTACCATAAGGGTATACACGGGCCTGCCCTCAAGCGCCAGCACCGCAGCCACATGGCCGGGCGCATCTTCCACCGCCGCAAACCCACTATACGTCCCACCGTCGGCGAGACCCCGGCCGAGCCCATCGACGCCCAGCGCCGCGCCTATCGCACCAGTGCTCAGAAGCCAGAGCCGCGCCAGCAGCCACGAGGAAAAAGGCGCGCCGTGCAGCTCGATCAGCGGCAAGGCCGAGCGCTCTACCATATCGGCAATATTCCGCAATCGCAGCGGCGGATCATCCTCACCCCAAAATGGATCATCAATCAGCGCATCGGGATCTGCTGGCCGCGCGGCGAGAAAGCGGCAGAAGAAGCGCCCGGCAGGAAAGCCACCTAGCCCATGGGTCATAGGCCACCTGCTTTTTCAAAAGCTCGCGGGGCACGCGGTTCGCCGCGGCCCCGCGAGTAGGATCTGGAGAGAATTGCAGTAGGGGCGAGTGCGCTGCCCGCACACGATCGTGCTGCAAACCTTCTCAAAAGAATATTATACAGCACTTAAAGCGGCTGGTACCTCTTCGAGACTCAAAAACGAGCTTAATATCTGCAGGTAAAGATCTATCTTCGATTGAATTTCACCTCTATCCTTATGTTCAAACTGCTTAAGCACATGTTCAAAGTCTCCAGCTACTACAGTGATACGATATCTACCATCAGGGCTATGAGAAGGTAGCCATCCTAGATCAATAATGTATTTGTCTTTTCGTTCCGATGGTATATCTCGCTCAATAATGAGCATATTTTCAGAAAAAAGCCGCCTCTCTCGATACTCTTCAGTAGCATCTATATCATAGAAAGTATTCGAGATAACTTTCCAGCCAGAAGGTATCTTCAGTGGCATGAGCGGATATAGAACCATATGCCGTTGCTCCTATTCAGGGTGCGAATGAACCACGCCATTCCCGGTGACTTCAACACGAATAATAGTATTTAGCTCACCAGTTCCACCAACAAATCCTACACCCGGATATTGAGCATAAATAAAGAATATGCCTCCATGCGGTTCCAGGTTGTGATTTCCAGCTTGCGCAGCACTAATTACGCTTCGCTCCATCTGAATTGCTTCCGGGTGATTAAATTTATACTGGCCTTCCCCGGTTTTCCTGGCAGCGCTCTGCCGATCAGAAACAGGACCGTTAAAATGCTTCTTCCCATGTTCATAGAAACTCAGAGTATTACTCTGAATTACCTTATTAAATGATTTCAGATCACTACCCTGATTATCTTGATCAGGATCAGCAACAGATACATCTCGTTCTACAGATTTAAGCTCTTCATCAATACGCCGAGTCGATGCCTGTAACTCAGTATACTCACTCCTGGAGTCAACGATATCAATCAGCTCTATATTTTCCGCATTCCTCCTTTTAATATCAGCAATATAATCACTTACATACATCTTCTGAGTACGCTCCTTTTCGCTCATCGTGTTAAATGCCTTCATAACGCGATCAGCTCGACTCGTAATAGTCTCACACACCTTCTTCAAAAGATCAGCCTCTGCAGCAATCTTCTCTTGCTCGCTGATACCATCAAAGATACGCTTAATAAGCGATATTAGCTGCTTCTCCTTCCCCTCAACGGTCTGATCTTTTTTATCAATCTTCTCCGCTGGTTCTCCAGAGCTCAGCGCCGAAAGGACATTCTGGGCATCAACCTTAGAAGTTGAGGCAAGGCCACGAGCCTCACTTACTGTTTTGGCATTATCAGGCGATGCTTTTGCCCACTTTGTCACCGCAGCATTACCCAACATCGACTCCACAGGTGATGGAGTGCTGGCAACCATAACCTCTGCGCTGCCACCATTGGTCGCAATCCAGAGCGAATGCTGCTCACCTCCAGCCGTGAATGTTAATCGTTCGCCGACCTCACCATCTTCTAACTTTCCAGGCGCTTTATCCTCTTCCTGCTTGGGAGCATTGGCAGCTTGATTGTCTGGTGCATCCCCACCCTTGCCCTTGCCGATGCCCTTGATCATGGCCCAGAGCTTCTTGCCCATGGCCACGGCCTTCTGCACCACCCAGTCGATGGCCTTCTTGATCGGGGCCTGGACCTTCTCGATGATGCCCTGGACCTTCTTGGAGATGCCGCCCAAGCCCAGCAGGTCCGCCAGGAACGAGATCACGGTGGGAAGGGCGGTGGCCAGCGACTGCTCGATGAAGTTGGCCGCCCCGCCGATGTTGCCCGCCGCAATCGCGCTGATCGAGCTGAAGATCGAGTTCATGAGCGAGGCCAAGCGCGCCGCGTTGTTCGCGAACCACGTCACCACGCGGATGATGCCCTGCACCGCCTTGATGAACGCGCCCGCTGGCCCGCCCAGGATGCCCACCAGCCACTCGATCCCCGCCTTGATCACCTGCCCGATCACCATCTCTTTGATCTGGTCGATCACCATTGCCTTCAGGTCGCCCACCTGATCCTGGATGTAGGCCCAGAGGCCTGCGAGGCCCTCGGTGCGGATGATCTGGAAGATCTCCCAGCCCTTCTCCAAAGCCCCCACGATCTCCTCGCCGTTCGGCCCCAGCGATTTGACCACCTGGGTGCGCACCTGCGGATACGTCAGCCCCAGGATCTGCAGCACCATGTTGAAGATGCCCGCCAGGTCGAAGGCCTTGGGCAGCTGGATCCCGCTCGCCGACAGCGTCCCGGTCAGCCAGCTGATCAGCCCGGCCTGGAGGTGCGTGCCGATGTTCGCCCCGAACTGGTGCAGGCCCTGGCCCACCGCGCTCAGCAGGTTGCCCAGGAAGCCAATCGGGTCTTGGAGGATGGCGCCGATCGCCGCCGCGCCGTTGCGCAGCACCCCCTCCAGCATCGCCCGCAGCTCCTGGATCGTCTTGATCACTCCGCCGATCATGTCCCCGGCCTTGGCCAGCCAGCCCTTCGACGCCGCCTTCATCGCGTCCAGCTCGCTGTCCAGCGCCTGCACCTGCTCGGTGTACTGCTGCGCCAGGTGGTCCACCAGCTCCTGCTGCTTCGCGTCGATCGTCTGCTCCAGGCTGTCGAACTTGCCCTGCGCCTCGCCCGCCACCTCCTCGGCCACCTTCCGCAGCTCGGCGGGCTGCTTCGCCACCTCGTCCGCGATCCGCTTCCGCCCGCGCTCCACCGCTGCGTGGGCCTTGCCCAGCTGCGTCCCCACGATCCCCGCCACCTGCGCCAGCACCGTGTCCATCTCGGCGAGGTAGCGGTCGCGCC
>WBOU01000011.1 GCA_009268125.1 Chloroflexia bacterium SDU3-3 | reverse complement strand
GCAGCTTGTTCACCCTGGCCATCGCGTGGCAAAACCGCCAGCACGCGTTCGGTCTATCCATGCCCGTTCGCTGGAAAGTGTACTTCTGACACTTCCCAAAAGTGACACCATGTGAGGCGCTTGCCCTTTGGCCAAAGGGCGATGCGTGGCACGGCGGCGGGCTGTTCCGCGATGCGCAGACGATCTTTCTGAACCACCGGCCCGATAGCGCCGCACCGCACCCTGCGCATGTGCCGCCCAAGCAGGTGCGGGTGATCGATAACCCCCAGGCGCATGGCGAGAATGAGCCGATCTACACAATGCGGCTTGATCGCGATGGCTGGAGGCTTGATCAGCAGTGGCAGGTGAGCTGGAATGGCCACCCGATCTACTTTCGAACCGAGCAGCCCGATATTCGCACCCGCCGCCAGCCCCGTGGGCGCTGCCAGCTGAGGATGGTGCGCTCGATCACGGGCTTTCACTACCGCGAGACGTTTACGGTGGAGACTCTGAGCGGGACATGCATCCTTGAGCTGCCCCCGGATGCGTGGGCTAACTGGGATCGTCGAGGGCGGCTGGTGGTGCTGCACGAGGGAAAGGTGCTGGTGGGGCGCGAGGCGGTCGCGGGGCGGTCATTTGAGCTTCGCGAGCTGGTCGATCTGAATGATCGCAGGCCCGAGGCGCTGATCTCGCCCGCCTGGGCGCGGAAGTGGTAGGCCCCGCGCTGCGGGCTGGCTGGCGCGACGCGGCGTATCGCAGCGATGCACGATGGTTGGCAATGGCGTTCGCTGCGGGCGGGCACAAGGCCCGCCCCTACGGCGGGGCAATGCGCGGCGGCGAGGGTTGCGTGGTGTGGTCAGCGGGGGCCATTGGTGCGCATCGGGCGTGCGTGCGATGGTTGGCAATGGTGTTCGCTGCGGGCGGACACAAGGTCCGCCCCTACGGCGGGGCGAATGCGCGGTTCTCGATGGGGACGATGTGGGCGGACACGAGGTCCGCCCCTACGGCGGGGCGAATGCGCGGTTCTCGATGGGGACGATGTGGGCGGACACGAGGTCCGCCCCTACGGCGGGGCGAATGCGCGGTTTTCGATGGGGACGATGCGGGCGGGCACGAGGCCCGCCCCTACGGCGGGGCGGATGCGGGGTCTGCATGGCTTTTCGCTGCGGGCGGACACGAGGCACGCCCCTACGGCGGGGCGAATGCGCGGTTTTCGATGGGGACGATGTGGGCGGGCATTTGATGTTACGATCTCGCTTATCTACGCAACGGAATTGGGCTAAGATGCGTAGATCTGCTATGGCGTACTTTTCTGGGCGAGCATGAGAAGGAGCGAGCGATACGATGACCGATAGCGATACGACCGACCGCACAAGCTACGCCCCATTTATCCTGATGGATACCGGGCGCTACCGCTCGCTGATGCTGACCGATGAGCACATGTGGGCCAGGGAGCCGATCTTCGCGGAGCGCGCGGGCGAGGGCTGGAGCGGCAACGGCTACGACTGGGCCTCGGTGGCGCAGGTGGTGGTGGCCGAGCAGCTTGCGGATGTGGCCCACGCCTTCTCGTTCGATCCCGAGGCGGGGATGTTCTCGGCCAGCGGGCCGCGCGCGGCGCTGGAGCGCCTGGGCGCGGCGCTGCACGCGCTGTGGGCCAGCGACGACGCGCTGCGCGATGTGCTGGCGCGGGCCGAGCTGGACTAGGCCGGATCGCTGGGTGGCGGCGCACGCACGGTGTTTTGTGCCGCACCGCCCGTTCGGGGAAAGAAACAACGTAGCACCCACCATGTCCACACCAAACTGGCTCCCATGCCCGTACTGCGGGTTCCCCAATGGCCCACGGGAGCGGGCCTGCAAAAGCTGCGGCGGCCCGCTCTGGGCGCAGGATGCGCCCGATGCCGACCCCTATGTGGCCGACGAGACCATGCACCTCTATCACAGCACCGATGGCACCCAGCTGCTGTGCCTTTCGCACAGCTGGTTTGAGTATGACACGCGGCACATGGCCTTTCGCACGCCCTGGTCGAACCTGATAACGATCTACCGAGGCCTGCTGGGCAGTTACCTGAACATGCAGGCAGTGCCCGAGCTCGTGGGCGACGGCGTGCTGTACCGCTCGCGCGTGCTGGGGAAGCATACCGGCCTCCACCACGATGAGCGGCGGCTGCGGCTGGACCCGTTCGGGTTCCCGCAGAACCGCCAGCTGTGCGCGGACCTGCGGCGCTACGCTCCGCACCTTGCGCGGTACGTGCCGAGGGCCTAATCTAGAACGTGGCGAGATGATGAATACACCAGAAAACTTGCGCTGCCCGTGCTGCCGCTATGTGCTGTTTTCCACAGCACATGCTGCGAGCTATGCGAGCAGCGTTTTGCACTTGATCCGTTTGGCTACCCAGACAACACGGATTGTGCGCCGACCTGCGCAAGCATGCGCCGCAGCTTATGCTGTATTTGGGCCTATGCTTCTTCATTGACCGAAGATTTTTAACCGCGAAGACACAAAGGCACGAAGGTTTCTCATTCCTTTCTATAAATCTTTGTGCCTTCGTAGATCATTGCCCCTTTTTTTCTTGGAGTCTTGGAGTCTTGGTGGTAAAAGAATTGGTGCTTTGTTGAGAACGCATAGGCACTGGCTGTATCTGTCCAGACGTTGAGCCTATTACCGCCATGGTATATACTGTAGCTACCCTGAGATGAACGATGACATCTGAAGAATCACACTTCTGCCCATACTGCCGCATTGTTATCCAGCCAAATGAGAAGCGCTGCCGCCGCTGCGGGCGCGTGCTGGATAGCCATGGACGTTGCGCTGGCGGGCGAACCATCCACCGACGATACCCTGACGATCTACTGCGAGCGCGGTGGTCCGCGCGTGCTGACGTTTGCGCGCCTAGGGCTGGAGTACGATGCCCCAGACATCGCCTTTCGCACGCGCTGGGAAAACCTGACGACGATCTACCGTGGCCTATGGGCCAGCGAGCTGTACATGCTCAAAGAGCCGTACATTATGCGGGCCAGCTACCGCCACCGAAAGCAGCTTTATAGCGATGGGCCAGAGATTCCGGCCTACCCATCGCGGCGTTTTGCGCTTGATCCGTTTGGCTACCCACAGAATACGGAGCTATGTGCTGATCTGGGCAGGCGCGCGCCGCAGCTTGTGCCGTATCTGCCCAGGCGATAAGTATTATAAAGTCTTGAATGTTTGTGAACCGTGGTAGAAAGGCTTTGCTTGCAAAGCTGAAGGCCAGCCGACGCTACGAGATGAAAGGGGCGCTGCACCGATGGAAAAGCCGCCAGCGCTGATAGATTCGATACGCCGCCGCCCTGGGATGTACGTTGGCCCGTGCGATGTACAGGCCTTTTCCTCCATGGCATTGATGCTGTGCGATGTGGCGCTGGCGACACTGGCGCCTCAGCCGTGCACGCACATTGAGGTGACAATTCATGCCGATAGCCTGGAAGTCTACTCTGATGGTGGCTATTTTGAGATGAAAGATGCCGAGCATCGCTACAGCATTCTTCGCGATCCATTCGAGCGACTGCGGCCAGGAAATACCGATGGTTGGTGGCGTGCCGATGGCATGCTTGAGCTGTGTTGCATTTGTGCGCTCTCCTCATCCTTTGCGGTGGAGCTGCACACGGGGCAGCGGCGGCTCTCGCAGCGGTACGCGCGGGGGCTGGTGGCATCGACGGTGATCGACCACGGGCCGAGCGCGGCGGTGTCGCGGCGGATCACATTCACGCCCGATGCGGGGATTATCACCGGCTGGGATGCGTTCACGCCGGATGTGCTGGTGGATCGGCTGGATGTGCTGGCGGGCATGCACGCGGGCCTGCGCACGGCGCTGCATGATACGCGCAGCGGGCTGAAGGTGGCGTCCTGCTACCCGGATGGCCTGCGCGGCCTGCTGCGGCATCGTGCGGGGGGCGGCGCAGGGAATGTGGACGCGGGCAACACGCAGATCGCGGGCGGGCGCAGCACCGATGGGCTGGCCGCCGAGGTGGTGGTGCAGGCGCGGGTGGGCGACGGGCTGGCGATCTGGAGCTTTATGAATGGGCAAGAGACCGAGGGAGGCGGCAGCCACGCTGCGGGGCTG
The DNA here is from genome assembly GCA_009268125.1 of Chloroflexia bacterium SDU3-3. NCBI lineage: Bacteria > Bacillati > Chloroflexota > Chloroflexia > Chloroflexia bacterium SDU3-3. Next base: position 216,373 of record WBOU01000011.1, on the reverse strand, counting down.
CGGCGCGGGCTTGCCGCCGCGCTCGACCGCGCCGCGCGCGAGGCTGGGCTGTTCGATGCGGGCACGCCACGCCTGCGGGCGGGCGACCTGCCGCCCGATCTGGCGGCCATCGTCAGCGTTCGCGCCGACAACCCCTGCTACTGTGGGGCGATGAAATACGAGATCAGGAGCGAACGGATCGCGCGGTTTGTGCGCGGCATCGCGGCCAGGCTGCCCGCCGCTGCACTGCTGGCCGCCCCCAGCGTGCGGCGCTGGGTCGCATCCCACGCCGCACGCGCACGGGGCGGCGGCGCGGCGTGATGGTCGGCGCGGCTGCATCGTCCTCTGGGCGGAAGCTCTAGACGATGCGCCCGCGCTATACTCTGCTGCATATCCGCTTTTCTACAAAACAGGTGTGAATGGGACATGATGAACTAGCCGCCCTGCTCTACCGTGGGCACGGGCGTGCGGCGCTGGTGATCCAGCGCGAAGGGGGCGCGCAGCACCGCGCGGCGCTGCTGGAGGCCTGCCTGCACAACGCCGCGCGCAACTGGCTGGATGAGGATGAGCGCACGGTCTATTTGCTGGGCCTGATCGAACTGACGGGCGAGGTCGACTGGTTTGAGGAGCGCATCTTGGATGCGCTGGCTGCGTTCGATGAGGCCGCGTTCGATGTGATGGATATTGGCCAGCTGTTCGCGTTTGCGGCGCACTACGCCCGCGCAGGCAGCGCGCGGGCGCGTGAGCTGTTGTATACCCAGTTTGCCGCCTTCGGCATTCGCGAGCGAGATGTCAGCCCCGAGTTCTCGCTCTACAACTGCTACGGCGCAGAGCGGCTTATCTCGCTTGATGGCCTAGCGGGCTTCCGTGCTGCCGCAGAGCGGATCGGACAGCATATGCTGACTAACTCACAGTTCAGCGAGGATAGCCAGCTGATCAACCAGCTGCGCGATGAACACCCGCACGTGACCGATGCGCAGATCTTGGCGCTGGCCGAGGACAGCAAGGCGGTCGCTCACTATCTTGAGCAGGTGTATCGGCCCGCGCTGCCGCCCGCGAGCGAGCAACCGCCGCGCCCGCAGAAGCCGCCGATGCCCTACGCAAAGCTCAGGCCGCGCCTGCACCACGAGCAGGTGGGCTTATCGCTTCGTGCGCTGGCCCGCTGGGCCGAGTCGGCCCCTGCGGATGATCTGCTGGCGGCGGCGAACGATCTGCTGGCGCAGACCGATGCGACGGTGCTGCGGCACTATCTGTGTCTCTTCGACCGTGTGGCCTTCCCGCTGGGGCCAGCGCCGCTGGTGGGGCTGGCCCGCCATCTCGATGAGCGGGTCGCGATGTACGCGGTCAATGCCCTGAGTCTGTTTCACGACCCCGCGCTGCATGATCTGGCTATCGAGATGATTGATGCAGGCGAGCGCCCGTGGCTTGCGCTGCGGCTGCTGATCGAGAGCTACCGCGCGGGGGATGATGCGTTTATCCTTGCGGTGCTTGACGGCGCGCGGGATGATGAAGATGTGCATCAGATCGGCTATGCGGTGGAGAAGATCATGGCGCGGCACACGCTGCCGAGTGCGTCGGCCATCCTGATGCAGCTGTACGAGCGGCAGCCCTGCTCGATCTGCCGGGCCGACGCGGTGACGCGGCTAGCGGATATGGGAGCGGTCTCACCGATGATGGCGGCGGAGTGCCGCCACGATGCGAGCGAGCGCACCCGTGCGCTGGCGGCGCGGCTGGCGTAGCCGTGCGGTGCGGCGGATGAGGCGCTGGGAGGCATGAACGCTATGGGTGAACGATACACCATTACAACGGCCTCGCCCGACGGTGCGCTGGCGGCGCGGCTGGTGCTGGCGGGCGAGGTGCGCTTTGGGCCGAGCTACTACGCGCTGGCGGTGGGCGGGCGCGACTTTGGGCAGCGCATGTTTGGCGAGCCGCTGCTGTGGTCGCCATCCTCGCAGCTGCTGGCCGTGCAGGAGTGGCTGACGCTGGACTACAGCGCAGGGCCGATCACCGCCCTGGTGCTGATCGACCTAGCCATGGGGCGCGAGGCCACGGTGGCGCAGGCGACCAAGGGCTTTGTGGTGCCCGAGACGTTCGATGGCGCGGCGCTGACCTACCGCATCGACTATGCGGCGAAGGTGGAGCGGCACACGCTGGATGTGGCGGGCGTGGCCGCGTGGGCCGCGCTGGGGTGAGGTGTGGGTTTCGCCCCAGTGGTCATAACAAAAAAAGCGGGTTCACAGCTTCCCTATGCGCTACTCCATTTATTAAAAATGGTAAAAAAGCTGACACTGTGCCAAAAAAATTACTCTTGCCGCTGCTCAGGTGCGGCCTATACTGATACTGCACAACGTATCAGATCGCATTATGCCGGTGCGCTGCTGATGAAGACACCAAAGGAGGGGCTTACGCAGAACCACCTGCCCTCTCCACAGCGCGGTAAGCTCGCCCAGCACTAGCTCGGGGCCTCCCCGCGATACTGCCTCGTGCCCATGGCGCTCTGGCCACGCCAGGGCGAGCATTGCTATTGCCAAAAACGCGGCGTCGCGCCGAGCGCCATGGGCATCTGCCCGCACGCAAGGAGCGATCTGCCGCGCCGATACCTTGTGCAGATGATGCGCCGCGTCGCTGCTGACGTCGATGCATGGCGCAGTTGCCCTGTCAGCCTCATCAGGAGATAGCAATGCACGAACTTCTCAACCGTAGGGCGCATGGGATCGCCACATGGCTGCGCAGGCTCGCGCTGGCCGTGGCGCTGCTGTGCATCCCCGTGCTCTCGGCGATCTCGCCGACCGTGCAGGCCCAGCCCGCCGCCGCGCCGAACCCCAACCCCACGTGGTATGTGGATGACCCCATCCTCTACCGCGCCAAGGCCGAGCCATACGATCACTACGCGGTCAAAGACCCGACCATCGTCTACTCGGGCGGCAAGTACCATATGTTCTACACTGGGGCGAACGCCAGCGGCGGCTGGCAGATGCTCTACTCGTCCTCGACCACGCTTGAGGGCTTCCGCACCGCGCAGCACATCTACCTGAGCAAGATCGGCGAGAGCTACTTCTGCGCGCCGCAGGTGTTCTACTACGAGCCGCAGAAGCTGTGGTACCTAGTCTACCAGGATGGCACGCACGGCGCGGCCTACGCCACCACCAGCAACATCGCCGACCCGAACTCGTGGTCGGGGCCGAAGTCGTTTGGTATCTCGGGCAACATGGGCTGGGACTACTATGTGATCTGCGATGGCACCAACTGCTTCATGTACAACACGCCCAGCGATGGCTCGCACAACATCTACGTGCGCCGCACCAGCCAGTCGAGCTTCCCGGGCGGCTGGGGCGCGGCCTCGGTGTCCGTGACTGACACCTTCGAGGGTGTGAACGTGTACAAGGCGCAGGCCGATGGCAAGTACTACCTGGTGGTTGAGGACTCGAAGGACAACCGCTACTATGAGCTGTGGACAGCCAGCGGCGCGGGCGGGCCATGGACCAAGGTGTCGGAGAAGTGGGCCTGGCGCGGCAACCTCTCCTACAACGGTACGAGCTGGACCAACAATGTCTCGCACGGCGACATCCTGCGCTCGGGCGTGAATGAGCGGGCTGAGATCAGCGACATCAACCGCGTCGATTTTCTCATCCAGGGCACCACACGCCTCTCGTGCTGCGACTACCAGCAGATCCCGTGGGATCTGGGCGTTATTCACAACTATAAGGCTGGCACCACGCCCACGGCCACGCCCGGCGGCACTACGCCCACAGCCACGCCCAGCGGCACCACGCCTACAGCCACGCCGAGCACTGCGACGGTGCGCCGCCTGCAGTCGTACAACTTCCAGAGCCGCTATGTGCGCCACCAGAGCTATCGCGGGCGGATCGACGAGAACGTCTCGCCGGTCGAGGACTCGCAGTTCCGGGTGGTGGCCGGGCTAGCTGGCAGCGGGACGGTCTCGTTCGAGTCAGTGAACTTCCCCGGCTATTACCTGCGGCATCGCAATAACGAGATCTGGCTGGATGCGAGCGACGGCAGCGCGCAGTTTAAGGCCGATGCGACGTGGTACCGCCGCGCTGGCCTGGCCAATGGCGGCTGGTCCTCCTACGAGTCGTACAACATTCCCGGGCAGTACATCCGCCACTCCAACTACCTGCTGATCCTGGGCGCGGTCTCGGGCAGCACGCAGCAGGCCGACGCTACCTTCCGCGAGCAGTAGGCAGCAACGAAAGAGGAAATAACCATGCATCCATCGATAGCACGCCTTGGAGGAAATCGCCTCGTGCAGGCTGGCATGGCGCTGGCCCTCTGCACCGCCATCGTCGCCCCCACCCAGGCGGCCACGGCCAATGCGCCCACCGGGCAGCGGCTGCGCAACCTGGCGGGCAACTTCCTGATCGGCTACGCGGCCATGAGCAACTTCAACACGGCCAGCGACTCCGCTCAGTTTCAGGAGGTGGCGCGCACCGAGTTCAACTTTGTGACGCCCGAGAACGCCATGAAGTGGGATGCGACCGAGTCATCGCAGAACAACTTCAATTTTGGCGGGGCCGACACGCTGGTGAACTTCGCGCAGGCGAACAACCAGAAGGTGCACGGCCACACGCTGGTATGGCACAACCAGCTGCCCAACTGGGTAGCCAACGGCAGCTGGAACAGCACCACGCTGACCAACGTGATGTACAACCACATCGACAAGGTGATGAACCACTGGTCGGATGGCCAGATCTACGCCTGGGATGTGGTGAATGAGGCCTTCGAGGAGAACGGGACGCGGCGCAGTAGCGTGTTCCAGCGGGTGATCGGCAACTCGTACATCGAGCTGGCGTTCCGGCGGGCCAAGGCCGCCGATCCGGTGACCAAGCTGATCTACAACGACTACAACATCGAGGCGATCAACAGCAAGTCGAACGCGACCTACAACATGATCGCCGACTTCAAGAATCGTGGCGTGCCGATCGACGGGGTGGGCTTCCAGATGCACCTCACGAACGGCGGGATCGACTACAACAGCCTGGCGCAGAACATGCAGCGTTTCGCCAATATCGGTGTGGATATCTATATCACCGAGATGGACGTGCGCTTGCCCACGCCCACCAACAGCAGCGACCTGGCCAAGCAGGCCACCATCTACCAGGGCGTGCTGGATGTCTGCCTCAAGCAGCCGCGGTGCAAGGCCTTCCAGGTCTGGGGCATCCCCGACAAGTACTCGTGGGTGCCGAGCACCTTCCCTGGCACGGGCGACGCGCTGATCTTCGACAACAACTACAACGCCAAGCCCGCCTACTACTCCATCCAGTCGCGCCTGGCCAGCCAGGGTGGCGTACCCACAGCGACGCCGGTGACCTCGACGCCGGTGGGTGCCACGCCCACCCCCGCCGTGCCCACAGCTACGCCGAGCGCTGGGACGGTGCGGCGCATCCAGTCGTACAACTTCCAGAGCCGCTATGTGCGCCACCAGAGCTACCGCGGGCGGATTGACGAGAACGTCTCGCCGGTCGAGGACTCGCAGTTCCGGGTGGTGGCCGGGCTAGCTGGCAGCGGGACGGTCTCGTTTGAGTCGGTGAACTTCCCCGGCTACTATCTGCGGCATCGCAATGGTGAGATCTGGCTGGATGCGAGCGACGGCACGTCGCAGTTCAAGGCCGATGCGACGTGGTACCGCCGCGCTGGTCTGGCCAACGGCGGCTGGTCCTCCTACGAGTCGTACAACTACCCAGGGAACTATATTCGCCACTCTAACTACCTGCTGATCCTGGGCGCGGTCTCGGGCAGCACGCAGCAGGCCGACGCCACCTTCCGCGAGCAGTAGTCGCTCATAGCGGTCTTGGGCGGGCAGGTGAAGAACCTGCCCGCCTTTTTTTGTCTTCATATCGCTGCTCTGTTTCCCATACCAGCACGCCACTAGGGATGTGAAGCGTGGATCGATGTGCTGGGCGGGCGAGGGATCGATACTACACAGGTTTTTGGCCGGGTATGCTGCGACAATCTGCTAGCTTGATAAGGCTGTGTGGGGGTAGGAATGATTATTCGATGGAAAAGAAAATGAGCAACGTTTATAGCTAGATCCGCGTATCTATTCTTGTGGCCGCTTACGATCTTGGGTAAAGTGAGCTGTAGACATGAGCGAGATACAGGCGTGAACGTGCGATCAACTATCCATCCGCTCCGGATGATCTTTTGGGGGCTGCTTCTCTGCATCATAGATTTTAAAATAAAGCTTGGCTTCTCAGGGGTAGTATATCGCATCGATCTGCTGAGCGATACGATTGGGATGATTCTCGTGATCGTTGGCGTATCGCGGGTGGCATCTACCTACAAAGGCAGCGATGTCGACGATTGGTTTGTTTTCAGCTTGGTGTGTGCGTGGCCGACATTCGGCCTGACGATCCTTGAGGTGTTTGTGGGTGATGAGGTGGCATGGTACAGGTTTCTGAGTAGTACAGTCGGCCTCTTTTCGATGATGGCGACTGCTCTCTTCTGCTTTGCAATGCACTATGTTGCGCTTGATAGCCAGCTACCGCGCTCGGCTGACCGCTGGAAAGGGACTGCCATCACGGTGCTGGTGTGGTGGGTTGGCGCTGGTATCGCTGCGAACATCATCGCGCTGGCGGTGCACCTGAGCTGGATTCAGAACCCCTCGCAGTGGCTGACGATCCAGGTTGGCTCTGCGCTGATCTTTGGCACCGTTGTGGTGTTGGCGCTGCTGTTTTGTATGCTGTTCCTGCCGCTCATCTCCTTCTGGCGCTCAACATCGCACATGCAGCGCGAGCTAGGCCGCCTGCCGCCTGTCGAGGGCGCGGCTGTCGCGTAGGGTGATTCCCCTTGCCCGCCGTCGCGCCTAGTGGCGTGGTGGCGGGCTTTTGCTGTTTTGCTCGAACGGATGAACGATGCAGGGAAGCAGATATGTTGCTTTTGCCCCGGTTTATTTCGCATGCGGCCCTGTGATAACGGATACACGATTTAATCAAGCTAGCAACAAATAGCTGACTATAAAGATATTCTTGATCATTTATCCATTTGCCTTATACTACAGCTGTCATAATGAAGAAATCTCTATAGGCCAACGCACGGCCCAATGCCACCGAAGGAGGTGACTGCTGCCGCTCTCTGCTGATTGATAGCGGAAGAACCCCGATGGAAAGCGGGCGGGGCTGTCGAGCGCTCTACCCTCGCCCTGTGTGCTGAACACGCGGGTTGGGTGCGCCGGTGCTGGCCATAATGCTCGCCCGATCCCTCTTTTGCATGAGCTATAGGAGCTGATAGATGAGAAAGCTAGCTTCCCTGATGCTGCTTCTGGTCGCCATATGCCTGTCGGCCTCGGTGCTGGTTGGCACCGCGCAGGCGGCCTCGCTGGTGGAGGTGACGAACTTCGGCGCGAACCCCAGCGGCCTGCGGATGTACCTGTATGTGCCCAACAATGTGAAGCCCCACCCCGCCGTGCTGGTGGCCAACCACTACTGCACCGGCACTGGCCCGGCGTTCTACACCAACACGCAGTACGCCACGCTGGCCGAGCAGTATGGCTTTATCGTGATCTACCCCTCGGTGACGCGCAGCGAGCAGTGCTTCGACGTGGCCTCGCCGCAGACGCTGACTCACAACGGCGGCAGCGACTCGCTGGGCATCGTCTCGATGGTCAAGTATGTGCTCCAGACCTACAGCGCCGATGCCAGCCGGGTCTACGCCACGGGCATCTCGTCGGGGGCGATGATGACCAATGTGCTGCTGGGGGCCTACCCCGATGTGTTTGCGGCGGGCGCGGCGTTCAGCGGAGTGCCGTTCGGCTGCTTTGCCACCACCAACGGCTCGCTGTGGAACAGCGACTGCGCGACTGGCAAGATCATCAAGACGCCGCAGCAGTGGGGCGACCTGGTGCGGGCGGCCTACCCCGGCTACACCGGCCCGCGCCCGCGCATGCAGCTTTGGCACGGCACAAATGATGATGTTCTCTACTACCAGAACTTCACCGAGGCGGTGAAGCAGTGGACGGATGTGCTGGGCACGGGCCAGACGCCTGCCTACACCGATGCGCCGCAGGCTAGCTGGACGCGCACGCGCTACGGCGGCACCGGCACCCAGGCCCCGGTCGAGGCGATCAGCGTGGCGGGCGGGCCGCACAACCTGCCCTGGGGGCTGGAGCCGTACGCCATCCAGTTTTTCGGCCTGGATGCCACCTCGACCACGCCGACGGCCACGCCGAACGTGCCCACGGCCACGTCGGTGGCCCCAACAGCCACGCCAAACGTGCCGACCACCACCCCGATCGCACCTACCGCCACACCGATCGCACCTACCGCCACACCGATCGCACCTACCGCCACGCCGGTGAGCGGGGCGGGCTGCCAGGTGCGCTATGTGCTGAACCAGTGGGGCACGGGCTTCACCGCCGAGGTGACGGTGAAGAACACGGGCAGCGCGGCGATCAATGGCTGGTCGCTGGCCTGGACGTTCGGCGGCAACCAGCAGGTGACCAACGCCTGGAACGCCACGATCAGCCCGACCAGCGGCAGCGTGGTGGCCAAGAACATGAGCTACAACGCCAGCATTCCGGCGGGCGGCAGCGCCAGCTTTGGCTTCCAGGCCAGCTACAGCGGCAGCAACAGCGCGCCCGCCAGCTTCACGCTCAACGGCACGCCGTGCGGCAGCTTCTAGTGTGATAGTGGTTCGTTAGGGGAAGAGCGCACGCGGGACATGCCCCACGTGCGCTTTTTTGCGCTAGCAGATGGCGGCTGCGACCGCCTCGGCGAGGCCCACGGGGTTGTCGACGGCCATGTCGTGCCCGGCGTAGGGCACGATGCCCACGCGCACGCCGTGTCGGGCCAGCTCGTCCACATCGGGGTCGGGCAGCGAGCGCTCGCCGAAGATATAGGCCTTGGGGAAGGGAAAGCTGTACAGCAGCTCGCGCCAGCTCGGCGTGCCCCCACGGATGAGGTCGAGCGCGGCGGCATGGACTGCGTCGGGGTCGCTGTGGTGCAGGCTCATGGCCCAGGCGGCGTTGCCCGCCGCGCGCTCGGCGGCGACCATGCGGGCGTGGCCGTGGGCGCGGAACTCCTCGGCGCTCTGCGCGCCGACGGCGCGGCTGGTCGAGCCGCCGCCGCCATCTAAGTTGCCCTCGGCGACGATGATGCCCGCCACGTGGTCGCGGATGAGGTCGGCCAGGGCGATGGCGACCGCGCCGCCCATGCTGTGGCCGAAGATGTGCAGCCGCGTGACGCCGAGTCTCTGGACCATGTCGGCGACGTGGCGGGCCTGCTGGGCCAGGGCGTACTGCTCGGCGCTGGCCCGGTCGCTGTAGCCGAAGCCCAGCAGATCGACCAGCAGCCTGCGGTGGCCGCTGATCTGCGGCGACGCGGCGGCGGTGGGGTAGTCGAGCGAGCAGGCCGAGCCTAGCCCGTGGATGAACAGGATGGGCGTGCCGTCGCCGGGCATGTCGTGGTAGCGCAGGATCGCGCCGCAGCTGGTGAGAAATTCGCGCATGGTTCTTCTTCCTAAAGGGTCGCGTTAGTGTCTATGCGTTCTGCCCGAGAGCGCTGCGATGGGCAGCGGCGAGCATTCTGGAATAAGGGAGCGTGGCCGCTTTCGTTCGGCCATGCATACGAAGGGTGATATGTGATTAGGTGGTGACAGCCCTGCGCGGGCGGCGACGAGGGGCCTGCCCCTAGTGACCCCGCGAGGGGGCGAAGCCTTCACATGGTGTCACGTTTGGGGACGTTTCCGCGTTGTTTTGGGGTCGGGCCGACCGTAGGTAATGCTTGGAGCGTTGCCCGGTCGGCCCGACCGGCTGCGGCCTCGATGATGACGACTCCGCGTGGTTGGTGGGTGGATGCCCTGCGCGGGCAGCGCCTAGGGGCCAGCCCCTAGGAACCCCGCGAGGGGGTGTAACCCCCTTCGAACCCCCAATTTTGAGCGTTCCAATGCTTTCCCCTGGCGGCTGATGTTCGTGCATATGGCCATCAAAACCCTAGCGGCACCTTCGCCGCATGGGCCGGGTAGATGAGAGTCTCGATCTTACATGCGGTGCATGGCTTGGCATGCGTTATCTCGTCACGTGCCGCATCCGAATGCCCCGCTCCTGAAAGTGACACCATGTGAGGGCGATGCCCCCTTCGAAACCCCCAATTTTGAGCGTTCCAATGCTTTCCCCTGGCGGCTGATGTTTGTGCATATGGCCATCAAAACCCTAGCGGCACCTTCGCCGCATGGGAAAAGTGGGATGGTGCGCCGCAATCATGGTTTTCAAGCGATGCTTCGGAGTCTCGTAGGGAATGAGGTGACGATCTCCCAGGGTCTGGTACGCAAGGCATACCCGTTTTGCGCGTTCTGTTCACTTCGCGACAAAAGTGATACCTGCCGATGTGATGATACCTCTTCGAATCCCAACGCTGCTAGTGTTCGTGCATAACGAGTGTGTGAGTTGACGTAATACCTTACTAATCCGTTCGCACCACGGTGGCGGCGGCCAGCTCCTCGTCGGTCGGGCGCTCGAACTGGCCCTCCATGAAGTCGAACATGGCGGGCGTCACCTCGAAGGCGAAGGTCTCACCGCGCGCGCTGTTGCGCTCCAGCACTCGCTGCCTGCGCAGCTCGGGCGCGGCATCGACGAAGTGCAGCGACACGGGCAGCCCCAGCTCGCTCGCCCGTGCGGTAAACGCGCTGCGCTGCGCGGCCTTCATGAAGCCCAGGTCGAGCACTGCGTGCCCGCCGCTTGCGGCCACCGCCGCCGCCGTGGCCCAGATCTGAGCCTCGCAGCGGCCCACCCGCTCCATCACCCAGGCCAGATCGAGCGGGCTGGGCATGTCGGCCCCGTAGAGCCGCGCCATCCAGTCATCGATCGAGAAGTGCACGCCGCCGATATCCTGGGTTAGCTGGCGGGCGTAGGTCGATTTCCCCGCGCCCTGCGGCCCGAAGACGATGGAGATTGTTCCCATGATATTCCTCTGCTTTTCTTTTTCTAGCGCGATTGTCGCGCCGCCACACCCGCGAGCTGCGCCAGCTCCCTGGCGTATACGGGGCGCAGCATCCGCCCGTAGACCCAGCGCTCCAGCGCGCCGAGCGGGCCGCTCCTGCCCGCCAGCTGCGAGGATATCGTCACGTAGCTCTGCCGCCCATCGTCCCTCGGCTCCACGATGAAGCTGGTCACGATGCCGCTGTCGGTCGTCTCCACTAGGGTGTGGCCGGGCTGCGGCTCGCTGACCACGCCGCGAAACGACTGCGTGCTGCCCAGCATCTTGATCTGGGCCAGGAAGCGCGTGCCAGCGCCCACGCCGCCCTGCTCGACTGCCAGCGACACGAATGGCGGCGTGGGCAGGATCTGTGGGTGGCCCTGGCGGTAGTCGGCGATGATGCCGTAGACAAGCGGCGGCGGCGCGCTGATCAGCAGCGAGGCCGCGATGGGCTGCGGGGCCATGGGCGAGCTCCTTGTGTCGGGCGAGTGTCCGCCGGGCTATTGTAGCGGGGCGTGCGGGCGGCGGCATCGGGCGTGGGGCGGGGATGTGGTTGGGATGTGTGATCTTGGTAGGCAGCGAATTCTTTACCACGAAGACGCGAAGACGCGAGTGGGAGAACGCCTCAATTCGTGACCACGATACTACAGATTGGGATGCGTATAGGGAAATGATACGCAGCAGCACAGCGCATTTTTGTGCAGCATGTATAGGCCTTGGGCTTCTCGTTGGGATGTGGTCTAGGTGGCGAGAAGTTGCTATACTAGTGCGCGCGTGTATCCTCTTATCAACATGTGGAATGAGGCCATGAAGCACACACAATGGTCAGCCCTGGCTGGCGTGCTGGTTTTTTGCGCTGCGGCAGCTTTGGCTGCGTGCGGCACTACGGCTGGGGAACAGAACCAAGCCGCGACTACGAAGCCGACCCCGACACCGATCCTGCACCGCATCTCGACAGGCCCGCAAGGCCGGATCGCCTATGTGCGTACGCTGGACCGTGGGGCGGGGGACTACGATCTGTATACGATGGATGCGGATGGCAGCAATATGCGCGAGCTAACCAGCTTCCCAGGGCTTGAGACCGAGCCGGATTGGTCGCCTGATGGGCAGATGATCGCGTTTGTGTCGACTCAGGAGAGCAAAGACCCAAATGACTGTACGAGCGGCTATGTCGAATTTCGCTGCGCGTTTCAGATCTACCGCATCAATGCCGATGGCAGCGGCCTCATGCGTCTCACTGCTGGCGAACGCTACGAGCGCAGCCCGGTGTGGTCGCCGGATGGCACGCAGATCCTCTACGCCTCGCGCGAGGTGGGCGCAAATGATGGCTACCTCTACCTGATGCAGGCGGATGGCAGCAACGCTCACCCGATCACGAGCGGCGCAGATGACTACACATCGCCCACATGGTCGCCGGATGGAAAGCGGATCGCCTTTGTGCGCAACAATCATGATGAGATGCAGGTGTGGGTCTCGGATGCGGATGGTGGCAATGCGCAGCAGATCACGAAAGGCAGGGACTACAGCTTTAATCCGGTCTGGTCTCCGGATGGCAGCAAGATCGCTTTTTTAGTGGTTGCGCGGCGCGATAAAGCAGCGCATATTGTGCTTGTTCACCCCGATGGCACTGATCCGCAGGTGGTGCCGAACGCCGAGGTGAATACGGGCTACCCTCCCTCGTGGTCGCCGGATGGAAAACGGCTGATCTATGTGCGATTTAACCCTGGCCGCTATGATCTATCGGTCACAGATCTGGATGGAAGCCATATTGAGGAGCTGACCCATTCGGATGCGTTTTACTCCGCGCCCTCGTGGTCGGCTGCTACGCCGTAGATGCACGAAGCGGGCGGGGCGCACACACGCGCCCCGCCCGCCTCTCACCCTCCTCGCCTCTCGCCTTTCCTCCTACCAGTTATTGCCGCTCACGCGGTTGACTAGGAACTCGGGCGCGCGGCCCTCGCCGTAGAACGCCGCGATGCCGGAGTTGACTACCTTCACGTTGGTGAACGACACGCTGCCCACGGGCGGCGTATCGCTGGTGCCCTCGGCGCGGATCACCAGCTTGATGCCGTAGCGGGGAGCGCCGTTGATGTTGACGTTCTCCAGCCGCACGTTCTTCATCGCGTTCTTCTCGGGGTACTTGGTCTGGAACATCACGCCGAAGTACACCGGGTTGTTGATGTCCACGTTCTTCACCAGGATATTCTGGAACGGGCGGTCGCCAGCGAAGAACCAGATCGCCGCGAAGTTCTGGTAGTCGTTGATGTGGTCGTCGCTGCCAGCGCTGCCCCAGAAGTCGCCGCCGGTGCGGTCGAGCGTCACGCCGTCGAACACGTTGTCGGTGTCGCCGAAGCCCAGCGTGTTGTAGCCGAAGCTCAGGCTGCTGATGGTGATGCCCGGGTAGGTCAGCGTGTCCGCGCCGTAGAGGTTCTTGTACAGGTTGCCCGCCCCGCCGTAGACCGCGAAGGCCGCCGCGCGGCGCACCAGGGTGGCCGTCAGGTTCGAGTAGACGTTGCCGGTGTTGTACGAGCCGCCCGCGTCCACGGCGCTGAACAGGGCGAACGAGTCGTCGCCGGTGCCGCGTGCCTCGGAGTTGGTGATCAGGTTGTTGTTCGAGCCGTTGGTCATGTTGATGCCGTCGGCGAAGGTGTTGCGGATGCGCAGGTTCTTGAACGTGTTGTTCGACGCGGCCACGCCCCAGTAGAAGCAGATGAAGTGCTCGGCCCACACGTTGTCGACCGTCACGTTCTGCATGCCGTTGCCGTCGATGAACTTGCCCGGGCCGTCCACGCGGTAGCGGTAGTTACCCCACACCGAGAAGTTCTTGATCACCGAGCCGTTGGCCGTGGCGGCGATGTTAAAGCCCACGTCGGTGTTGCTCATGTCCTGCGGGGCCATCAGCTGGGTGTGCCAGGGGCCAGCGCCGATGATCTGGGTGGCGCGGCCATACACGTAGATCTTGCTGGGCAGCGACCACGTGCCCGCTGGGATGAAGATGCCCAGCTTGTTGGTGTCGGCGCGGAACTCCTGGAGCGCGGCGTCGATCGACTTGCTGGATGAGACCTGGACGTAGCGCGCGGGGTCGGGGTTGCTGGCCGCCGGGGCCACGTTCTCGGTCTCCAGGAAGTCGACGTAGACCCACTGCACGTCGCCAGCGTCCTTCTGGAGGCGCAGCTTGGTTCCGGCGGGGTAGACCTGGTCGAGCAGCATGTGGGCCTCCTCGTACAGCCAGTAGGCCGTGCCGCCGGGCGTGTTGCTGTAGCCCAGGTTGCCCAGCGTGCTGGGCGAGGCGTAGACGTACGAGAACTTGGAGGAGACCGTCAGGTTGCCCTTGTCGCTGCCTGCGGCGTAGACACTGAGCGTGGCATCCAGGCCCGCGCCATCGGCGCTGTTGGGGATGGCATTGCGCACCACAATGGCGTTGGCGGCGGCGGGCAGGGTGAACTCGACATACTCGCCGGTGGCGTCCAGCAGCACGGCGGATCGGCCCGAGGCCTCGCCCGCGAAGTCGGCCAGCTGGAAGTTGGGCGTCAGGCGGGTGCCGTTGGTGGCCACCGACGCCGACTCGGCCTCGATGCGGGTGTAGGGCATGATCGCGCCGCGCCCAACGGCCACGCTCTGCGAGAGCGCGTTGTTGCTCTCGTTGGTCTCGGCGATGATGTTGCTGGCGTCGGCGCTGGCGGTGATCGCGGTCGAGCCGTCGACGGCGGTCCAGGTGCCCACGGTCACGTTCACCGTCGCGCCTGCGGCGATGGCGGGCGTGCTGGTGCTGCTCAGGGTGGTGCCGCCCACCACCACGCGGGTGGTGGTTCCTGCCGCCACGGCGGCGGTGCCGCGGTTGTTCACCGAGACCACGAACGACACGGCGGTGCCAGCGGTGGGGCTATCGGGCGTCATAGCCACGCCCAGCACCTGCAGGTCGGGGCCGGGCGACTGGGCCACGGCCAGCGCGGCGGCGGCGCTGAAGGCGTTGTTGTCGTTATTTTTCTCGACCACGGTGTTGGATGGGTCGACCGTGGCGGCCACGGTGTAGCTGCCCATGCCGCGCGTGCCGATGTTCAGCGACACCGTGGTGGAAGCGCCCGCCGCCAGCGCGCCGACGCTTGCGCTGCCCGCCGTGGTGCCATTCACGCTGAAGCTCACCGTGGTGGCGCTGGATGCGGCATCGCCCGCGTTCTTCACCGTGGCCGCCAGCGTGATCGCCGAGGTCTCGGTGGGCGCGCTGGGCGTCCAGCTCAGGCCGGTGATGGTGAGGTCGGGGTTGGGGGCCATGGTTCCCATCACCTGCAGCTCGGCCACCTGGCCCGCCGGAGCGCCGGAGTTGCTGGTGATGTTGAGCTGTACCGCGCTGATGGTGGCGCTCAGGTTGATTGTCACGGTGTTGCCCGTGGCCGGGTTGAAGGTGTAACTCGTCGCGCCGACCAGCGAGCTGAACGCCGTGCTGTTCTGGTCGTGGCCCAGCACCTGGATGGTCTGGGTGCGGGTGCTCCAGGCCGTGTCGGGGTTGAGCTTCAGCACCAGCGAGCTGACGCTGACATTTGCGCCCAGGTCGACCGTCAGGCTGCTGGGGCTGCTGCCGCCCTCCCAGTAGGTAGCCGTGCTGCCGTCGTTGGCGTTGGCGGCCACGAAGGTGTAGACCGAGGAGGATGCCGTGATTGGCTTATTCAGCGCCAGGTTGGTGCTGGTGCCGGGAATCGGTGTGGCGGTGGGCGCTGCGGTCTGGGTGGGCACCGCCGTCGGGCCGCTGGTGGGCACGGTGGTGGGCGCTGCGGTCTTGGTCGGTGTGGCCGTGGGCGCGCTGGTCGGTGCGCTGGTCGGCGTGGCCGTGGCACCGCTGCCCACCGTCTCGATCAGCCACTGCGGGCTGTCGAAGCTGGTGTTGATCTCGCCGTACTGGGCGTAGCCGCGCAGGTTCTCGATGTGCAGCACCTGCCAGCTGTGCCAGACGTTGCGGATGACCTTGTAGCCAGCGGCGGGCGCATCCTCGATGGTCCAGCGCGCGCTCATCCAGCTGCTGTCGGCTGCGATGCTCTCGACATAGTCGTAGAGGTGCTCGATGGCCATGTAGTTGCCGGTCGCGCGGTTTTTGATGCGCTTGCTGCCCTCGAAGTCCTCGATCAGCCACTGCGAGCTGGTGTCGCTGGCGGCGGGCGTGCCGTATTTGACCTGGTTAGCCGATTCGTAGAGGTAGGTGTTCTGCCACTTGTTCTTGAGCCGCACGTAGGTGAGGCTCTGGGCGGCGGCGGGGGTGGGGGCGAGGCCGACGATCTGCACGGCCAGCATGGCCAGCAGCACGAGGCAGGTGGTGAGCTTTGCGCGGTACGAGCGCGAGGGGATACCTATCATGACTACTCCTCTTTGAATACATCCACAGACCATTGTGGGCATGATTGGCGATATTTGGCTGTCGGGCGGGCGAGCTGCTCTCCTTTCGTGTTTGCTGGCGCGCAGGCGCTGGCGGTCGATCTGCGACGATGCAGAGCATCGGGAAAATGCTTTTGAACCGGTTCAATTTTTCTGCAGCGCTATGGCCAAACTATAGCGAACTGACCGCTCGTTTTGCCGCGAGCAGCCGATGCTGTCGATCAACATGGCTTGGGAACGATCTCATCAGATCGCCGAGCTGCGAGGCTGAGCCGCTCTTGCTTGTCCAACCATGTCATAAATCTTGAAACGATTCAAAATTATCATGATCAGTTTCATTTGTCAAGCAGCGGTTAAAGATCAATGATCGCTGATGGTTCGTGATGAAATAATATGGTGAGAAAAACGTGCGGCAGTGGCTGTTTCAATTTGACATAAAATAAATCGCGCAGGCAAGAAGGGAGCCTGGGGGAGTAGCCATCCCCCAGGCCCATTTGTACCGCCCAATTGCACACACGAGCACGTTTAAGTGCGCCAGTCAATCATTACACCGTCGTGTTCTGCGATTAAACTACCGCTCCACAATCTGGCGGAGCAGGCTGGAATTGAACCAGCATCCAACGATACTAGCTGTGCACCCTTGACCTCGCGTTCGGCGGTGAATGCTGAGCCTGGAGCGATAGTCTGATGGTGGTGGCGGTAGCCCGCCGCGCCTCTGCCAGTTGGGCTACCCCGCCGCGTGGTGGCGGGGGGAGGATTCGAACCTCCATCCTCGGCGAAGCCCCTATCAAACTGATCCTAAGCTTCAGCTTGCGCTCCTGCACGCCTCTATGATAGGGCATCGCGCCGCGAGATGCAAGTGCGGCGAAAATTCTTTTACCACGAAGACGCGAAGACACGAAGAGGGAAAGAATCGATTCACCACCAAGACACGAAGACACCAAGGAGACAAAAGAACCGATTCACCACGAAGGCGCGAAGGGTAAAGCGAAAGGATCAGGGATGTAATCCCTGATCCCTATTCCCTGATCCCTATTCCCTACTCCCTACTGAAACAGGAAGTGGAACACCTTCTCGCCCAGCTTCTGGTCGGTGGCCTCGGTGTTGTTGGCCTCCTCGCGGGCGAACTTCACGGCGTTCTGCAGCTTCTCCACGCGCTCCAGCAGCTCGCTCACGCGCTTGGCGGGCAGCGCGCCCGAGAATTTGACGGTGCGCCAGTAGCCCACGGTCACATCCTCGTAGTAGACCTCGACCTGGGCGGGGTGCTTGTCGGTGGCCTCGGCCTTCACATGGTTGCGTGGGATCTTCTTGGTCTTCAGCGTCTGCACCGCGTCGGTGGCCCATGCGTCGGCGGATGCGTCGAAGCTCCAGCTCTCCGAGCTGTCGAGCGTGGGCAGCTTCTTCACAAAGGTGTGGATGTCGATCAGCTGCTTCTCTAGGAACAGCAGGTAGCTGACGGGCACCTTGGCCAGCAGCACCTGGCCATCCACCACCACATCGGCCTGGGCCACGCAGTTGGTCCAGTCCTTGGTGGCGGTGATGTCGAACAGGCGGCTGAGGATCTGCGCGGTCTGCTGGATCATCTCCTCGGCGCGCACCTGCACCCTGGTCGACTCGGGCGGGAGCTGCTCGCCCTCGTCGTCTTTGGGACGGTAGGTGCGCGCGATCCCGGCCAGCAGCGCGGGCTTCTGCAGCGCGTGGTGGGCCTCGGTCAGCTCCTGGAAGGTGCGGCTCTTGACGCCTTTCTCGACGGCGATGATCTGATTCAGCTTGGCCATATATCCTCCTGCAACAGCGCATGTGTGTTCCAGGGGGAATTATAGCACCTGCCAGAAATGTTATACTAGGCCGCAAATATCGCCAGTACGAAGAAGTTTGCCCCGCCCAGCGAAGCGCCGCCAGAGGAGGTACCTATGCCCATCCCCGACCACGGCCTGCCCGCCGATGATGTGCTACGAGCGTTGGAATCCTACAAGCAGCACGATGCCCCCTGGCGCGAGGGCAAGCTGTTCGCCGGCGTGTACGACCCCGGCGAGCAGGCCGACGCGCTGATCAAGGCCGCCTACACCATGTTCCTGGGCGAGAACGCGCTCTACCCCAACTACTACCCCAGCCTGCTGCGGCTGGAGAGCGAGGTGACATCCAGCCTGGCCGCGCTGCTGGGCGGCGACGCCGAGGTGGTGGGCAGCTGCACCAGCGGCGGCACCGAGAGCATCATGCTGGCGCTGAAGGCCGCGCGCGACAAGGCCCGCGCCGAGCGCCCCGAGATCGCTGCGCCCGAGATCGTGCTGCCGCACACCGCCCACGCCGCCTTTCACAAGGCCGCGCTGTACCTGGGCCTGCGGCCGGTGCTCACGCCCTTCGACCCCGAGAGCTTCCGCGCCATCCCCGAGGCCATCGCTCAGGCGATCACGCCCAACACCGTGCTGATCGCGGCCTCGGCCCCCGGCTACTCGCACGGCGTGGTCGACCCCATCCCCGCGATCGGCGCGATCGCGCTAGAGCGGGGCATCCCCTTCCATGTGGATGCGTGCGTGGGCGGCCTGCAGCTGGCAGTGATGCGCTCCATGGGCTACGAGGTGCCCGCCTTCGACTTCGCGGTGCCGGGCGTCACCTCGATCTCGGTGGACATGCACAAGTATGGCTACGCGGCCAAGAACGCCTCGGTGCTGCTGTACCGCAACCGCGCGCTGCGGCGCTATGCCCTCTTCGCCAGCGCGGCCACCACGGGCTATCTGGTGATCAACACCACGGTGCTGTCGAGCCGCACCGGCGGGCCGATTGCCGCCGCGTGGGCCGCGCTGCAGCACCTGGGCATGGATGGCTACCAGCAGATCACCCGCGAGGTGATGGGCGCGACGGCGCAGCTGCTGGAGGGCCTGCGTGGCATCCCCGAGCTGCGTGTGCTGGGCCAGCCCGATATGAGCCTAGTGGCCTTTAGCTCGGATGTGGTGGATGTGTTCGCGCTGGATGACGAGCTGACGCGGCGGGGCTGGGCGCTGCAGCCGCAGTTCCACGCTGGCGGCGGCCCGGCCAACCTGCACATCACGGTCAGCCGCTCGAATGTGCCGCATATCGCCGCGCTGCTGGCCGACCTGCGCGAGGCCATTGCCGCCGTGCGCGCCCGGCCCGCCGCGCCCGCGATCCACGACGAGGTGGCCCGCCTGCTGGCCAGCCCCGGCCCCGACACCTTTGCGCAGCTGGCCGCGCTGGCAGGCATCCGCCCCGGCAGCATGCCCGAGGGCTACGCCCAGATCAACGGTGTGCTTGACGCGCTGCCTGACGACCTGGCCGCGCTACTGCTGACCGAATACCTGAATACGCTGTATAGCTAAAAATCGTTGGGTAGTACTTTTTTGCCAAGAAGAGGAATTTGAATGGGAACGGCGCTCGCTCCATCCACCGCATCCCGATGGCGCATTCCGGTCATCCTCGGGGTCACCATGTTCATCCACTTCCTCGACCGCAACAATCTGGCGGTGGCGCTGCCCGAGATCGCCAAGGAGTACGGCTGGGACACCCAGCAGCTGGCGGGCCAGGGCAAGATCCTGCTGGCGGCGTTCTACTTCTCGCTGGGCATCTCGAACATGGCGCTCAGCCCACTGGCCGAGCGCATCGGGCCGAAGCGCGGCATCATGCTGGCGATCACAGCCTTCTCGATCTGCACCATGCTGATCGCGCCGCTGGGCCAGAGCTTTGTGGCGCTGATCATCATCCGGCTGCTGCTGGGCGTGGGCGAGGGCGTGCACGTGCCCATGAACAGCACGCTTGTGAGCCGCTGGTTCCGCCAGAGCGAGCGCTCGCGGGCCAATGCGATCTGGAGCCAGGGCATCCTGCTGGCCACGGCCTTCTCGCCCACAATCATCATCCCTATGGTGCTTTCCATGGGCTGGCGTCCCACCTTTGCGGTGTTGGGCCTCGCCGGGCTGCTGATCGGACTGCCACTGGTGTGGTTTTTTGTGGAAGATGCGCCCAGCCAGGCCGAGCGGCCCGCGCAAGAAGACCAGGCGGCGGCAGGCGAGCAGCCATCCAGCTACCTGCGCAACCCGCTGTTTTGGCTCACGGTGGTGGGCGGCTCGCTCAGCACTTTTTGCGCGTTTAGCGTGCTGAACTGGCTGCCCAGCTACTTCTACGACTCGAAGGGCATCAGCTTCGAGGATCTGGGCTGGCCGCTGACACTGGTGTATGGCTCTGGCATCCTGGGTGTGTTTGTGATGGCGTGGCTGGGCGACCTGTTGAACCGGCGCGTGCTGATGGCCAGCCTGGGCTGTGTGACCGCAGGCGTGCTGGTGTTCTTCGCCTCGCAGGCGACCTCGCTGGTGCCGCTGGTGGCGCTGTTTGCGCTGGCCACCTTCTGTCAGACCGGCTTCCAGGCCCAGGAGTTCGCGCTGGTGCAGCGGCAGCTTCCCGCGGACAAGGTGGGGGCTGGCAGCGGGTTGTACAACGGCCTCACCATTCTGTTTGGCGGCGTGCTTGGCTCGCTCATTCCGGGCAGCATTGCCGAGGCCACGGGCAGCTTCGACATGGGCATCCTCAGCGTGGTGGTGGGCGCGGCGCTGGCTGCGGCGGTGTGGTTTATCCTCTCGCGGCTGGTGCGCTACTAGCGGCGGTTTTGGGCAGCCGCCTGTGCCAGACGAGCACAGGCGGCTCTTTTTATGCCGGGCGACTGCACTGTGTTGCGTATAATCTACATCTCAGGTAGCATTTTACTGCAATAATGTTGACATCAGTTCGTAGATGGCCTAGAATGATCCGCAGTGAAGTTGTAATAAATCGCCACAAATGGTAGCATTTATCTGAAGATGTGGGAGCGTCAGATGAACGGAGCACACTGGAAAGCCCGCTTTGCCGCCTTCTGGGGCGCGCAGGCCGTCTCGCTATTTGGCAGCAGCCTGGCGCAGTTTGCGCTGGTCTGGTGGCTCACCGAGGCCACGCAGTCGGCCACGGTGCTGGCGCTCTCGACCCTGGCCGCGCTGCTGCCGGGCATCCTGATCGGGCCGTTCGCGGGGGTGCTGGTCGACCGCTGGGACCGCAAGAAGATCATCGCTCTCTCCGACACGGTGGGCGCGCTGGTGGCGCTGGCTCTGGCCATCCTCTATCTCACCCAGCTGATTCAGCCCTGGCTGGTGGTGCTGGCCATGTTCATCCGCTCGCTGGCGGGCGCGTTCCAGCAGCCCGCCGTGCAGGCCACCACGGCGCTGATCGTGCCCCAGGAGGAGCTGTCGCGGGTGAGCGGCCTGAACCAGATGCTGAATGGCCTGATGCAGATCGCCGCACCGCCGCTGGGCGCGCTGCTGATGACCCTGGTGCCGCTTGAGGCGATCATGGCGATGGATGTGGCGACCGCCGCCGTGGCCGTTGGCCTGGTGCTGGTGCTGGACCTGCCGCGCCTGGTGGCCAAGCACACCGAGAGCGCGGCCAGCGTGCTGCACGATCTGGGCGAGGGCTTCCGCTACATCTGGGGCTGGCCCGCGCTGCTGGGCATCCTGATGGTGAGCGCGCTGCTGAACCTGCTGCTGACCCCGGCCTTCAGCCTGCTGCCGATCTTTGTCACCAACCACATGCGCGGCGGGGCCGAGGATCTGGCCTGGCTGAACATGGCCTTCGGGGTGGGCGTGGTGCTGGGCGGGCTGCTGCTGAGCGTGTGGGGCGGCTTCCGGCGGCGGATCTACACCGGCGCGCTGGGCGTGGCGGGTATGGGCGTGGCCATCCTAGCGCTGGGCCTTGCGCCCGCCGGAATGCTGCCGCTGGCGATCGGGGCTATGCTGGCGACAGGCTGTATGAACGCGTTCTCCAATGGCCCGATTATGGCCATGCTCCAGAGCCTAGTCGCGCCCGAGATGCAGGGCCGCGTGTTCGCGGTGGTGACGAGTGTGTGTATGGCTATGTCGCCGCTGGGCCTGCTGGTGGGCGGGCCGCTGGCCGACGCGCTGGGCGTCTCCACGCTGTATCTGGTGGGCGGCGCGGCCTGCCTGATCATGGGCGTGGTGATCGCGCTGCACCCCGTGCTGCGGGCGGTGGAGGATGGGCGGCAGGCGGCGGCGCAGGTGGCCTAGGGGCATCAGCCAGGCCCACGCGGGCCTGGCTGACGCCGCGCCTAGCGGTGGCGCGTGGCGGCGAACAGGGCCACCTGGCCCTGCACGCGCAGCCGTGCGTCGGGGAAGGCCAGGTAGAGCGCCCGCCGCAGCGCGTCGAGCGTGTCGGCGGTGTTGTGGAACACACCCTTGCTGTTGTAGAAGCCCATCAGGGCGCGGGCGGGCGGGAAGTCGGCGCACTGATCGCAGAGGATGGTGCTGCCGAACAGCGTGCCGCCGGGCCGCAGCACGCGGCGGGCCTCCTCGAACAGCCTGCCCTTCTCGGCCCAGGTGCCGGGGATGCAGTGGAGCAGGTAGTTCATGCCGATCGAGCCAAACGATGCGCTCTCGAACGGCAGGGCGTCGAGCACGTTGGCGCGCACCGCGTCGGGGCTATAGCGCCCGATGCGCGCGCGGGTGGTGCCCAGGCTGCTGGGGTTGAGATCGAGCAGGGTGATCTCGGGGGCCAGCCGCTCGGGCACGGCGCGGTCGAGGAAGTAGCCTGTGCCCACGCCGATGTCGAGGTGCTTCTCTGAGATGTTGGCGGCGTACCACGCGGCGATGATCGGCGAGGGGCACTGCCAGATCCACTGGTTGGAGATGCCCAGCACCACTAGATCGTAGAGGCTAAGCGTAGCGGGCGAGTAGATCGCGGCCCCGTCGTGGGTGGCGGCGTCGGCGCTGAGGGTGGTTCGTTCAGGCATGGCTCTCCTACGTTCGGGTATGGCGATCCCACGCGGCGCAGGCGGTATCGCCCACGCCGCTGCGAGGCGCAGATCCTAACACCGGCAGATGCGCGCTATCATACCACAAACCTAGGAGGCGGGGAGCAACGGGAACCAACACCACGAAGGCGCGAAGGCGCAAAACGCTCTTTCACCTTATCACGCCCTATTTTTCTAAACCTTGCTGCCTTGGTGGTGAATCGGTTTCCCTAGTTTAGGCTCGCGCCGCTGGGCTGGGCCAGCTCGTGGGCGCGGTACTCGCGGGTGTAGGCCAGCGCGCTGCCGCACTCGGCGTGGGGCGGTTCGCCGAAGCGCAGTGCATCGGCCTCGGCCAGCATGTCGGCCAGCAGCTCGGCCTCCATGGGCTGCAGCGCCAGCCCGGTGCCCGCGATCCACAGCTGCAGCATACCGTTGGGCAGGAAGTATAGCCCCATGCCGCTGGTGTGGATGGCGTGATCGACGGTGCACTCGGCGCGGCGGTCGAGCAGCGCGCACAGCTGCCCGAAGCTCTCGGGGTGGATGAGCAGCATGGTGTGGTTCCAGCGCAGGTGCAGGGTGGCGTGCTCGCAGGTGGCCACAAAGCGCTGGCCGCCACGGTGCGCCAGGATGGAGAGCGACATGCACATGGTCTTATTCCTCTCTTGGTGCCTAGCGGTGTAGCTCGCGCATGTCGAGCGTGTGGCTGGCGGCGGGCATGGGCGCGCCATCCAGCTGAGTCTTCAGGGTCGAGAGCAGGTCGTCAAACAGCTTTTTGCTGAAGGGCATGCGGCCCTGCACCTGGGGGTTGGTGGTGAGCAGTGTCACCAGCTCGCTGGTGTAGGTCACGCGGGCGCCGTCAAAGGTCGGCTCGACCTGCAGGATGTCGCGGGTCTGCCTTCCCACCGCCTGCACGTCGAAGGCGATCAGCCGCCCCTCGGCGTAGTCGCAGATCTGCATCTCCAGCGTGTGGCGGCCCGACATCAGTGTGCCGCGCTCGCCGACCGCGCGCAGCGGCGTGGCCTGCCACTGGGCCTGGCGCACGCTGGCAAACCAGGTGGGGTAGAGGTGGATGTCGCGCAGCGCGGCGAACACGCGCTCGGCTGGGCTGTAGATCCAGCGCACGGTGGTGCAGCAAGCCATAGGGGTTCTCTTCTTGTTGGGATGGGCGCGGCAGAGCAGCAGCATCGGCGCTTCTTAGGCGGCCTCTTCCGTATTCGTTCAATGCGTATTAGACTATACGAATATAGACTGTTTGTCAAGTGTTTACTTTTTAATTCGCATGGACCTCCACCCATCGGCACGGCACGATGATGCGCACCAGCGCCCAGGGTGTGCGGAAGCCATCACCGCAAGTTGCGCAAGCGTAACCAAAGCCCCGCGCGCCGAACCAAACGCCGCCGCCGCTGATCCACACCAGCGCGCCCGATCCGCCCGCTGCGCGCGATGAAAGCGGGTATGGAAGCGATTTGACAGCGTGCAAATGCGCCCCTACAATCGCCCGCGTGTCACTATTCTGCGAAGGAGCACCGCATCATGGCCCCCAAATCGAACCTCGCCGCCACCCCGCCCATGGGATGGAACTCCTGGAATATGTTCGGCAGCAACATTCACGAGGACTCCATCCGCCAGACCGCCGACGCGCTGGTGGAGCACGGCCTGCAGGAGTGCGGCTACAACTATATCGTGATCGACGACTGCTGGTCGGTGAAGACGGGCCGCGACGGCAACGGCGACCTGGTGGCCGACCCCGAGAAGTTCCCCAGCGGCATCAAGGCCCTGGCCGACTACGTGCACAGCCGCGGCTTTAAGTTCGGCATGTACTCCGACGCCTCGCCGCTGACATGCGCCAGCTACCCCGGCAGCCTGGGCTACGAGGAGCAGGACGCCGCACTGTGGGCCTCGTGGGGGGTGGATTTCCTGAAGTACGACTACTGCAACGCGCCCTTCGACCAGCCCACCGCGCTTGAGCGCTACGCCAAGATGGGCGAGGCCCTACGCGGCACAGGTCGCGAGATCCTGTTCTCGCTGTGCGAGTGGGGCGGGCGCGCACCCTGGCTGTGGGGCCGCAGCGTCGGCGGGCACATGTGGCGCGCCACCGGCGATGTGTTCGACAGCTGGGTCAATATCTGGGTGCCCGAGTACAAGTCCTATGGCATCGGGGTCGACTACTCGATCGATGTGGCCAACGATATCGCCGAGTACGGCGGGCCGGGCGGCTGGAACGACCTCGACATGCTGATCGTGGGCCTGAAGGGCAAGGGCCAGATCCACGGCAACGGCATGTCGTTCTTCGAGTACCAGACGCACATGTCGCTGTGGGTGATCGCGTGCTCGCCGCTGATGATCGGCTGCGACGTGCGCAAGATGGATAAGGACACCGCCGCGCTGCTGCTGAACCGCGAGGTGCTGGCCGTGAACCAGGATGCGCTGGGCGTGCCGGGCCGCTGCGTGCGCCGCCAGGGCGGCTTCGAGGTCTGGAAGAAGCCGCTGGCCGATGGCTCGATGGCCGTGGCCCTGATCAACCGTGGCAACGCGGGCAGCGACGTGACGCTGCGCGCCAGCGACATCGGCCTGCTCGACACGCCCAAGCTGGCCCGCAGCCTGTGGGAGCAGCAGGACCTGGCCGAGTTCACCACCGAGCTGCCCCAGCGCGTGGAGCCGCACCAGACCATCCTGCTGAAGGTTACGCCCTCCTAGCTGCGGCACGCGCGGCGCGGGTGTGCCCCGCGCCGCGCGCCCTCCGCTCCCCAATTGGCTACGAGCGCACGGCCACCCCCAGCGCCTCAAGGAGTTGCGGGTTGTCGGCCAGTGCCAGCCGCGCGATCTTGATAAAATCCTCCACCCAATCGTCTAGCTCGTCTATCGCGGCATCGCGGGCCTTGGCCGCATTTTCGGCCTGGGTGCTTTCCTTGGATTGTCGCTGCACAGCGGCGACCAGCGCGGCGACCTTGGCCTGGCCCTCCTCCACGCGCTCGCGGGTGATCTTGAAGCGGCCCAGCTTTGGTGGTGGTAGGTCGGTTTGCGGTGGTGGTAGGTCGGTTTGCGGTGGTGGTAGGTCGGTTTGCGGTGGTGGAACTGTGTGTTTGGGCTATGTACCGATGTGGAATGGGGACATAGCCGCTAGGCGTTTCGGGAAGATACTAGCACGGCTGGCGTTAGGGGTCAAGAGGAAATTGGCTAGGGTGCGCCGCGCGGGGTGAGGCGATGATGTGGGCGGGCCGTCCTGTGCGGCCTCGATGATGATGGTTGTTGTTGTTCGGTTGGTGTGTGCCCTGCGCGGGCGGCGGCTAGGGGCCAGCCCCTAGCAACCCCGCCATGGGGCGATGCCCCCTTGGAACCCCCAATTTTAGGCGTTCCCGTGCTGGCCGCTGGCTGCTGGTGTTCGTGCATATGGCCAGCAAAACATGAGCGGCGCCTTCGCCGCATGGGCCGGGTGGGTGGGGTAGGGCGCGGCGGCGATGGGTGCGATGGGTTGCGGCGCGGGCGGCCACGAGGGCCGCCCCTACGGGGTGGGCATTGCGGGCATCGTGGGCATCGGGCGGGATGGCGATGATGGCGATGCACAACCACCGATGTAGGGGCGGACCTGGTGTCCGCCCACATTGCGATCATTGCGATCATCGGATGCCGAATGCGATGGGTACAATGCGCCCAATGCGTGCGCGGCGCATGCCGCGTTCATCGCGTGCATCGCATGTGTTTTCCGATGGGTGCGCTGGGTTACGGCGCGGGCGGACACGAGGTCGCGCCCTACGGCGGCGTGAACATATCGCGGGCATGGGGCGGGGATGCGGGCGATGCGTGATGAAAGATCCGTACAAAAAAGCCCCAGGCGCGACATCCGCGCCTGGGGCTGTGGTTCGCGGTCGCTAGGCCGCAGGCGGGGTGAGTATCAGGAAGCCCTCGGTGGCGAGGTCGGCTTGGGCCAGCGCGCCGACCTGTTGCTCGAACTCGCGCAGGGGCAGGCCGCTCTGCTGGAGCAGCGCGTATTGGGCGGTGTAGGTGTGCAGCGCGTCGCCGCGCGCCACCAGCTTGCGCAGGCCGGGAAACAGCAGCTCGTGGTGGCGGCGGATGGCGTCCTGCTTTGCGTAGGACGTCTGGTATTTGCGTGTCGAGCTGATCACGATTGAAACCGTAACGGTTTTCGAGGGTGATATGCTGAGCGAAGGGCCGACAACAAACCACGGGTCGATCTTATCCCGCAGCTCATCCACCCAGCCGTAGCCCTTGGCCGTGCCATAGGCGAAATCCAGCCAGCCGATGATTTCGGCGATCGGCACCCCCGCGAAGTCCTTGGTGAGCAGGCGCTCGGGTTCGCGGTCAATCAGGATGTCTCTGGCAACCCGCTGGGCGTGCTTTCGCCACGTGGTGTGCAGGTCGTCGACGATCTGCCTGGCGCGGTCGTACTCGCCCAGCTCGGCGTAGCAGCGGGCCTGGGCCAGCAGCGCGGTGCAGAAGTACTCCTCGCAGCTCATCGCCTCCTGCCGATTCACTGAGTTTGCCAGCCGCTCCTCGTAGAAGAAGCCGATCTCGCTCAGAGTGGTGGCAGCGGCCAGCAGGAGCTGGGTGCGCACGGCGGGGTCGCGCAGTAGGTCGATCTGGCCGAGGTCGGCCAGGGCGCGGCGGAAGCGCCCGCGCTGCTCAAGGGCCATCAGCGCGGCCACAGCCTGCACCGAGCCTTTGATCTCGTTCAGCTTGGCATCCAGCTGGTCGAGCCGCCGGTTCAGCGCGGCGAATCCGGCCTGTGTCACGGCCAGGTTCAGCTCGGCCAGCTCCATGATCGCCTGGGTGTGCTGGAGGATGCGAGCGGTGTTGATCGCGCCGATGGTGCTGGCCACGGCGGAGACCACGCCGGTGGCGGCGGCGATGGGCAGTAGTGCGGATGCCAGCCCGCCCAGCGCTGCCCCGGCCACGATCCCCGCGCCGCTGAGCGCGGGCATGGCCGACGCGCCAGCAGGCAGCAGGTGGCACACGATCTGTCCGGCGTAGGGCGTTCCGGCGGCCCAGCGCACCACGCCGCCGTGCAGCGCGTACTGACCGGTGTAGATCCCCAGCACCGCCGCGTCGGGCACGGTGCGCGCAACCTGCATGCCGAAAAGGCTTGGGAGCATGGCGTGGTCTCCTCTGTCGCTTACGTTGCTTCCTGTGCGGGGATTATACCATCGTTCGTTGGGCACACGGGCCTATGCTATACTAGCGCCCCATTTTGGCTATACAGATGAACAAGGAGCACGGCATGCGCATCCTCTTCACCTTCGCGGGCGGCAGCGGCCACATGGAGCCGCTGGTGCCGCTGGCCCGCGCCGCCCATGCCGCCGGGCACGACGTGGCCTTTGTGGGGCGGCCCTGGATGCAGCCCAAGGCCGAGGCGCTGGGCTTCGCGGCCTTCTCGGCGGGCAGCGACGCGGGCCTCGCGCCGGTGCGCCGCCCGCTGGCGGTGGTCGACATGGCGCAGGAGCTGCGCGCGGTGGGCGCGGGTTTCGGCGGCAGGGTGGCGGGCGAGCGTGCGCCGGGGGTGCTGGATATATGCGCGGCCTGGCGACCCGACCTGCTGGTGTGCGAGGAGGTGGACTTCGGCGCGATGGTGGCCGCCGAGGCACTGGGCCTGCCCGCCGCCACCGTGCTGGTGATCGCGGCGGGCGGCTTCGTGCGCCCCGAGCACGTGGCCGCGCCGCTGGACGCGGTGCGCGCCGCCCACGGCCTGCTGCCCGACCCCGAGCTGGCCATGCTGCGGCGCGGCCTGGTGCTCTCGCCCTTCCCGCCCAGCTACCGCCGCGCTGGCGATGTGCTGAGCGCGGGCGCGCTGCCCTTCCGCGTCGCCGCGCCCCAGGCGGGCGCGCTGCCGCCGTGGTGGCCGGGGATGGAGGAGCGCCCGCTGGTCTACTTCACGCTGGGCACGGTGTTCAACGTCGAGTCGGGCGATCTGTTCCAGCGCGTGCTGGCGGGCCTGCGCCAGCTGCCGGTGCGCCTGCTCGTCACCGTCGGGCGCGACATCGACCCGGCGGAGCTAGGCCCCCAGCCCGCCCACGTGCGGGTCGAGCGCTTTGTGCCGCAGGCCCAGGTGCTGCCCCACTGCGCCATGGTCGCCCACCACGCTGGCTCGGGCAGCGTGGTGGGCGCGCTGGCCCACGGCCTGCCCATGCTGCTGCTGCCCATGGGTGCGGATCAGCCGCTGAACGCCGCGCGCTGCGCCGAGCTGGGGGTGGCGCAGGCCCTGGATGCGCTGGTCGCCACGCCCGAGCAGGTGCGCCGCGCCGCCGCCGAGGTGCTGGCCGAGCCAGCCTACCGCCGCGCCGCCCAGGCCCTGCGCGACGAGATCGCCGCGCTGCCCGCGCCCGCGCAGATCATCCCCGCGCTGGAGCGGCTGGCCCGCTGACGATCTGGCACGCCTTGCTGCACTGGTGGCGGCAAGGCATGTCGCACTTTCCAGGCAAAATGTCACACTTTTTGTGTAGAAGTTCGCCCTACCCACCGCTATAGTTTTGGTGAAGAAAGAATGTTGCTATTGTGGAGTAGGGCCATGGTTGCTCTAGCATCGCGGCAACCGTCGGTGCGGCTGCCGCTGTGGAATATCGCCTTGGTGATGCTTCTGGTCGAGCTTGGCGGCATGGGGATCACGCTTTGGAATGCGGTGTATGGCTTCAGCCCGACCTATATCATGCTGATCCTCTCGGGGGTTATCTCGATTGGCCTGACTGCGGGTAGTTTGCTGGTCTTGTGGAGGGGTGATGTTACCACATCGGCCACCATCCTCAGCTTTGCGTTTTATCTTGCCATCATGGTTGCCTTCTTTCCCTTTGGCGTATCCAAGGGCAGCGTTATTATCACGGCGCTGGTCATTCCCCTGCTGATCACCGGGCTTTATAGCGAGAAGCGCCGACTAGTGGGCATGTCGCTGTTGATCATCTCAAGCATCATTTTGGTGTTTGTGTGCGAGCAGTTCGGCTGGTTTACTGCCCAGAACCCGCCGCGCTCGCTGGTGGTCAACATCTATATTATCTGCTTTGTGATCGGCATGGTCGCATGGGTGATGTACTGCTACGTTGGCGAGCTTGAGGCGTCGCGCAGGCTGATGCGCGCGTATCAGGCCCAGCTTGAGACCGATGTGGCGGTGCGGACGAGGGAGCTGCATCGCGCGCTGGCTGAGTCTCAAGCGGCGCGCATTAGGGCCGAGCAGGCCGACGCGGCCAAGACGGCGTTTATCACCGCGACCAGCCACGAGCTGCGCACGCCGCTGCACGCGATCATTGCTATGACCAAATATGTGCGCAAGGATGGCCCGCTGAATGTGATCCAGCAGAAACATGTCGAGCGGGTGCTCTTCAACGCCACGGTGCTGCTGGGGTTGATCAATGATATTCTCGACCTCTCGAAGATCGAGTCGGGCCAGATGCTGCTCGACATGCAGCCGTTCGATCTGGCCGCAGTAGTGGATGATGTGCTGGCCGATGTGGCGGTGCTGGCCACGCAGAAGCAGCTACAGGTGCGCCGCACGCTGCCCGCGCCGCTGCCGCTGGTCTACGGCGATGCCTCGCGCATCCACCAGGTGCTGGTGAACGTGGCCTCGAACGCGGTGAAGTTTACCAAAGAGGGCTTTGTGGAGGTCGCCGTGTCGGTGCGCGGGCCGATGCTGGCGATCGATGTGACGGACACAGGGATCGGCATTCCGGCTGATGAGCAGAAGACGATCTTTTTTCCCTTTCGTCAGGGGCAGCGCTCGCTTGACCGCGAGTATGGTGGCACAGGCCTGGGCCTGGCTATCTGCAAGCTGCTCACCGAGATGCATGGCGGCAGTATCGGTGTGCAGAGCACGGTTGGGCAGGGTTCGACATTTACCATCCTGCTGCCCATGGATGTGCGCTAGGAGCACGTGATGACCTTTCCTGTAGACCCCGCCGATGTGCGGGTGGCGATTATCGATGATAACGACGACAACAGCTATATCGCCTGGCGCTGCGTGCTGGAGGCGGGGGTTCCTGCCAAGCACTGCGATATCTACGCCCAGGGGCAGGCCTTTTTGGAAGCGGGCAAGCCCTATGATGTGATCCTGCTCGATATTATGCTGCCGGTGCTTGATGGATTTGAGCTGCTGCTGCGCATCCGATCGAGCGATCTGGTCGCCTCGGCCACGGTGATCGCTATGTCGGCGAGCATGATGCGGGGCGATGTGCTGCGCTATCAGCAGGCGGGCTTCGATGGCATTATTGGCAAGCCCTACGATCCCGACGAGATGCCTGATCGGCTGCGCGATCTGTTTGCTGGCCAGCCGGTGTGGAGCCGCTAGGGGTTAAAAACCTTCTTTCTTTTGCAATGCCCACAGGGGCAAGGTAACCTGATGAATTCAATCCAGCTTCTCCAACAGCATATTCAGCAGTCCCCGCATGTGCAAGAGGTTCGCTGGGATGGCACCCGCGAGGGCTATGTGGCGGCGGTAGTGCCCACGGTGACTGCGGCACCAGTGATCGCGGGCCATGCGCGCTTGTCGCTTCCCAATGGTATGGCGGTGGTCCACGCCAACTACCGCGAGGCCTTCATTCAGTACCACGAGTTCTTCTCGCCCACCAAGCCCGCGCTGCGCTATGGCGTCACCCTGGGGGCGGGCGATGTGGTGGTGGACATCGGCGCGAATATCGGCATGTTCACGCTGATGGCGCAGCTCTCGGGGGCGCATGTCTACGCGGTCGAGCCAGCCCCCACTACGTGCGATCTGCTGCGCATCAACACCCTGCTCTACGCCCAGCAGGGCCAGGTGACGGTGATCGAGGCCGGGGTGGGCGCGCGCGATGGCGTGGGCATGTTCAGCTACAACAAGTGGAGCCCCTCGCGCTCGGGGTTCTACCACGATCTGCGCGACCAGCAGCAGTACGTGATGGATAGCCAAGACCGTATGGCGCAGATGCGCCAGCGCCTGCCCAGCGGCGCGGCGTTCGAGCGCGAGCTGATCGATGGCTATGCCGATGAGCTGAGCCGCAGCGGGGCGCTGTTCGAGCAGTCCGAGGTGCAGCTGATGACGCTGCGCTCGCTGCTGCGGCGCAACCAGATCGCACGGGTGGATCTGCTCAAGGTCGATGTCGAGGGCATGGAGTTCGACATCCTCAGCGCTCTGCCCGACGAGGACTGGCTGAGGATCCAGCAGGCTGTGGTCGAGGTGCACTCACCTGCGCTGCTCGACCCGTGCCTAGCCCTGCTGCGCGACCATGGCCTGGCCACTAAGGTCGAGGCGATCGAGGCGTTTGGCGATGGCAGCTACCAGATCTATGCTCGCCGCCCAGACTATAGTGCGCACATCGCCCCTGCGCTCGCCCAGTCGCAGCCCATGCCGATTCTCACCGTGCACGCGCTGGAGCAGATCGCGCGGCCATTCAAGCTGCCAGTGGAGTTTCGCATCCTCGACCCCTACGAGAGCAAGTCGGCGCAGGATCACGACTCGGCGGCTTTCCTGCAGTCCATCCGCCCCAAGCTGGAGCTGATGTTCTGCGACCTGCTAGGGCCGGGCCATACCCGCGATGATTTTATGACCCATGCCACCAGCACCCAGGATCTGTTTGTGCTGGCCAGCCGCGTGTATCAGGAGTTCGCCCTGCGGCTGCCGCTAGCCTTCCTGATGACCGGCCCGTACACGGTTGATTCGCTGGAGAAGGTGCTGCGGGGGCTTGTGCTCGATCGCATGTGATTTCTGGATGCGCGCGCTGGTTCTTTTTCGAGTATAATTTCGCCTAACCAGTCTGTTGCGTAGGAATTCAATGCCGAGCGATACCATAACCCTGCTCGTTATCGATGACTATGCCGATAACATCGAGATGGTGCGAAGGGCGGTGGCGGGCGACCACCCCGATTGGGCGGTGATCGGCGCGTCCAGCGGCATGCGCGGGCTGCAGGTGGCCCAGGCCCGCGCGGCGGAGATCGACCTGATCATGCTCGACCTCCACCTGCCCGATCTGGATGGCTCCAGCGTGTGTGTGCTGCTGCGCGAGATCCGCTGGGATTTTTCGATCGTGCTGTTCTCGGCCTATCGTCAGAAGGCCGTCGGCCTGGACATTCTCTGCCCCGCGCCGCTGCTGCGCAAGCCCGCCAGCACTAGGGACATCCTGCAGGCGATCGAGGAGGCGCTGCTGCTGCCGCCGCCGTCGCGGCAAGATCGCGCCCTAGCGCTCTACCCGATCTTGCTCAAGCAGGCCAAGGAGCTGGTGCTGCACCTGCCTGCCCCCGAGATCGGGCCGCCGAGCTCCGATGTGGCCAGCCCCGAGGAGCGCATGCAGGCCATTGTGGCGCTGATCGCCCACCAGGGGCCGATGAA
The DNA here is from genome assembly GCA_009268125.1 of Chloroflexia bacterium SDU3-3. Classification (NCBI taxonomy): domain Bacteria; kingdom Bacillati; phylum Chloroflexota; class Chloroflexia; species Chloroflexia bacterium SDU3-3. The sequence goes on along the minus strand of WBOU01000011.1, from coordinate 183,027 downwards.
GATCCAGCAGATCGCGGCCCTGCTGCAGCCCGCCGGGGTGACGCGCCGCACCTTTCAGCGCGATCTGCTGCAGCTCGTAGAGCAGGGCTTGCTCTATCGAGGCGCAAGGCAGTATTATCACCTTGTGCAGGATCTACACAACACCAAGGGATGATGTCGCATGAGCAGTCTATCTGGGGAAATGCAGCATGCCGTGCCGATGCTGCGCTATTTGGTCCATCGGTTCGGCAACAATCTGCAGTCGGTCTCGCTGGCGCTGCTGAACCTTGGCGACTCATCTCATGCGGCTGCGGCTGGTGCGGAAGATCTGGATCGGGCCAAGGCCCACGTGGCCGAGTTCCGCGCAGGACTGTGGATGCTTTCCGATCTGGTCGATCTGATTGATCAGCCTGATCTGCCGCCCGAGTATGTGTGCCGCCCCTTTGCGCTGCTGCCGCTGCTGGCCGATATCTGCACCATGTTTCAGGTGCAGGCCCTGCCGGTGCAGCTTGCGCCCTCGGATGAGGTGCAGGCGCTGGCCGACCGCAGCCGGCTCACATGGGTGCTGGCCATGCTGCTGCGGGCCAGCCTGCGCCGCCAGCGCGGGGCCATGCTCGACCCGATGGTGCATGTGTCTGCCCATCGTCGCGATGGTCGCGTGTGTGTGTCGCTGGCCGATGCTGGCCCGCAGGTCGCGCTTGAGCAGGCCTGGGGCGAGTGCGGCGCATTCTGCCGCGAGGTGCTACGCGCTGGCGGCGGCGATCTCACCATGGGGGAGCAGGGCGGCATGGCCTGCCTGCAGCTCTGGCTGCCGCTGGCCGAGGAATAGTCGCTGGGGGTTGACATGTGCGCTAGGCCGTGGTATGTTGTATTTCGAACAACGTTCGATTAGAGAACTGGTGGCCGAATGGGCGTAAAAGAGCGGCGCGAGCGCGAGAAACAGGCCACCCGCGAGGCCATCCTAGCCGAGGCGCGGCGGCTGGTGCGGGCGCAGGGCTGGTCGGGCCTGACCATCCGCCGTGTGGCCGAGGCGATCGAGTATAGCCCCTCGATCGTTTACGAGTACTTTCCCAGCAAAGAGGCCATGCTGCAAGAGCTGATGGAGCAGGGCTTCGCCGAGCTGACCGCAGCCATGCGCCACGCCGCCGCCACCGAGGGCGACCAGCGCGAGCGGGCGCGGCGCATCGGGGCGGCCTACCTAGCCTTCGCCCACGCCAGCCCCGATCTGTACCAGGTGATGCATGGGCTTGAGGGCGCGCGGGTCGATGGCGCGGCGCGGATGCAGGCCGCCCAGCCGGTCTGCGATGTTGCCATGGCCGCACTGGTGGACTGGGCCGCCGCCCACGGGCGCAGCCTAGCCGACCCGCTCGGCACCACCGAGGCGCTGTGGAGCCTGCTGCACGGCTTCGCCAGCCTGGCGCTGGCGGGCCACCTGGGCGACCATCACCACGTGCAGGCTCTGCTCGATCAGTCGCTGCTGGCCATGCTGGATGGCTGGCAGGATCGTTAAAAAAGCGAGGCGTGGCGGCCTCGGCTTTTTTTACCCATTATCGAACAATGTTCTATTTTAATACTTAGTAATGAGAAGGAGCAAACCCATGACCGGCAACACCCACGTTATCTTCGGCACCGGCCCCGCTGGCACCACCCTGGCCGAGCTGCTGCAGGCCCAAGGCAAGCGCGTGCGCTGTGTCAACCGCAGCGGCAGGGCCACCCTACCCGCCGGGGTGGAGCTGGCCGCCGCCGACGCGCTCGACCAGGGTGCGGTCGATGCGGTGTGTCAGGATGCGGCGGTGGTCTACCACTGCGCCAATGTGCCCTACCCCCAGCAGGTCGAGCTCATCCCCCGCTTTCAGGCCACCATCACCACAGGCGCTGCCCGCGCCCAGGCCCGGCTGGTGGTTCTCGACACGCTATATGTGTATGGCCCCACCGGCGGCGCGCCGATGACCGAGCAGACCCCGCACCGACCGACCACGCGCAAGGGCCGCATGCGCGCCCAGCTGGTCGAGCGCTACCTAGCGGCGCACCGCGAGGGCCGCGTGCAGGTGGCGATAGGCCGCGCGGCAGATTTCTACGGGCCGCGCGTGCTAAACTCGGTGCTGGGCGACCGCGTGTTTCCGGCGGCGCTGGTGGGCGGGCGCATGCAGCTGATGGGCAACATCGATCTGCCCCATAGCTATAGCTATATCGGCGATGTGGCGCGCGGGCTGGCCGCCCTGGGCGAGCGCGACGAGGCCCAGGGCCGCTCGTGGCTGCTGCCGGTTGCGCCCGCGCTCACGCAGCGCCAGGTGGCGGGCATGGTGGCGGCGCAGCTTGGCATCGCGCCCAAGCTCATGGCCACGCCGCGCCTGCTCATCCAGCTGCTGGGCCTGGGCGACGGCTTCATGCGCGAGTTTGTCGAGATGTTCTACCAGTACACCGAGCCGCAGATCGTTGACTCGAGCGCGATCGAGCGCACCCTGGGCCTGGCTGCCACCCCGCTGCAGCAGGGCATCGCCGCCACGGTCGAGTGGTATCGACAGCGGGCGGCGAGCGCGGCGTAGGGCCATTTCTTACGCCGCCTTCGGCTCTCTTTCTCAAAAAGGTGATGGATATGCGCGTCTAGGCTTTATCTTTGCTGCTTAGTGCTTTTCTCTATATGCCCAACGCCTACTCACGATATATGATGCGTCGAGGAGATACCCTCGCTCTCGGCTAGGGTGGCAATGTGGCTGAGCGCCGCCGCCACCGTGACGGCGGGCGCGTAGCCGCCGCCGTGCACCGAGAGCAGCGGGCAGCCCGCACGCCGCGCCGCGCCTAGCGCCAGCCGCGTGAGCGTGCGGAAATCCTCGTTTTGCCAGCCGGTGATGTGCGCGCCGCAGTCGTCGCGGTGGGCGTCGTAGCCCGAGAAGATGCCGATCAGGTCGGGCTGCCAGGGGAGTCTCTCAAGCGCCTGCGCCAGCGCTGGGATGCTCTGCTGGCCGCTGAAGATCTGGCCTGGCAGCCCCAGCCGCTCAGCGATGTCGCTGGGCATGCGGTCATCGCGCACGGGGATATTGCAGTGCCCCGCTGCAGCAGCGGCGGCGGTGGTGGCGGCCTGCAGGCCGCCCTGGGTGGCCATGTACAGGTCGAACGCGCTGTGGATGCTGATGTGGTAGACCGTGGGGTCGCCGGCGAAGATCGCCTGGGTGCCGTCGCCGTGGTGGATGTCCCAGTCGATCAGCAGCACCCGGCGGAAGCCCAGGCCCTGGGCGTAGCGGGCGGCAGCCGCCAGCGGGTTGAGCAGGCAGTAGCCGTGGCCGCGGTCGGCGGCGGCGTGGTGCCCGCCCAGGCCGCAGCAGTAGGCGCAGTCCAGCGTGCCGACCCGCATCTGATCGATGGCGGCGCACATGCCGCCCAGCGCATACTGGTAGGCTGGCAGCGCAAATGCTAGCCCGGCGCACTCGGTGCTGAGCCTGGGCGGCGGCTCGGGGCGCTGGCCCTCGGCCAGCATCGCTAGCGCGGCCATGTACTGCTCGGTGTGAACCGTGTGGTAGAGGCCCAGGTCGGCCATCGCTGGGGCGATGAGCGGGTGCTCGGCTACCAGCGGGGCTAGGCTTTCCCAGATGCCCTGATAGTGCGGCAGCGATCTGCCGAAGAAGGCGATCTGGTGCAGCGGGCGCGAGGTGGCGGCCAGCTCTGGGTGGAGCGATATCGCGAAGCTGTGGCCCATGGGTTTCCGCTATGCCGAGAGCGTGAGCTTGTTGCGCTTGCCAGGCCCAAGGTGTTGCTCGAAGCGCTGCTTCAGCTCGCTGGTGTCGAGGTCGTCGAAGATCGAGCGCCGCCAGTCCGACCATGTCTCCAAGAAATCGCGCACGCGCTCGTAGCTATAGGTGTCGCCGTCCTCAAGCGGATCGGTGGGCTGCGAGCACAGCAGGTAGCCATGTCCGTTGTAGACCACCAGGTGCGGCACACCATCCAGCTCGGGCACGTGGGTTAGGAAATCGGCGTTGATCTCGGCGTTGCTCTCGCTGATGAAGACATTCACCAGCACATAGCGGTCGCGCAGGGCCTGCAGCTCGGGGTTGGCGCGGATGAACGCCTCAAGACGGTGGCACCAGATGCACCAATCGCCGCCGATGGTGACGAGCACATTCTTATGCTCTTTGCGGGCCTGTGTCAGGGCGTCGCGCAGATCGTGAAAGGGATTGCGGCGCTGGTCGAAGAGGGCCGGTACCATAGCAAGAATCCTTACATGTAGATGAAATTATCCTCCTATTATAGGCCAGCCAGCCGATAGCCTGCAAGGTACTAGTGGCCTGTTTCGCTATGCGGCGCATGGACGGGTTTTGACTCGGGCGAGCCGTACTGTCGGAGGAAGATGCCCATGGTGACGATGGCGAACACCGAGAGGAACTCGCTCTGCCAGTTCTGGAACGACTGTGACCAGAAGCGCGCCGTGCCGAGGAACTGCACCAGGCTGACGGCTGACTGCCCGTGGCGCACCTGGCTCTCGTTGTAGGCGGCCAGCCCGCCCACGCCGTGCAGCACAAACGAGAGGATGAACAGGGCGGCAAAGGCCAGGCTGAGCGAGTTGCGGTAGAGCAGCAGCGCGAGGCCGCCCGCGCGCACCGGCCAGGGCGCGTGTGGGTCGTGGGCGTGCGGCTCCGGGCGCTCGTCCACCGGGTCGGAGCCATCGAGCTTCTTCGACTCCGACGAGCCTTTCTGGAACAAGAAGATGGTGAGCACAACATAGGCGAACTGCTGGAGGAACTCGCTCTCCCAGTTTACAAACAGCGGCTCGGCGAAGTCGCCGCTGGTGAGATACTGGCCAAAGCTCACCGTCGGCTCGTTTTTTTGCTGCTTCTCCTGGTTGCTCTCGGCGTAGCCCGAGATCGCCATGCCGATCAGGCAGATGAGAAAGAGGATGATCAGGGCGATCGATAGCCCATAGTTTTTCAGCAGGCGCATAGCGTCCCTCGATAGATCGGGCGGATCAAGTTTTGCCCATGCATGAAGCAAAAAGCGCGCCAGGACGGGGTACGTCCGGCGCGCTCGGATCTGGCGGCAGGGCTAGGGCAGCTTGTTCAAGATCTTGCCGATCAGCCCCTCGCCGTCGGCCATCTGCTGCACCTGGGCGAAGCCATCGGGGCGCGGCGGGGCCAGCTTCGGCTCCTGGCCCATGGGGGTGGCGCGCTGCGCGCTGTACTGCGCCCGGCCATCCAGCGATGGCCCCTGCGACCAGCGCCCCTCGGGGATGGGGGCCGCCGGGTCGATGTTGGTGCCTAGGAACACGTAGCTTACATCCTGGTGCTCAAGGTTCTGCGGGAAGCTGTTGGGGATGGGCAGCACGCCGCCCTGCTCGCGCAGCTCCTCAAGCACGGCCAGCCACTGCTGCTGGTGCATGGTGTCGCGGGCGATCAGGAAGGCCAGCATGTCCTTCATCCCCGGGTCATCGGTCATGTGGTAGAGCCGGGTGGCGAGGATGCGCCCGGTGGCCTCGGCGGTAACGTTGGCGTACATGTCGGCGGCCAGGTTGCCGCTGGCGTAGACATGTGAGCCATCGAAGGGCACGCCGTTGGCGTCGGCGGCCAGCGCGGCCATGCCCGCCGAGAGGTACTGGCGCGGGTCCATGCCGCCCATGGCGGCAGCGATCATGGGGTCTTTGGCCGCCTCGTCCTGCAGCTCGGTCGGCGCGCCCTCAAGGTTCAGCGCCACGGCGGTGCAGAGCATCTGCACGTGGCCGATCTCTTCGGTGCCGGTCTCCAGGATCATGTCGCGGTACCGGGATGGCCCGCGCGCCCCGAAGGCCTGGAACAGGTACTGGAGCATCACGCGCACCTCGCCCTCGACCCCGCCGATCGCCTGCTGAAGCATGCGGGCGAAGATCGGGTTGGGCGTCTCGACGCGCACGGGGTACTGCAGGCTGTTGTCGTGGTAGAACATCATCGATCTCCTTCACTGTGCGGTTCCGATGTCATCGGGAGGGCTGCGGGTGGATCGTGATGACAGCGCGGCTAGTGCAGGTTCTGCACCAGCAGGGCGGGCCTGCGGGCGGAAGTTCGATGACTTTGGCGGTGGCGCAGGGCATCGCCCTCTTGGAATTCCCAATGTTCGGCGTTCGCGTGCGGTGCGCAGGCGGCTCGTGGTCGTGTATATGGCCAGTTTGCACGAGCGGCACCTTCGCCGCATGGGCCGTGTGGGATGATCTCCCTCAATTCGGCATGTGTTGGCATGACCGATGTCCCATGTTGCCGCGTCTTGGCGGCGATCAGGTTTGACAGGTTAGGTTGCTTCTGCCCTTCGCGCCTTCCTATTCATTGGCTTGTTTTCCCTTGGTGTGTTGGCGCCTTGCTGGTAAAGGGTTTTCCGTGTGGGTCTAGGCACGCCACAACTTGACGCCGCACGCGGCAGGCAGTAGACTAGCTTCCTTTAAGGAAGAAGATGCCTCGGGCCATAGGGAAGGGCTAGGGGGAAGCATGAGCAATAAGACCTATGAGGAGGCGCTGGCGGTGTGGCGTGCCCAGGCCGATGAGTCGGTGCGCCGCGACTGGGTGTCGCTGGCCGGGCTGCACTGGCTGGCCGAGGGCCGCGCCAGCTTCGGCAGCGACCCCGCCTGCGATCTGGTGCTGCCCGCGCACGCCCAGCCGTTGTGCGGCGCGCTGACGCTGAACGATGGCCAGGTGCTGCTCGACGCCGCCCCCGGCGTGGTGCTGTATGTGAATGGTGCGGCTTGCCAGTCGGCCCAGCTGCGCTCCGACGCGCAGGGCCAGCCCGACCGGGTGACGCTGGGCGGCATTACCATGGTGGTCATCCGTCGCGGCGAGCGCGTGGGCGTGCGCCTGTGGGATAGCCAGCACCCGGCGCTGCGGTCGTTCGGCGGGCGGCGCTGGTTTCCGCCCGACCCAGCCTTCCGCCTGCCCGCCACGTTTGTGCCCTACGAGACGCCCAAGCTGGTGCCGGTGACCAACATCCTGGGCGATGTGACCGAGACCAAGGTGCCTGGCGCGGTGCACTTCACGCTGGCTGGCCAGGCCTTGCAGCTGGATGTGACCGGCTACTCCCAGCAGCAGCTGTTTGTGAACTTCCGCGATGCGACCAGCGGCCACGAGACCTATGGCGCTGGGCGGTTTCTCTCCATCCCTATAAAGCCAGCTGCGCCGCTGGAGATCGATTTCAACTACGCGGTCTCGCCGCCCTGTGCGTTCACCGCATTTGCCACCTGCCCGCTGCCGCTGAGGCAGAACTGGCTGCAGGTGCGGGTTGCGGCAGGCGAGCTTGCCCCGGATGGGCACTAGCGTGCTCGGCTATTGTGGGTGCGGGCGAGGATGCCACTGGTGGTGTCCTCGCCTTTTTTATTGTGGGCGAGCGTCGTGGCGCAGCCAGCGCGCTGCGGCGTTTTCGGATAGATGAACTGGCTTTAAAGACATGAAGGAATTGCTGTGAGACATCGCATCCTAATCACCATCGCAGCCTGGATCACGCTGGCCGCATGCGCGGCCCCGGCGGCACCCGCCCCCACGGCGGCCCCAGCGGCCAGCGCGGTACCGTCCGCCACTGCCGACGCCACGCCCACCGTGGTGCCCGTGCCGGAGCAGGCGGTGACGATGGCCATGCCCTATGTGCCAAGCGTGCAGTTTGCCCACTACTATGTGGCCGAGAAAAAGGGCTACTTCGCACAGATGGGCCTGAAGGTCACGTTCGACTACCACTACGAGACCGATATCATCCAGCGGATCGCGCAGGGCACCGTGCAGTTCGGCCAGGGCAGCGGCGACTCGGTGCTGCTAGCCCGCGCCCAGGGCCTGCCGATCATTACGGTGGCCACGGTCAGCCAGCGCTTCCCGATCGTGCTGTTCAGCAAGGCCTCGCAGGGCATTAAGACCCCGGCGGATCTGAAGGGCAAGACCCTGGGCCTCTCGGGCCGCTTTGGGGCCAGCTACATCGGCCTGTTAGCCCTGCTGGATGCCAACAAGCTGGCCGAGAGCGATCTGAACATCCAGGAGATCGGCTTCAACCAGGTGGCGGCGGTGAGCCAGGACAAGGTGCAGGTGGCGGTGGGCTACGCCAACAACGAGCCGATCCAGCTGCAGCAGCAGGGCATCGAGGTGAACGTCATCCCGGTGTCGGCCTCGGCCCCGCTGGCATCCGATGGCCTGATCACCAGCGACACCCTGCTGGCCAAAGATCCCGGGCTGGTGCACAACTTTGTGCAGGCGCTGCTGCACGGCATGCAGGATGTGATCGACAACCCGGATGAGGCATTCACGATCAGCCTCGACTATGTGCCCGAGCTGAAGTCGGCGGACGCCAAGACCCAGGCGCTCCAGCGCAAAGTGCTCGCCGAGACGATCAACTACTGGCAGAGCCCCGCGACCGCGCGGGAGGGCCTGGGCTATACCGACATTGCCAGCTGGCAGGCCTCAAGCGATTTCCTGCGCGGTCGCGGCATGCTGACCGCCGATGTCGACCTACGCAAGGGCTTCACCAACCTCTACCTCAAGCAATAGCCTGGTCAGCTCAGCAGCCGCCCGTGGACGATGCGCTGCTGCAGCTCGCGGAGCGCGGCGAGGTCGCCCTGGGCGGCCAGCCGCGCCTGCATGGGCCAAGTCTCGGGGCGGGCGGTGACGATGCCCGCGTCGCGCAGCACATCGGCCAGCCAGCCGATCTCGGCCTCGGCCAGCTGCGCGAAGCTGGTGATGCCCGCCGCCCGCAGGATGGTGGAGATCTTGGGGCCGACGCCCTCGATCAGGATGAGGTCATCGTCATCGGCAGGCGCGGGCGGCGGCTCGGCGGGGGCGGGCGGGCTCGGCGGGGCTGCCTCGCCCACCGCCCGCTCGATCAGGGCTGGCTCCTGCTGCTCGTCGGCCTCGGCCTGCTCGGCGCGCGCATCGCGGTGCTGGGTGGTGCGCCGATCGCGCTCCTTGGGCTGCTCGTAGGTCTTGCTGAGCGCTGGCGATGGCGTGCCTGGGAACGGGGCAGGCGGGAAGCCTCCGCCCGGCCCGAATGGATCGGGCGAGTGCTGCCAGCGCTGCCATATGCGCCAGATCATAAGGCCAGCGAGAGCACTTGCGGCGAATAGTAGCCAGCGGCGCATAGGCATATCTCCTTCAGATCGCGGTGGTGTATGGCCTATTGTACTGGAAATCGCCTAGAATTCAACGCTGGTGCCGATCTCGAACACGCGCGAGGCGGGCAGCCGAAAGAAATCGACCGCGTTGGTGGCGTTGTGGCGCATGATGGTGTAGAGCTGCTCGCGCCAGAGCGCCATGCCCGGGATCTCGCTGGCGATCACCTTGGTGCGGTTGACGAAGTACGGCGCCTGGTCGATCGCCAGTTCGGGCCGCAGCTCCTGCAGGGGCAGCAGCGCCTTGGGCACGTGCGACTCCTCCATAAAGCCAAAGTTCAGCGTGATCCGCTCTAGACCTTGCCCCAGCGGCTCGATCTCCATCCGCTGCTCGGGTGCGATATGCGGCACCTCGGCGATCTTCACCGAGACCAGCAGGATGTGGTCGTGGACCACGCGGTTGTACTTCAGGTTGGCCAGCAGCGCGGCGGGCGCGCCCTTGGGGTCGGCGCTCAGGAAGATCGCCGAGCCGGGCACGCGGGCAACCTTGTTGCAGCCCAGCCACTCCAGCAGCTGGTCAAGCCGCTGCTCGAAGTCGCGCTCGCGGGCGTAGACCAGTCGGCTGCCGCGCTTCCAAGTGGTCATAACAATAAAGATAAATGCCGCGACCACCAGCGGGAACCAGCCGCCCTGTGGGATCTTGACGAGGTTGGCGATCAGGAAGGCCAGATCGATGATTAGGAAGAAGGCGATCAGCGGCACTACGCGGCGGGTGGGCCACTGCCAGCGATCGCGGGCTACCACCGCGAAGATCAGCGTGGTGATCGCCATAGTGGATGTGACCGCGATGCCATAGGCGGCGGCCAGGTTGCTGGATGTGCGGAAGCCCAGCACCACCGCGAGGCAGGCCACCATCAGCATCCAGTTCACCACCGGAATGTAGATCTGGCCGAAGGCGCTGGCCGAGGTGTGGATGATCTTCACGCGCGGCAGGAAGCCTAGGTTCTCGGCCTGCATGGTGATCGAGAACGCGCCCGAGATCAGGGCCTGCGACGCGATGATTGTGGCCATGGTGGAGAGCACCACCAGCGGGATGGTGGCCCAGGTGGGGGCCAGCCGGAAGAATGAGTTCTCCACCGCCTCGGGATTGTGCAGCAGCAGCGCGCCCTGCCCGAAGTAGTTGAGCAGCAGCGTGGGCAGCACTAGGCTAAACCAAGCCATGCGGATGGGCTTGGGGCCAAAGTGGCCCATGTCGGCGTACAGCGCCTCGCCGCCGGTGACGGCCAGGAACACCGTGCCCAGGATAAGGAAGCCGTGCCAGCCGTTGGCGGCGAAAAAGATGATCGCGTGGATCGGGTTGATCGCGGCCAGCACCTCGGGGTAGCGCAGCAGGTTCACCAGGCCCAGCACGCCCAGCACGCCGAACCACACCAGCATCACCGGCCCGAACAGCTTGCCGATCTTGTCGGTGCCCGAGCTCTGCAGCACAAACAGGCCGACCAGGATGACCAGCGTGATCGGGATGATATACGGGTCGAGCTGCGGCGTCACCACCTTCACGCCCTCCACCGCGCTCAGCACCGACACCGCCGGGGTGATGATGCCATCGCCGTAGAGCAGGGCCGCGCCGAACACGCCCAGCAGCACCACCCAGCGCTTCTTGCTGGGGTGGAAACGCCGGATGGGCGTGGCCAGCGCCATCAGCGCCATGATCCCGCCCTCGCCGTGGTTGTCGGCGCGCAGGATGAATACGATGTACTTGATCGTCACCACGATGATCAGCGCCCAGAAGATCAGCGACAGCACGCCTAGCACGTTCTCGGGCGTGGCCGCGATGGCGTGGTGGCCGCTGAAGCACTCGCGCAGGGCGTAGAGCGGCGAGGTGCCGATGTCGCCATAGACCACACCCAGCGCGGCCAGCGCCATCAGGCCGAGCGGCTGCGCGGCGTGGCGGGCGCTGTGTGCGGTCTCTGCGGGGTCGCTCTCGGCGCTGGCATCGATCTGCGGTGCGCTGGGGGCTGTGGTGGCGCTCAGCTGCTCAGCGCCATCGTTAGGGGTTTCTGACATAAAGGTGCTTTGTTCCTCGTATCTCGGATGATCGTTTTGTCCCTATAGTTATACCAGAGAATACGAGGCAAGAGCCGTGCCAGTTTCAGCCAGCGTGGAGATCGCCTTTGCAGCTCGGGGCTTTTTCGCTAGCTGCTGCGCTGCGGCGCGTGCTGGTGCGCGGTGAAGGTGAGGTAGCACATGAGCAGGATGGCCGCGAACATCGCGCTCATGCCTATGGCCTGCAGCTGGCTCATGGGGTGGGTGATGCTCTCGACCGTGGTGCGCAGCACCATGCGCGGGCTGAGAAACAGATCCCAGCTGTTGAAGCGCACCACCCGCCCCAGGTACACGCCCAGGCCGCTCAGCCCCAGCGCCAGCAGCACAAAGGCCCAGCTGGCCAGCTGGCCCAGGTAGCTGCGTACGATCTGCTGCATGATCTGCAGCGATGCCACGGCCAGAAAGCAGCCCGACCACGCGAAGGCTGCGACCATGCCGATGTCGTACCACCAGATTGCCGGCGGGATGTTCCAGAGGTGTAGTAGATCGGTCATGATATACGGCGCATTGGGAAAGAACAGCATCCAGAGCGCGGCGTAGGGCAGCAGCGCCCACCAGTAGGCCCGCTTCCACTGGTGCAGATGCGCAGCCAGCAGGCTGAAGATATAGGGCACCCAGGCCAGGGTCAGGTTCCAGCTGAGGAAGATGTAGGCGGGCGAGTGGGTGTGGATGATGCGCCCGATCAGGAACAGCATGGTGATCGCGCTGGAGATGGCGAGCGGGTAGAACGTGTGGCGCTGCAGGAAGCGGTGGGTGGCGCGAAGGGTGTTCATGGGATCTCCTTGATTGTTCGGTCGTGCCCAGCATAGCCTGCGTGGCCTAGCCACGCCATGCCTCAGATGCGCCGCGCAGCGCACTCAGGTGCTTGCCCGCGCCGCACTGCGCTGCTAGGCTGCGCTGGCGGGATCGACCCGCGCCGACTGGCGATGATGAGCGAGGTGCGCGATTATGGCCCGAACCCCGATGAGCACGCTGGCGCTGGTGGCGCTGGCGTTTGGCATATGCCTCTTTCCCATAGGCTGGCTGTCGCTCTACACGCCGCCGCTGCGCTTTGTGACCGACATAGTGTTCGCCACCGATACCGCCCACGCGGTGGGCCACACGGCCATGTTTGCCGCGCTGGGCGCGCTGGTGCTGGGGGTATGGACTGCGCTGCGCCGCCACCCGTGGCGCTACGCGGCGCTGCTGCTGTGCGCCGGGCTAGCGCAGGAGGTGCTGCAGCTGTTGTACAAGCAGCGCCCGGTGGGCTTCGACGAGTTTCGCGATCTGGGCTTCGACCTGCTGGGCATAGCCTTGGCTTGGCTGGTGGTGCGCGCCCTTGGGCGCGGCCATGCCAGTGCGGCGTGGCGCTAGCTCTTGTTCTTCGCGCCTTCGTGGTACAGCGTTCTGGCCTGGGCTATTGGCGCTTTTCTTCTTTGTTATTTCATGGTAAGTTAGGCTCTGCTCAGATGATACGCGATGAGGAGATACCATGATCGGCCTGCTTCTGGTAGAAGATAACGAGCGGCTGCGCCCGGTGCTGGCCGCCGGGCTTGAGGCGACCAAGGCCGTGGATGTGATCGACAGCTGCAGCGCTGGCGAGGATGCCCTGGCCCGCTGCCTGGCCGCGCCGCCCGACGCCATCCTGATGGATGTGCAGCTGGCCGGGCCGATGAATGGGATCGCGGCGGCGGTGGCCATCCGCCGCGAGTTCCCGCGCATGCCGGTGGTGTTCTACTCCATCCAGGATGATGACGACTACTACCGCGCCTTCCGCAGCTCGGGGATCCTCAGCCACTACGCCTACGTGCGCAAGTCGAACTACCTGCTGCCGCAGATGATCGTGCCGCTGCTGCGCGACGCGGTGGCGGGCCGCAGCTTCATCGACCCCGACATCGAGTCGCGGGTGCAGGAGGTGCGCGAGAAAGATGCCAACTCGCCCATGGCCCTGCTGGAGCCGAACGAGCAGGCGGTGGCGCGCATGCTGGCCCAGGGCATGAGCAACGAGCAGATCGCCGCGCGCATGGGCTTCCGCGACAAGCGCACGATCAGCCGCACCAACGGCCAGATCTACGCGGCCTGGGGCCTGGCCGACAGCGCGACCGATGAGAAGGTGGCCCGCACCAGGGCGGCGATCATCGTGCACCACGGGCGGCTGCTGGCCTGGGATGAGGACGGCACGCCGCAGACCCTGGATGAGCGTGGGTGCTGGTCGCCCTTCCCGCCGCTATGCTGAGCCGTGTGCTGATCTATCTGCTCGATACGGTGCTGATCGGCACGTCGTTCTTCAACATGATCACGATGTGCTGGCTGGGCCTCACCGTCATCCTGAATGCCGAGCGGCGCACCTGGGGCACGCTGGCGGCGGGCGCGGGGATGCTGTTTGGCGCGGCCTTCTTCGCGGTGCACACCTCGGTGGTGGGCCAGGCCATATGGGAGGTGAGCACCCAGATGGGGGTGTGGTGGCGGGTGGGCTGGGCACCCTTCATCATCCTGCCCTACCTGTGGTACCTGGTGATGGCATGGTACGCCGGGCGGCTGGGCAGCGAGCTGCACCGCGCTGGGGCGGCGGTGTGCGGCGCGCTAGGTGTGGTGGCGCTGGCCATGCTGTGGCTGGCCAACCCGCTGCCGCGCTACAGCGAGATCGAGCGCGGCTCGCCCACGCCGGTGCAGATGGTGCTGGGCGTACCTGCGGCCATGCTGATCTACCCGGCGTTCAGCGTGCTGTGCATCGTGCTGGCCATGGTGGCGCTGCGCCGCCCGGCCTCCTCGCAGCGGTTCATGGGCGACCTGGGGCGGCTGCGCGCGCGGCCCTGGCTGGTGGGCGCGTCGCTGGGGCTGCTGGGCGTGAGCCTGGTCTCCGCCGTGGGCATCGGCTGGCTGCTCACCCAGGCCAGCGCGGGCTACGCCCCCGCGATCTCCAGCCGCTCGCTGGCCGCGCTGATCGCCTTCGACCTCATGCTCTCGGCGCTGATCGCGCTGGTGGTGGTGCTGCTGGGCCAGGCCATCGCGGCCTACGAGATCTTCACGGGCAAGGCGCTGCCGCGCGGCGGGCTGGCCCGCCACTGGTGGGGCGCGCTGGCCTTCGCGCTGGGCTTCGGCCTGATCATCGGCGCAGGCACCGATCTGCCCTTCCCGCTGCTCTATGCGGTGGTGCTGGCCGCGCTGTTCACCACCGTGCTGTACGCCATCTTCACATGGCGCACCTTCGTGGCCCGCGAGCGCGGCACCGGCCAGATCCGCCCGTTCGTGGCCAGCCAGCGGCTCTACGACCAGTGGCTCGGCCTGCCAGCCCCTTCCGAGGGCGTGAGCGCCGCGCCCTTCCGCGCGCTCTGCGCCGACCTGCTGAACACACGCGCCGCCTACCTCGTGCCGCTGGGGCCGCTGGCCGCGCTGGCCGGGCCGCCGCTGGCCTTCGGCGGGGGCGCGGTGCCGCCGCTGGGCGATATGGCGCGGTGGCTGGCTGGAACGGCGAGCCTGTGCCTGCCCATCGACCCGCGCCGCTTCGGCGGGGCGGGCTGGGCCATCCCGCTCTGGAACGACCGAGGGCTGGCGGGCGCGCTGCTGCTGGGCGAGCGCCGCGACGGCGCGCTCTACACCCAGGAGGAGATCGAGCTGGCCCGCGCGGCCTGCGAGCGCCTGCTGGACACCCAGGCCAGCGCGGCGATGACCCGCCGCCTGGTGGCGCTCCAGCGCCAGCGCCTGGCCGAGAGCCAGATCCTCGATCGCCGCACCCGCCAGGTGCTGCACGACGACGTGCTGCCCAAGATCCACGCCGCCATGCTGCTGCTCCAGGCCCCCTCGGACACCGCCGCGCAGGAATCCACCGCGCTGCTGGTGGATGTGCACCACCAGATCGCCGACCTGCTGCGCGAGCTGCCCGCCACGGCGCGGGTGGATGTGGCGGGCCTGGGCCTGCTGGCCGCGCTGCGCTCGCTGGCCGAGGGCGACCTGCGCGGGATGTTCGACCGCGTGGATTGGCATGTGGCCCCCGAGGCCGAGGCCGCCGCCGCCGCCCTGCCCGCGCTCAGCGCCGAGGTGCTGTTCGCCGCCGCCCGCGAGGTGATGCGCAACGCGGCCCGCCACGGGCGCGGCGGCGATAGGTCCCGCCCGCTGGCGCTCTCCATCGCGCTGGAGCGCGCCAGCAGCGCCGATGGCACGCCCCTGCTGCGCCTGCTGATCGCCGACGACGGGGTGGGCCTAGCCGCCGCCGACGCGCCTGCCCAGGGCGGCAGCGGCCAGGGGCTGGCGCTGCACACCACGCTGCTGGCGGTGCTGGGCGGCACGCTCAGCGCCGAGCCGCGCGACGCGGGCATGGCCTTCGCACTCACGCTGCCCTGCGGGCCGGGCGATGTGCGCTAGTTTTATTGTGGGTGGTGGGGTGTTGCTGTGGGGGCGGATCTGGTATCTGCCCTATGTATCGAATCGTGGCATTTCTGCGCCCTGCCGATGCCAGTGATGCCTTTGCAGACCGCGTATACTAACCCATGCTGTTCGTAGAATGCCTAGCTCTGCTTAAATAGTGGGAAAATGTAGCCAGTGTCCTAGCGCACCCCTACCATTCGGGTATGGCTTATGGCCAGTGCTCCTTTCGTCACACCTTCGCCGGATGGGCGAGGCCGATGCGGTCGTGTGGCACGCTACCGTGGTCGTGTGGCACGCTACAGCGGTTGTTTGGCACGCTACCGTGGTCGTCTGGGGCGCTACTGTGGTCGTGTGGCACGCTACAGCGGTTGTCTGGCACGCTACCGTGGTCGTGTGGCACGCTACCGTGGTCGTGTGGCACGCTACCGTGGTCGTGTGGCACGCTACCGTGGTTGTCCGGCGTGCTACCGCGTCGGGTCGACCGTCGATGATGACGGCTCCTCTTGTTTGCTGCGTGCGTGCCCTGCGCGGGCGGCGACTAGGGGCCAGCCCCTAGTGACCCCGCGAGGGGGCATCGCCCCCTTCGAACCCCCAATTTGCGGCGTTCCTATGCTGCTCTCTGGCTGCTCTTGTTCGTGCATATGGCCATCCAGACTTTAGCGGCACCTTCGCCGCATGGGCCGGGTGGGTAGGGCTGGCACTGCTGCTATTTTTATGCATTTTGTCCCCTTGGAGCCTTGGCGTCTTGGTGGTAAACGGTTCTATTCGTCCCCCTCGCGCCTTCGCGCCTTCGTGGTATTCGTTCCCTTTCAGTCCTCTTGGAGCCTTGGTGTCTTGGTGGTAAACGGCTTTTTCGTCCCTTCGCGCCTTCGCGCCTTCGTGGTAAAGGTTGCCTTGTGTGTTAGCATGTGTGAGAATTGTAGGAGCCACCGCCCATGCCCCAGACCATGCCCGACATGCTCGGCGCGCTCTACGCCGCCGAGTCTAGTCGCATTCTCGCCACGCTCATCCGGCTGCTTGGCGATTTCGATCTGGCCGAGGAGGCCCTGCACGACGCCTTCCAGGCCGCGCTGCAGCAGTGGTCGCGCGACGGCGTGCCCGCCGCGCTGGTGCCCTGGCTGATCTCCGCCGGGCGCTTCCGCGCCATCGACGCGCTGCGCCGCCGCGCCCGCTTCGACGCCTCGCTGGCGCTGCTGGCCGAGCAGCTTGAGCGCGACGCCGCGCCCGAGGGCGGCGACGAGTTCCCCGACGATCGGCTGCGCCTGATCTTCACATGCTGCCACCCCGCCATCCCCGAGCAGGCCCGGATCGCGCTGACCCTGCGCGAGGTGTGCGGCCTGACCACCGAGCAGATCGCCCACGCCTTTCTGACCAGCCCGGCCACGCTGGCCAAGCGGATCGTGCGCGCCAAGGCCAAGATCCGCGACGAGCGCATCCCCTACCAGGTGCCCGCCCGCGACGAGCTGGCCGAGCGCCTAGGCAGCGTGCTGCAGGTTGTCTACCTCGTGTTCAACGAGGGCTACGCGGCCTCGTCGGGCGACGCGCTGATGCTGCCGCAGCTCTCGGGCGAGGCCATACGCCTGGGCCGCCTGCTGGCCGCGCTGCTGCCCGAGCCGGAGGCGCTGGGCCTGCTGGCCCTGATGCTGCTGCACGAGTCGCGGCGGCCCGCCCGCACCAGCGCCGATGGCCAGCCCATCCTGCTGGCCGACCAAGACCGTGCGCGCTGGGATGCCGCCATGGCCGCCGAGGGCGCGGCGCTGGTCGAGCGGGCCTTGGCCGCGCGCCCCGCAGGCCCCTACGCGCTGCAGGCCGCCATCGCCGCCGTGCATGCCGAGTCGCCGAGCGCCACGGCCACCGACTGGCCCCAGATCGTGGGCCTGTACGATCTGCTGCTGCGCGTCGCGCCCTCGCCCGTGGCCGAGCTGAACCGCGCGGTGGCCGTGGCCATGCGCGATGGCCCGCTGGCGGGTATCGACCTGGTGGATGCCCTGATCGCGCGTGGCGACCTGGGCGGCTACCACTTGGCCCACGCGGCCCGCGCCGAGCTGTGCCGCATGGCAGGCCTGCTGGGCCAGGCCCGCGCGTCGTATCAGCGCGCGCTGGCCCTGGCCCAGCAGCGCCACGAGCGGGATTTCCTGGCCCGCCAGATCGAGGGCCTGCCCGCCTAGCAAAAATGGCCGCCGATCTCGTCTGTTTTCCATGTCCAAAACGGCCACGCCCGAGCGACTAGATAGTGAACAGTCGACGATGGGTCGATTCCATGCAGAGAAAGAGGAAGACGATGCGGTATCTCCTTCTGGCCTATGGCGATGAGCAGATCTTGAGCCAGCTGACCCCCGAGCAGGGCGCGCTGGTGGAGCAGGAGTGCGTGGCGGGCGACGAGCTGCTGCGCCAGCGCGGCCACCTGATCTCGGTCGAGGCCCCCGATGTGGAGAGCACCGCCACCGTGCGCCAGCGCGCGGGCGTGGCCACCGTGACCGATGGGCCGTTTATCGAGACCAAGGAGCTGCTGATGGGCATCTTCCATATCGAGGCCAAAGACCTCAACGAGGCCATCCAGATCGCCTCGGCCATGCCGCAGGCCCGCTTTGGCCCGATCGAGGTGCGCCCGATCATCGGCCAGGGCTAGCTATTTTGTTGTGAAAGAAGAGAGGAGAATCTACACCATGGGACAGATCATCGTGACCGAGTTCGTGTCGCTGGATGGGGTGATGGAGAACCCCGCGTGGACCATGCCCTACTGGAATGACGAGGTGGCCAGCTTCAAGCGCGATGAGACCGAGCGCACCGACAGCCTGCTGCTGGGCCGCGTCACCTACGAGGCCTTCGCCCAGGCCTGGCCCACCTCGCAGGATGAGGGCGCCCCGCACATGAACAGCATCCCCAAGTTCGTGGCCTCCACCACCCTGCGCGAGACCACCTGGAACGCCAGCGTGATCGAGGGCGACCTGCTGGCGGGCATCGCCAGCCTGCGCGAGCGCCACAACATGCTGGTGTATGGCAGCGCTACCCTGGTAGCCACGCTGCTGCGCCACCAGCTGGTGGATGAGCTTCGCCTGCTGGTCTACCCGGTGGTGCTGGGCGAGGGCAAGCGCATGTTCCCCGAGGGCGTCGCGGCCAGCTACCGGCTCGATAGCGTGGTGCACACCAGCACCGGCGTGGTGGGCCTGACCTACCGGCCTGCCTAGGGCGGTCATGAGGGCCGGGCGGAAGGGCGGGGCAGCAACTGCCCCGCCCTTCTTGCTCTGTCTGGGCGTGCTCTAGCATCGACCCGTCGAATGAAGCAGGCAGGCTTGCGCTCCTGTTCCGATTTGCTCATTAGATCTTTTTGATCTTGGCATGAATTTATCATGGATGTTTTTTATTACATGTGCTATCACATAATTAAATAGGCTATTGACAATTTTTACATGTTACTTTTATAATGCGACGCATACAAGAGATTGCATGTGAATAGACAAAAAGATAACTTTAGGGATATTCCTACCACTTAATAGCGATATCTCAGAGGTAATGAGGCATAGCAGCGCAGATACGGGCTTGGGGTAGGTATTTCCCTAACAGCTCTATGAATCTGTATTGCCTGCGGGCGGTAGGGTTTCCCCCCGCGCCCTATGCCGCCTGATGCTGTGGGTCCGCCAATCTGGTTTCTATAGAGGAGGCTCGGTCTATGCATCGTCCAATCCGCCTGTTCGCTCTGGCTGTCCTCGCCGTGACCCTTGGCGCTGGTGCCATCCCCGCGCAGGCCGCCACCACCCTGGTGCCGGTGAGCGCGGCAGACTCGGCCACCGCCGTGCCGGGCAGCTACATCGTCACCCTCAAGTCGGGGAAGCGGCCCACCGCCACCCTGGCGGCGCGCGGCCTGAAGGCGCAGTACGTCTTCGACAAGGCCATCAATGGCTTCGCCGCCAACCTGACCCCGGCGCAGGTGAGCCTGCTGCAGCGCCTGCCCGAGGTGGCTGCGATCGAACAGGATCAGGAGGTGTCGGTCGATACCACGCAGACGATCGGCAGCGGCGACTCGTGGGGCCTTGACCGCATTGATCAGAAGCAGCTGCCGCTCTCGGGCAGCTACACCTACAACGCCACGGGCGCGGGTGTGAACGCCTACGTGATCGACACCGGCATCTACATCGCGCACCCCGAGTTTGGCGGGCGCGCCTCGGTGGCCTACGATGCGATGGGTAAGGATGGCATCGACTGCAACGGCCACGGCACCCACGTGGCGGGCACCATCGGCAGCGCCACCTACGGCGTGGCCAAGAAGGTCAGCCTGTACGCTGTGCGCGTGCTGAACTGCAAGGGCCGCGGCACCAACGCCAATGTGATCGCGGGCATCAACTGGGTGGCCGCCAACCACAAGCCCAACGCGGTGGCCAACATGTCGCTGGGCGGCGCGTACTCGGCGGCGGTGAACAACGCGATCGCCAGCCTGACCAGCTCGGGCGTGTTCGTGGCGGTGGCCGCGGGCAACGAGACCACCAACGCCTGCAACAAGTCGCCGGCCAGCGCGCCCAGCGCCTTCACCGTGGCCGCCTTGGACAAGACCGACAAGATCGCGTCGTTCAGCAACTACGGCACCTGCGTGGATGCCTACGCCCCCGGCGTCAACATCACCTCGACCGTGATCGACAACGGCGTGGATACCTACAGCGGCACATCCATGGCCTCGCCGCATGTGGCTGGCCTGGGTGCGCTCTACAAGTCGGTCTATGGCGACGCCGCGCCCGCCACGGTCTCGACCTGGATCGTCAACAACGCCACATCCGGCGTGATCTCCGGCAACCCCAGCGGCACGCCGAACAAGCTGATCTATACCGCTGGCCTCTAGGCACAAATCTCACCTCATTCTGGCACCCCGTGGCAGCGCCGCCATGGGGTGTCGTGCGCCGCTATCGCAAGAAGGAGAGGGAATGATGAGACGCCCAGCCTGCCTGTTCGCGCTTGCGCTGCTCGCCGCAGCGCAGCTGTTCGCCACGCCCGCCCAGGCCGCCCGCCCGCTGGTGCCGGTGCGCGCCGCCCCCGCCGAGGTGGCCGCCCCAGGCCGCTACATCGTGACGCTGAAGAGCGGGGTGCGCCCCGCCGCCCTGCTGGCCCAGCGCGGCCTGCTCGCCCACATCACTTTCCACACCGCGCTGAATGGCTTTGTGGCCGACATGACGCCCGCCCAGCTGCGGCTGCTGCAGGCCACGCCTGGCGTGGCCGCCATCGAGCAGGATCAGCGCGTGGCCCCCGCACCTCTGGCCGCGCCCAGCGCCACCACCCAGCCGCTCGGCCCCGCCGACTCGTGGGGCCTCGACCGCATCGACCAGCGCGACCTGCCGCTCTCGGGCTCCTACACCTACACCTCCACCGGCGCGAGCGCCAACGTCTACATCTTCGACGCCGACCTGAACACCGCGCTGCCTGAGTTCGGCGGGCGGGCCTCGCTGGCCTACGACGCGGTGGGCACGGGCGTCACCGGCTGTAGCCGCGGCACCCAGGTGGCCGCCACCATCGGCAGCAGCACCTACGGCGTGGCCAAGCAGGCGAAGCTCTACCTGGTGCGCGTGCAGGGCTGCGGCTACAACGAGAGCTATGTGAGCCAGGTGATCGACGGGGTGGACTGGCTGACGCTCAACCACAAAGCCAAGGCCGTGGCCGATATCTCCTTCAACACCCTGGTCTCGCCCGCGCTGAACCTCTCGCTGGCCGCGCTCAGCCTCTCGGGCGTGTTTGTGGTGGCCCCAGCAGGCGACTCCTACAGCAACGCCTGCCTTGGCTCGCCGCCCAGCGAGCCGAGCGTCTTCACCGTCAGCGCCTCCACCAGCGCCGACAAGCGCTACACCTCCGCCAACGGTGGCCTGTGCGTGGATATCTTCGCCCCTGGCGCGGGCATACGCACCCTGAGCTACAGCGGTGCCCCTGTGCTGGTGAGCGACACCTATATCGCGGCCCCGCATGTGGCGGGCATCGCCGCGATGTATAAAGATACCTACGGCGACCTGCCCAGCACCGTGGTCTTCGCCTGGATCCTCGCCAACGCCACCCCCGACGCCATCCCGACCAACCAGGTGCTCACCACCACCCAGCTACTGGCGAATACCGGCGGCCTGTAGTCAGTAATACGCTGTTTATGGCTATATAGTGGGGTAAAGGCGGATCAAGCGCGCCGCTCCTATGGTATGCTAGGGCTGTCTCCCTAACACCTAATTGAAGGAGGGTACGAATGATCCGCCCGCTTCGGTCTTTCGCGCTCGTGGTGCTGGCCGTGGCCCTGCTGGGCACAGGCACGGCCCCCGCCCAGGCCGCACCCGCCGCCGGTCGCTACATCGTCACGCTGAAGGGTGGGGTGCGCCCCGCCGCCGTGGTGGCCGCGCGCGGCCTGCGCTCCGCCGCCGTGTTCGACCGCGCCCTGAACGGCTTCGCCGCCGACCTCACATCCGCCCAGCTGGCCGCGCTCCAGCGCTCGCCCCAGGTTGCCGCCATTGAGGCCGACCTGCCGATCACCGCCCAGGCCACCCAGCCTGTCTCCGGCGGCCAGTGGGGCCTCGACCGCATCGACCAGCACAACCTGCCGCTCTCGGGCAGCTACACCTACCAGCACACCGGGGCCAACGTCCACGCCTACATCATCGACACCGGCATCCAGATTAGCCACCCCGATTTCGGCGGCAACGCCTCGGTGGCCTTCGACGCCACCGGCGGCGATGGGCTGGACTGCAACGGCCACGGCACCTTCATCGCCGGGCTGGTGGGCGGCAGCACCTACGGCGTGCTGAAGCAGGCTAAGCTCTACTCGGTGCGGGTGATGAACTGCGCTGGCTCGGCCACGGTGTCGCAGGTCATCGCGGGGGTGAACTGGGTAGCGGCCAATCACCAGCCTAGGGCGGTGGCCACCCTGGCCATCGGCGGGGCCTCCTCCGCCGCGCTCACCAGCGCCGTCACCGCGCTGGTGAACTCCGGGGTGTTTGTGGCCGTCCCCGCTGGCGGCGAGAGCGGGAATGCCTGCAACTCATCTCCGGCGAATGTGGCGGTGGCCTACACCGTGGCCTCGTCGGACAAGACCGACCACGTGGCCTCATTCTCCAACTACGGCACCTGCGTGGATGCCTACGCCCCCGGCGTCAGCGTCACATCCGACTGGATCGGCGGCGGCTCGGCGACGCTCAGCGGCTCGGTGTCGGTGGCCTTTGCCGCCGGGATCGCGGGCCTCTACAAGGCCACCTACGGCGACGCCCCCTCCGCCACCGTCACCAGCTGGATCAACGCCAACGCCACCTATAACGTGCTGATCAACGTGCCGCCCGGCACTGCCAACCGCCTGCTCTACACCGGCGGCCTGTAGCCACGCCAAGGGCGGCGGGCACTACGCCCGCCGCCCACGTTTGGCCCGCGCGCTGCCATCTGCTGCGGTTCATTGCGATCTTGCTTCTTCGTGTCTTTGCCCTTGGTTAGAACTTTTGGGTGTGCAGCAGCCTGCGTAGTTGTGCCTCGGCCCAGGGGAATGCCTCGGCCAGTGCCATGCCCAGCTCGGGGTGGTGGGCGATCAGGTGCGCTGCCAGCCGCAACTCGCGGTCGGGGTGGCGCGCGTTTGTGCTGGCGGCCCATGTCTCGGCCGCCAGCGCGATCAGCCGGGGCCACTCATCTGCCTCGGCCTGCCCTAGCAAGGCTGACGGCGATCTGGCTCATCGCCCAATTGTGCTCGTCACCGTTGCCCGATGTGCGCAGGAGGGCCAGCGCCTCAGCATGCCGCCCCGCCTCGGCCAGATCGCACGCGATGTCGTCGAGATAGCGCCCGGCGGCGCGAGCGAGCGCGGCAGCCTCATCCCAGCGCTGGGCCTTGGAGAGGGCGCGGGCGATCTCCACCTGCACGTCCGCGCGCTGCCGCTCGTTGCAGATGCTGTCGGCCAGATCCACCGCCTGCTCAACATCGCCGTTCTCTGCCATTGCCGCCGCGATGCCGCGCATGGCCCATGTGTGGTGTCCGTCGGGAATGCGCTGTGCTAGGGCAAGCGCTTGGTTGTAGTGGTGGCCTTTGGCCAGTATCTTGGTGATTTCGTAGGCTATTGCTATCCCACGCCAAGCCTGCTGCGCCGCGTTCATCGTTTGCCCGTCGGCTGTCGTGAGCGCCCCCCGTAGCAGGGCGTAGCGCCAGAGCAGGGGCAGTGCCGCCAGCAGGGCATCGGGGTCGCCCGCCGCGCCCTGGATGATCTGCCGCCGCGCGTGGTCGAGCGCCTGGGCCAGCGCGGCGGGGCTGGTGTGCGCGCCGAGGTCGATGTCTGTGGTCAATGATGCTCCTAGGTGTGTGGTCGCTTCGTGTCTGTGCAAGGGCTATACGGTAGCACAGCTTGGCGCGGGCGGCGCAGACTCCACGCTTCATCTCAAAAATGCTGGCCTACCCCAAGGTGCTTGGTGGTGAACGCTCCTCCTCCGCCCCTTCATAGAGATTTAACCAGATTGATCCTAACATCTGTATGAATCCTGTATTGAAAATATGGATTTCTGCGATAGTATTGAGAAGCCAGATAGGCACATACGAAAGGGGTAGACGTTATGGCGACGTATGCCGTCGAGAATCAGTGGGGTGGCCCGGATGCGCCGTGGCATGCCGGCGGTACCTGGGTTCT
Organism: Chloroflexia bacterium SDU3-3; assembly: GCA_009268125.1. Taxonomy (NCBI): domain Bacteria; kingdom Bacillati; phylum Chloroflexota; class Chloroflexia; species Chloroflexia bacterium SDU3-3. The sequence continues at coordinate 158,961 of WBOU01000011.1, read as the reverse complement.
TGGTGCTCGCTCCGAGCAGTCTGTGGTGGCTATCGACATCAGCTCATCGGATGGCGGCGACTCGTTCTTTGGCACCATGACCTATGCGAACGAAGGCCCGATCGGCCTGCGCGCGACCCTGCTGAATGGCAACAGCTACAATGTCGAGAATCAGTGGGGTGGCTCGAACGCACCCTGGCACCCCGGCGGCACCTGGGTGATCGGCGGGCGCGACAACCAGCACGTGATCGAGCTGCATGTGAGCGGCGACGGCGACGTGCTCGATGGCACGAACACCTACGTGGGCGAAGGCCCGATCGGCTTCCACGGCGTCCTCGAGTCCGCGTAGCGCGCTGGCACCGTCGGTCTCTGTGCGGCCAGGGGTAAGCTCCTGGCCGCTTTTTGTGCGCCGCCCCTGCGGCGATCCAGGGCTGCGCCACACAGCCCCCAAAGAATCTGGCGCTATGCCTGATCGCTCTGCGACGGGCGCACCATATCTATGTGCGGTATCCCATCCTCGACATATACCTCGGAGACGGACTGGAAGCCAAACGACTCGTAGAACTCCCGCAGGTAGACCTGCGCGCCGATCTTGATGCCCATGTCTGGGAACTGCTGCTCGGTGAAGCGGAGCCCCTCGCCCAGCAGTGCGCGCCCGATCTTCAGCCGCCGGAACGCGGGCAGCGTCAGCACGCGCCCGATCGAGGGCTGCTCGTACTTGATGCCGGGGTCGACCACACGGATGTAGGCGGCCAGCGCGCCATCCAGCGCCACGCGCAGGTGCCACGCGTGCAGGTCCATGTCGTCGGTCTCCTGGTACGGGCACTGCTGCTCGACGACAAACACCGCCTCGCGGGCCTTGATGATCTCGTGCAGCTCTAGCGCGGTGAGGTCGGGCAGTCGCGACCATGTGTATGTGAGGTTCATTGGGGTTCCCTGGTAGGTGATTCTAGAGCGTTTCAAACGGCATCCAGCGGTAGTCGACATCTCCGCACTCGATCCGCCAGCGCGCCTGCGAGGCAAAGACGATATCGTGCAGCAGATGGCCCTGGTCGCTCAGGCGCAGCTCATCCGCGAGCCAGTCGCTATTGACGGGATGAGTGTAACTAGCCAAGATAGATTTGTCGCTGTTCCATGTTCACCCTCTTGACCTCAAGCGCTTGAGGTCTTTATACTCGTGCTATGTTCAATAACGTATGCTCATATTATTAGGTATCATACACCATTCAAGCGTCCGCGCGGATGTTGGTCGTTGAACTGCTCGCTGGAGAAATATCTGATGCATTTTATGAGGCAGCATTGGTTTGATATCGGCTTGGTGCTCGCTGTAGGCGTTAGTCTTTTTTTACTCTTTACCACGCTGAGTCCCATCGCTTTCCTTCTTTGGGTCAGCTTGGCTGCCTTGTTTCTTCATCAATTTGAGGAATACCGCTTTCCTGGCTATTTCCCCGGCATGGTCAATCTGACCCTATTTGCAAGCAAGCAGCCTGACCGCTATCCGCTGAACACCAATACCGCGTTTGTGGTCAATGTCCTTCTCGGGTGGTTGTCTTACTTTTTGGCTGCCATGCTGAATGAGCGCGCTATTTGGTTGGGTATTGCAACCATGCTTGTTTCAGTCGGCAATATCATCGCTCATACCTTTCTCTTTAACCTGAAGGGGAAAACGCTCTACAACCCAGGCATTGCGACCGCAGACATGTTGTTTTTACCGATTGCGGTGCTCTTCTTTCAGCGCATTTCTCAAACGCATTCGGTGATGTTGTTTGATTGGATTGTGGGTGTGGTGCTGGGAATTGCGCTCAACTATATTGGTATCTTGAAGCTGATTGACTGGCTCAAAGATGATCAGACCACCTATATCTTTCCCCAGCGATGCCTGCCGCCAGCAATCAGAGAAGCGCAGCGGCCATAGTGGAAAGCGCCCCAGCTGGCCTATCAGCCGTCGGCTGGGGCGCTTCCCGTGCTATCGAAGCCGCAGCCGGTCGGACCGACCCCAAAATGATGCAGAGACAGCCCCAAAAGTGATACCATGTGAGGGCCGCAGCCCATAGATACCGCGCGCTAGTCGCATGCTTGCCCGATGATCGCCTGCAGCCTCGGCCCGATGATCGCGTAGCCTGCGGCGTTCAGGTGCAGCCCGTCGGGCATGATCGCCGCGTCGACCGCGCCCTGCAGGTTGACCAGGCTGTCCCCGAGGTCGTGGAATGCCACCGCCGTGCTGGCGTAGCGCTGACCAAGCTGCCGATTGATACGCGCTATCTTCGGCATATAGTCCACCCCGCCCTCGCTGCGGTTTCGCGGCAGCAGGCCGAGCAGCACCACCTTGGCCGCTGGCAGTTTTTCCTGCACGATCGCCACGATCTCGCCTATCCCGTCCACAATTTCCTGCTCGTCGTCGCTGTCGAGGTTGTTGGTGCCCGCCAGGATGACGACCGTCTTGGGCGTGAAGCCATCCAGCTCGCCGTTCAGCACCCGCCACTTGATATGCTCCAGGCGGTCGCTGCCGACGCCTAGGTTGGCCGGGCGGTAGCGGGAGAAGTAGCGCTCCCATAGTTCGGGGTTATCCTCCCAGCGCCTGGTGAGCGAGTCGCCCAGGAAGATGGCCTGCACATCGCCGCGCGCGATCGCGAGGATGGCGCGGTGCTTCTCGATGTGATGCTCGTCGGTGCGCATGATGGCTTGCATATGCGGTTTTCCTTTATCTGCCGTGCGATGCGCGGTCCGCTCAAGTATACGCGATGATGGCTCTGGTGCAATCAAATGCAGGCACGCCGTGATCCCACATGGCGTGCACCCGCATGTGCTCCTCGGGCCTCAGTGGGTAGAAGTGGATTGCTGGGTGATCGGTGTGACACCACTCGATGAGCTGCCGCACAAACTGTGGCGCTATGATGTTCGGCTCATGCCACGTTGGCGCGTGCACGCGATACCAGCCGGTGCGGCCATGCGGAAGCCCAGGGAAGCGCGACCCGAGCACATCGACAAAGGGCGATGTGTCTTGAAAGTGTACCTCGGCGCTATAGCGTATGTTGAGCTGCTTATCGTTGGAGACAATATGTAGGCAGTTGTCGACATCTTCGCCGAACCACCAGACAAAAAGCTGCTGATTGATCGTGATCTGCCTTCTCCCGTGCTTTGCAACGGCCATGCTATGCTTGTCCTTTTCTCGATCATGCTGGCGCTATTTTCGCTACCTGTCCAATTTTGTCATCTTTTGCATTGTTTCGGCATCGTGGGGGACTCGTCTTTTGGTGGCGAACATAGTGGCGTGCGCTAGGCTAGGGCGGAGCGCACGCCGGGCATCACCAGGCGCTGGAACACCTCGTCCATCTGGGCGGGGGTGAAGGGCTGCTGCTGGTCGACCCACCAGCGCAGCAGCAGCAGCAGCCCGCCGGCCATGCTCTCGGCCAGCAGGACCAGCGGCAGATCGCAGGCCGCTGCCGTAGGCACCAGCAGCAGCCGCCCGTGCAGCTTGGATGCCAGGGCGGCCTGGGCGCTCCGGCTCAGCAGGTCGAGGCCCGGTACGAACACCAGCGAGCGGTAGAGCGTGAAGCTAGCCTGGGCGTGGGCGAAGATCGCCGCAGTCTCCACCTGCAGACCGTCGGCGGCGCAGGCATCCACGTGGTCGGCCAGGCTGGCGATGGCGCGCTCGAAGCCGCAGCGCAGCAGGTCATCCTTGCCCTGGAAGTGGGCGTAGAAGGTGGAGCGGCTGAGCCCGGCCATGTCGGTGATGTCTTGGATGGTGATCTCGCGGTAGGGTCGGGCGGCCAGCAGCGCCAGCAGCGCGTCGATCATGGCGCTGCGGGTGGCGCTGGAGCGGGGGTCGCGGGTCTCTGGTCGCATAGTGCCTCGCTTCGCTAGGGGGCGATGCATCCGTGTGCTAGGGGCACTATACCAGATCTGGGCGCGCGGCGTGCTGCTGGGTCGCGCGCCACTGCCCGGGCGAGCTGCCCTCCCACTGGCTGAAGGCGCGGTGGAACGAGTTGGCCTCCTGGTACCCCAGCAGGAAGGCGATCTCGCTCAGGTCGAGGCTCGACTCGCGCAGGTACTGCTGGGCCAGCTCGTGGCGCACCTGCTCGATCACGTGCTGGAAGGTCTGGCCCTCGTCGGCCAGCCTGCGCTGCAGCGTGCGGGCGCTCATGTGCAGCTCGCGGGCGATGGATGACACCGAGGGCTGCTGGCCGGCCAGCCGCGCGCGCACCAGCGAGGCGATCTGGCGGTGCAGCGAGTGCTGGTCGGCCTGGTGCAGCTCGGCCTCGAACTGCGGCTCCAGGATGGCCAGCAGGTCGGGGCTGTAGGTGTGGAAGGTCTGGCGGATCGTCGCATCGGCATAGAGGATCTGGTCGCGCTCGGCGTCGAACTCGACCGGGCACAGGAAAAACTGCTCGTACATGGCGCGGTTGCGCTCGGGTCGGCGGAAGCGCACGCGCTCGGGGCGCAGCGGCCTGCCCGCGCCGCGCCTGCTCAGGTTCATCAGGCAGGAGAAGGTCATGTCCACCAGCAGCGCGGGCGGCGGCGCGCTGCCCACCAGCCACGATACTTCGATCTGCCAGATCTCGCCGAGCTGCCGCATGTCGATGCGCTCGGCGCTGAACAGCCGCTTGTAGCGGGACAGCTTGGCGATGGCGGCGTGCAGGGTGGGGGCCGAGAGCGCCGTGATCCACAGCGCGTCGTACGGCTCGCTGCCCTCGAACTGGGTGAAGCTCAGCCCGAGCGCGGGGTCGATCTCCATGCTGTCGAGCGCATCCCAGAGCGCCAGCCACTGCTCCACCGAGAGCACCGCCCGCTCTTGGCGCAGCAGCTGCTGCGGCAGCCGCGCCCGCCGCAGCAGCTCCACGAGCGAAATGCCCATTGACTCTAGCTTCACGCCGATCACGCTCGATACCCTGATGTGAGGCATAGTCTTCCCTGTCGTATCTGCGCCGCCCTGGGCTACACCAGCCCGAGCCGCACCAGACTCTCGGCGGTGGCCAGAATGGTATCGTCATTTGGCCGCGGTGTCCAGCCCAGCAGCGTGCGGGCCTTGGCGTTGCTGGCCAGCTTCTCGCTGCGCAGCTCGGCGGCGATCGGGGCTAGATCGGGCACCACGCGGGCCAGCAGCGTCACTGCCCAGTTGGGCAGCATTAGCCGGGGCACGCGGGCGGCGGCCTGGCCCATGCGCTCGCGCAGCAGCTTGGCCGCCCACTCCATGCTGATGTTGCTGTCGCTGATGGCCAGGAAGCGCTGGCCCTTCGCCGCTGGGTTGGTCATGGCCCGCAGGTGCAGGTCGGCCAGGTCGCGCACATCTACCGAACCAAACGACATGCGTGGCAGCGCGGGCATGCTGCCCTGCAGCAGCACCTGCACGATTCGCACCGACTCGGAGAGGTCGGGGCCGAGCGCGGGGCCGAAGATACCCACCGGGTTGACCGCCGCCAGCTCTAGATCGCCGCCCTCGCGCTGGATGAACTCCCAGGCGGCTCGCTCGGCCAGCGTCTTCGACTTGCCGTAGGCGTTCACGTGCTCGCTGCCGACGTTGGTCCAGTCCTCCTCGGTGTAGGGGCGGGTGGTGGGCGCGTGCCCGTAGGCGATGGCCACAAACGAGGATGTGACGACGACGCGGCGCACCCCGGCGTCGCGCGCGGCCCGCAGCACCCGCAGCGTGCCCTCGCGGGCGGGGACGATCAGCTCGTTCTCGTCCTTGGGCTGGCGCAGCGGGAAGGGCGAGGCCACGTGCAGCACGTAGGCGCAGCCCGCCACCGCCTCGCCCCAGCCCGCATCGGATGTCAGGTCGGCGGCCACAAACGATAGCCGGTCGCCCGCATCCACCCCGGCCCGCTTCAGCATGGCCCGCACATCGGCCTCGCGCGCCAGCGAGCGCACGGTGGTGCGCACCTGATAGCCCGCGTTCAGCAGGGCCGCCACGCAGTGCGACCCCACAAACCCCGACCCGCCTGTGACAAGTACTTGCTCGCCGCTCATGGTCTGTTTCCCCTCTGCTATTGGTCTGCATTGCTCAGTGGGGCTATGATAGCGCAATGGCGGGCTGACGCGATTCGCAGGACGCGCCAACTTGTTCGCAAAATGCGCCATGCGGCTCGCAGGATGCGCCACGGTGGGCCGCTACACCTCCTCCGGCTCGCCATCCCAGGCGAAGAAGCCCCGCGCGCCCAGCACGTGGTCAGCCAGGGCTAGCGCGGCAGCATAGCGCGCGGCCAGATCGGGCGCGGCCAGCGCGGCGTCGAGCAGCACGGCGGACTGCGGCATATGCTCCGCCAGCGCGGCGCGCAGATCTTTGGGGCGCGGCAGGTAGCGCCCGGCGCTCAGGAAGGCGTAGCGCACGATCTCGGGCAGGGCCTGGGCCAGCAGGTACTGCGCGCTGATCGGGTCGGCCTCGGCCACGTCGGCGGCATCCTCGATCAGGCTGGCGGCCATGTAGCGCGCCAGCAGCAGATCCTGCGCGGTGGCGCTGGGCGGCTGGCCCAGCCACGCGGCGGCCCGCTCGGGCAGGGCGCGCACCTCGTCATCCGCCGCGTAGAGCAGCCAGCCCGTGGCGATCATGTGGGCAGTCACGGGGCGGCCCCGCCGCCGCTCGTCGGCCACGTAGCGCTCGATCATGGGCAGCGGGTTGACAAAGATCTCGGCGGGCACCCCGCAGAAGCTGCGCTGGATGCGCTGGCGCACGCTGGCGCGGTTGACCACCACGATGTCGAGGTCGCTGCTGCGGCTGGCAGTTCCTCGGATGATCGTGCCGGAGACGATGATGCCGCGTGGCGTGACTCGGCCAAGGATGTGCTCGACCGCCGCACGCAGTGCCTCGCCGTAGGGGGCGGGTAGGTCGGGCCAGCGTAGCTGCTGCTCCATGGCCTAGCCCGCCCGCCCGCGCCGCAGCAGCGCGGCCAGGGCCAGCGCGGCCAGGGCCAGCGCGCCCAGCAGGATGAGCCAGCCGCGACCGCCGGGGTCGTGCGGGCCGGGGGCCAGGGGGCCATCGTCGGGGCGGATGCGCACCACCGGGCGCCCGCGCAGCAGCGCGCGCAGCTCGTCGTCGCCCATCAGCAGGCAGCGCGGGTCCTCGAACACTAGCGCGAAGCCGCTGTTGCGCGCCACCCGCAGCGCTAGCCCCGCCGCCTCATCCTGGTCGGCCACCAGCTCGGCGCTGCCCTCCAGCGCACGGGCGGGCAGGCGCACCGCTACGTGCGGCTGGCTGCGGATGTTGGCCAGCCAGTGGCTGGCGCTGCCGAACCCTGCCAGGCAGACCACGCAGCCATCCACAATCGCGTAGTTCAGCGGCGTCTCGCGCGGCTGCCCGCTTTTGCGGCCTGTGGTGCGCAGCAGCATGAAGTAGCCGCTGGCCGGGCTGCCGATCAGCCAGCCCAGCCCGCGCCGCAGCAGCGGGGCCATGAACCATGTGTTCATCACCTTGAAGATCTGGCGCTCGATATCGCGAAATGCGTCTTCCTGAGACATCGGGGATGCTCCTTGCTGGCCGCAGCCCCAGCGCCACGGCTGCCCCTATTGTGCGCCACGCCGCCGCCCGCCGCATCATCCGCCAGGCGGGTTGTGGTGCTTGTACACCACAAAACACGAAACCCATTTACCACCAAGACTCCAAGACACCAAGGGGACAAATTTTTACATGGCGTCACTTTGTCGAGCGAGGCATTGGGGTGCGGCACATGGTACCAACCCGCGTGCCGGGACATAACCGCTGGTTGTCACGGGGAGCAGGTCGACATGCGCACGACGGAATCATTGCCGTAGGGGCGGACCTGGTGTCCGCCCACGCCGTACTCATCGTGCTCATCGGAGGGCCGTTCGATGAGCACGATGAAGCGTCGCGTTCCGATGCGCTCCGCGCCGCTTCATCGGGTCGTGTTGCGATGAACGCGGCGCATCAGTGCATCGCCAAGCGATCGGGGATGGGTGCCAAAAAACCTTGAAACGTCGTACAAAGTAACACCTGTTGAGGGAACACATTGGTATGGAATCAGGGAGCGGCAGCCCTACCCACCCGGCCCATGCGGCGAAGGTGCCGCTAGCGCTCTGATGGCCATATGCACGAACGCCAGCAGCCAGCGAATGCCATAGGAATGCCTGAAATGGCCCTTCATGAGATCGGCCCATCTCGTCAAGACTACGCTGATTGCGGTGGGCACCTCTCTGAACATAACGTCTACGGCTCGACATCCTCCTCGTCGCCCGCCGTGTCGCCCTCGACCTTGGTCTTCATGCCGCGCACCAGCAGGATGCGCCGCCCGCCCACCTCCCAGCGCTGCGCCAGGTAGCCCGGCTTGGCATCGCGGATGATGCTGGCCCGCTCCACCGGCAGGTCGCTGGGGATGCTGGGGTCAAGCGAGAAGTTCACAAAGCGGTACGTGCCAAAGCGCGTGATCGCGTTGACGTGCGGCGGGTCGCGCTCGATCTGCATCTGGGCCTGCACCTCGGTTGGCTCCATGGGCTGCGCGGCCAGCAGGAAGATGTAGGGCCTGCCCATCGAGCCGATGTCGAGCCACACCTCGTCGTAGCCGGGGGCGCGGGCCACCACGTCGCGCATGGCGTCGAACTCGCCGTCGGCGTAGAACCAGGTGTCGCTGGCGTCGAGCGCGTAGCTGGTGTTCAGTGTGTGCAGCCACTGGCCGCCCTGGGCCAGCAGCGCCAGCGCCACCAGCGCCGCCAGCGCCCCGCGCAGCCCCGCCGCCAGCGGGCGCTGGCCGAGCCGCCCCAGCACCTGCCACCACAGCGAGGCCCCCACCCCCACCAGCAGCGCGTACACCGGCCCCAGCATGGCCGAGCGGAAGGTGTGCGGGCTGCCCTTGGTGAGGCTGGCGGGCAGCGGGGCCAGCAGCGCCAGCCCCAGCAGCAGCAGGATGATCGTGAAGCTGGGCAGCGCGTAGGGCCGCCCGCGCTCCACCGCGCGGCGCTGGCCGCCGCGCAGCACCGGCAGCAGCGCCAGCCCCAGCAGCAGCGGGGCCTCGGCCAGCAGCGCCAGCCCGTGGCCCGGCACCGCCTGGATGATCTTGCGGATGCCGCCGCCGTCGCCGTAGTACATGCGCGGGTCGAAGTACGAGCGGTAGCCCGCCCACCACGCCGCCAGCCAGGCCAGCGGCCCCTCGGCCCGCAGCGCCACCGACTGGAGCCGCGTGCCGCTGGCCGGGTTCAGCAGCGTGTCGGCCAGGAAGGGCAGCCACAGCGCCAGCAGCAGCGCCGCCGCCCGCCAGCGCAGCACCGCCCTCCAGCCGTGGGCGCGCAGCGCCAGCGCCACCGCCAGCAGCCCCACCAGCGGCACCGCCATCTTCATGGTCGGGTAGGCGTACACGCCCAGGCCGCCCGCCAGCGCCAGCAGCAGCGCGTCGCGCTCGCCGCCCCGCCGCACGAAGCGCACCGCCGCCCACAGCAGCAGCGTGAACATGGTGGGGATGAGCGCGGGCGGGATGGCCACCCGGCTGAGGAACACCTGCCAGGGCGAGAGCGCGGCCACCAGCGCCGCCACCGGCGCGGCGGCGGGCAGCCGCAGCTCGCGGGCCAGCCCGTAGGCGGCGGGCACCGCCAGCGTGCCGAACAGCGCCACCGCCACCCGCACCACCGCCGGGTTCGGCCCGAAGATCGCCACCCACGGCAGCTGCACGTAGGTGAGCAGCGGCGAGACCCAGTCGCCGTAGGCCTCGAAGCTGGCCAGCGGCAGCAGGTGCCCCAGGTGATCGTGGCCGGTGCGCGATAGGTACCATGCGTCCACCATGCTCACCACCTCGTCGCGGTGCATCATGGCGGGCGAGTAGGTGACGCCGTAGAGCCGCGTGGCCAGGCCCGCCAGCGTGGCCAGGGCCAGCCAGCCGTAGCCGCGCCGCGCGCACCAAGCCACGGCCCAGGTGGCCAGCAGCCCGGCCAGCCCCAGTGCCACGGCCAGCGCCGCGCGCTCCAGCGGCAGCCCGTAGCCCCGCACCTCGATCTGGCGCACCTGCACACCCAGCCAGCGCCAGTCGCCGCCGGGCGGGCGCGTCACGTCGCTGCCGATCACCAGCTGGCGGCTGTGCGCGGGGATGAGCAGGTGGATGATGCGCGGCGCATCGCCCACCGCCACCTGGGCCAGCGCGCCCGCGTCGGTGCCCAGCGTCACCGGCGTGCGCTGCTGGCCGGGCCAGGCCGTGCGGCTCAGCGTTAGCGTTGCGCTGCTGGCCTGGCTCATGGGTGCGATGGCAAACGTAGCCTGCGAGCTGGTCCAGCGGTAGGCCGAGGTCGCATCCTGCTCGCCCAGGTACAGCCCGCCGCCCGCATCCAGCGTGGCCGCCGGGGCCTGCTGTCCCAGCGCCCACAGGCTGGCGCAGCACAGCAGCAGCAGGTAGGCCCCCCACAGCAGGGGGCGGGCGCGGCGGGGGATGTGTAGCTGCGGCGTGGCAGCGGCGACGGCTCGGTACATGGTCCAGATCCTCTAGTGCTATGCTCTCCCAGCCGCCCATTATCGCACACCCGCCGCCGCTGCCGTGCAGCCATCACTAGCAAGGGAAAACGAAGAAGCCAGCCTTACTCAACCCAGCCCATGCGGCGAAGGTGCTACTCGTGCAAACTGGTCATATGCACGAATACCAGCTGCCAGCGAGCGGTATAGGAACGCTCAACATTGGGAGGTTCCAAGGGGGCGATGCCCCTCACATGGTGTCACTTTATCGGGTGTTCCGAGGCCGTTTGAGCGAAACGGTGCGTTGGTATTCGTTCGGCTTGGGTGCGCCTTCGTCGATAGTGGTCATTTTTGGCTGGTGGTGCATGCCCTATGCGGGCGGCACCAAGGGCTCCGCGCCCTTGGATCTCCGCGAGGGGCGTTGCCCCTTCGAACCCCAATGTTGACCGTTCCCGTGCTGTTACCTAGCGGCTGGTATTCGTGCATATGGCCATCAAGACCTTAGCGGCACCTTCGCCGCATGGGCGGGGTGGGATGGCGCGGCGCGATCATGGGTTGAGGCGGGTTGCTTGCTGGGAGCGCAACTGGTGGTGTGCATAGTCTGGCACGCATGATTGCGGGTCTTGCCGCATCCTGACGCCCTGGCTAAGAAAGTGACACCATGTGAGGGCGATGCCCCCTGGTGGGGTTCCGAGGGGCTGGCCCCCGGACGTCGCCCGCGCAGGGCACCCACCCAGCAACCACAAGGAACCGCTATTGACAAAAGCGCAGCTTGGTTGACCCAACGGCAGCGCGCATTTGCACCTGAAAAAGCCTCGGACCTCCCGAACATTGGTGCCGCCTGTGCAGCCCCGCCAAGGGCAGCAAAAGAGCGGGGCCTTATCGGCCCCGCCCTCGCCCACGTGCTAGCCCCGGCCCTAGCGCAGGCCCAGCGCCGCCAGCGCCTGCGGGTTGCCCTTCAGCGCCAGCTTGGCCAGCTTGGCGAAGCGGCTGCGGCGGCTGCGCAGCTCGGCCAGGGCCTGCTTCTGCTCGGCGGTGGCCGTCTGGGCGCGGAACTTGGCCGCCTCCTGATCGGCGTCGGCCTGCTGGAGCACATCGAGCGCAGCCCGCTCGCCCGCCAGCCGCTCGCCGCCGTAGCCCGCCTCCGCCAGCGGCGGCAGCAGGTCGGGCTGGTGCAGCACGCCGTCGTACAGGGCGCGGGCCTTGCGTAGGAAACCGCTCTGCGTGCGCTGCTGGCTGGGCGTGCCGCGCAGGCCCAGCTTCTCGTGCAGGGCCTTGTCGGCGGGGAACACGGCGCGCACCGTGGTGGCCAGCGCGCTGTACTTGGCCTCGGCCTCGGCGCGCAGCTGTGTGACCTTTTCGGAGGCTTTGATCTGATCCATGCGGGCGGCATCCTGCTGCTCGATAGCCTGTGCGGCGGCGTCGCAGCTGGCCTTGTCGCTTTCTAGCCTGCCGTCGGTGTAGCCCACGCTCTCCAGCAGATCTTTGATCGCTGGCTCCCGCTGGATGACAAGGAAGGATTGTTGGGCAGTGGCGATCTGGTCGGCTTGCGAGATGGAAGATCCCATTCACGTTCTCCTATTCCATAGGCGATTACTAGATGGGGTGAGTTCTGTGCTTGTATGACATCATAAAGATGTTAGGTGTATTGTATGCCGAGTTTATAAGAATAATCAAGGGTTTTGCTTGGGGTTGCACCATGGCTGCTCGGGGTTGCACCATGGCTGCTTGGGGTTGCACCATGGCTGCTTGGGGTTGCACCATGGCTGCTTGGGGTTGCACCATGGCTGCTTGGGGTTGCACCATGGCTGCTCGGGGTTGCACCATGGCTGCTTGGGGTTGCACCATGGTCGCTTGGGGTTGCACCATGGCTGCTTGGGGTTGCACCATGGCTGCTTGGGGTTGCACCATGGTCGCTTGGGCTTGCACGACCGTCACGAAGAAGAGAAGCCAATCAAAGGGCGCGCTTCATTGACCGGGATTGTTGCGCATGGTATTCTAGCGCATACTAAAGCCAATCAAGACAACTTGAACCCTTGGGAAGAGGAAACCCACCAGCATGATGAGGCTCCTATGCTGACACGACTCGAGGTAGATGGATTTAAAAATCTGGTCGAGCTTGCCGTAGATTTCGGCCCGTTCACCTGCATTGCTGGTGCCAATGGCGTGGGTAAGTCAAACCTGTTTGATGCGATCCGCTTTCTTTCCCTCCTGGCCGATCACACGCTGGTGGAGGCGGCCCTGCGCGTGCGGGATAGCGACAAAGAAAATAATGATCTGGCCGATCTCTTTCAGCGCCGCTCGGGTGGGGTGGCCATTTACCCGCTACGCTGTTCCGCCTAGCCAACCGCGAGCGCGAGCGCGGTAAAGATCCCGAAGATCTCTACGCCCGGATTGCCAATCGGCTGGCCAAGCTGATCGCGGTAAAATCGCTGCGGGTTGATGTCGATCAGGTGCGGCAGCTTCTTACGCTTCAGGCGCAGGAAAATGATGGCCAGTTCTATTCGGCCTCGTCATTGTCCGATGGCACCCTGCGATTTCTGACCCTTGCTATCTTGGTGGAAGACCCCGAGAGCCAGGGTATGATCTGCATGGAAGAGCCAGAAAATGGTATCCACCCCGCGAAGATCGAGGCGATCTCGGCGCTGCTGCACGATCTGGCGGTCGATACCAGCCAGAGGCCATCGGATGAGAACCCGCTGCGCCAGGTGATTGTGGCGACCCATTCGCCATCGTTTGTGCAGATCCAAGACCCCAATGATCTGCTGTTTGCCCAGCAGGCGAAGCTGCGCGATGAGCAGGGCGGGATCGCTCATAGCCTGCGCTGTCTTCCGCTAGATGGCACGTGGCGAGTGCGCGAGGGTGAGATGTCGGTGGGAAAGGCCACAATCATCGACTACTTGGTATACCCGCCCAATGCGCAGATCGCACTGCCGGGGATTCTGCCACAGGAGCACGGGCGATGAACACGCGGGCGCTTCGTATCTCGTTTGTGTTTATCGGCGAGGGCAATACCGACCAGGGGCTGCGCGAGCACCTGACCTCGCTGTGCTAGGTAGACCTACAGCCCTCAACCGTGAACTGCGCGTATGTCACCCCTCTTTGAAGCTGGTTCATCCCCTCTTGCAGGTTCGTACCTTTGCTCCTCGCACGTTTCTTCCCTTAGCGTTTTGGTGGTGAAAATTTTCGTGCCTTCGTGGTTCATCAGGCTCTTTTCCCATGGTGTTTTGTCCCTCACATGGTGTCACTTTTGGGGCGGTTTCCGCGTCATTTTTGGGGCGGGCCGACCGTAGTCAATGCTTGGAGCGTTGCGCGGTCGGGCCGACCGGTTGCGGTTTCGATGATGATGGTGGTTTTTAGTTGGTGGGTGTGTGCCCTACGCGGGCGGCGGCTAGGGGCCAGCCCCTAGCAACCCTGCGAGGGGGCTATGCCCCCTTCGAACCCCCAATTTGAGGAGTTCCCGTGCCGTTCCCTGGCGGCTGGTGTTCGTGCATATGGCCATCAAGACCCTAGCGGCACCTTCGCCGCATGGGCCGGGTGAGTAGGGTAACTGATTCCGATCCCCTATTCCCTTTCGTTCCCTTCGTGCCTTGGGGCCTTGGCGGTAAAAATCTTCGTGCCTTCGTGTCTTCGTGGTTAACCGGTTTCTTTGTTTTGACGGTAGAGAATCCACGCGGCGCACGCGCCATTTAGATTCCCGTTCGCTGGGCTTTAGGCTGGCTTTAGCTGGGGCTGCTATGCTACAGGCAGTTGAGATGACCGCCCCTTTTTATCCAACCAACACACAAGGAGCACCCCATGCGATCCCAGTCGAAGCCGATCATCCTGCTGGCTATCGCCCTGATTCTGGTGACGGGCCTCATCCACTTTGTCGACGCGCCGGACTCGTTCGAGGAGGCCACCTACAAGGGTATGCTGTTCTTGGCCAATGGCATCGGCGCGCTGGTGGCCGTGGTGGGCCTGTGGCGCGGCGAGCGCTGGGGCTGGTGGCTGGGCACGGTGGTGGCAGGCGGTGCGTTTGTGGGCTATGTTGCCAGCCGCACGGTGGGGCTGCCCGGCATCCCCGCCGAGCCGAATGCGTGGCTGGAGCCGCTGGGCGTGCTCTCGCTGGTGGCCGAGGCGGGGTTTGTAGCGCTGGCGGCCTGGGCGATGCAGGGCGTGAAGAGCGCGCCTGCTGCTGGGTTGAGGCCAAGCTAGGGCCGCAGGCGCGCAATTTCAAATGGGCGGCGGGGTCATGTCAACATGACCCCGCCGCCTTTGCGTGCACTGGGGCTAGAACGAGGACTGCACCCAGTCGCTCACCGCGTTGAGGTTGAACTTCTGGGCGCTGCCACCGCTGCACGCCTTGGTCACAAACTGCGCGCCGCTGCTGCCGCCCGCCTCCAGGCAGTAGCTCTGGCTGTCGTAGCTCTGGAAGCTGCCGGAGCTAGTGATCAGCCACTTCTCGCTGTTGCCGCCGTCGCAGTCCCACAGGTGCACATTTTTCCCATTGCCCGCCGAGCCGCCCTTGATGTCGGCGCAGAGGGTTCCGGCATGCTGGGGGCGCAGCTGGCCCTCGGCGGTGTAGACGAAGCGCTGGTTGCTGCTGCCCGCGCAGGCCTTCAGCACGATGGCTGTGCCGTTGCTGCCGCCCGAGCCGCTCACATCCATGCACATGCTGGGGCTGCTCTGCGGGCGCAGCTCGAAGTAGCCCGGCAGCGAGCGGCGCACGCCCACCGGCGGGATGGCCCCGCCGAAGGTGTCGCTGGGGCTGCTGTCGCGGCCAACCGCGCTGACGCCGTGGGCCACCGCCACATAGTTGTACACGAACGAGTCGGTGCTGTAGACGTGGTCGCCCCAGATGTGCAGGATCTGGTGGTGCTGGGCGGCGCGGTTCATCGTTACCTGGCCGTTGTCGATCGCGGCCATGTTGCTGCACACCAGGTACTGCGAGATGGCGCTGGAGATGCCGTCGGTGGTGCCGCCGGGGTTCAGCTCGTCGGGGTTGCCCTCTACGTCGGGGCAGAAGAAGCCGTAGGGCAGGCGCTTGGGCGACTGGGCGGCGATCACGGTGATGCCGTTGCCCTGGGTCTGGTTGGCCAGCCCGATCTTGCCGCCGGTGTAGGCCACCACCACCTTGCCCTTCATGTCGGCCAGCAGCGGCCAGCCGCGCTCGCTCACGGCCTGGCGCAGGCTCTTGCCGCTGCCGGTGTAGGCCGCGCCTGTGGCGTACTGGTAGAGGTCGCCGCCGGTGTACATGCGGCTGCCCAGGATGCTGCGCACCTTGTCATCCAGCATGGCCACCTCGTCGTCGTTCCAGGCGCTGGCCGGGTCCCACGAGGCCTTCATGTCGATGAACACCAGCAGCGGCCCCTCGCCGGGGTGCGCGGCCAGCCAGCTGGCCACGTCGCCCAGGCAGTGGCCCAGCCGATCGGGGCTGCCCGAGCAGTTCTTGTTGCCCGCGCCGCTGTCGTGGCTTACATAGGGGCCGTTGGCGTCGTTCTCCCAGTCCTCCTTGTCGATCACATCCAGCTCCAGCGAGCGGAAGCCCTGGTCGAGCCAGCTGGTGAGCGTGCTGCCGTAGTCGTAGGTGTTGTGCTGGAGCATGTAGTAGGCGTCGTGGAAGTGGTGGGCGCTGGGGTTGAGCGCTGCGGCCTGGAAGGGTGGCGCGGCGGCGTGTGCGCCAAGCGGGAGCGCGGCCAGCAGCCCTGCGATCAGGGCGGCCCCGCGCCACATGCGGAACGTGTTCAAGAAGCTACCTCCTGCCCTCGCGGCAGACACCATCGGGAGGCCCAGCGGGCGCGGGGCCACCTAGCCCCGCAACGCACCTGCGCTGAAGCTGGGGCTAGGCTACCCAGATGGTGTTATGGCCGCTTGAACAGGAGGTCAACAAACGATAGGCATTCGGTTAAGCCGGTGTTGTGGGCGGCTGGATGAGCTGCGCCCCGCAGTCGCGGCAGCGCCGCGCCGCCTCGGGGATGGAGCTGAGGCACTCGGGGCACTCTTTGACCGGGGCGGGCTTGGGCGCGGGCTGGTAGCGGTCCATCAGCTTGTTCACGGGCAGCACGATCAGGAAGTAGATCACGGCGGCCATCAGTATGAAGGCGATCAGGGCGTTGAGCACCTCGCCCACCAGGAACTGCTGGCTGCCCACGCCCACCACCCAGCTGGAGAGGTTCGGCCCGCCGCCGAACAGGCCGATCAGCGGGGTGAGCAGGCCCTTCACAATCGCGTTGATCACATCGCTGAAGGCCGCGCCGATCACCACACCCACCGCCAGATCCACCACATTGCCGCGCAACAGGAACTTCCGGAATCCGCCCAGCTCTTTACCTGCGTTCTTCACCAGGTTGACCGGGCCGCCAAGCCCTGCGGGGAACTCTGCCATGGTCTGCGCTCCTTTCCTACAATGGCTGCGAGGGTTCTATGATAGCACCAACAGGGCCACCGTCGTGCGGGGGCGGGTCGCCCAGGTGGGCGCGCATGTAGGCGTGCAGTGCGGCCAGGGCGGCCATGGCCCGCCAGCTGGCGGCGGCCAGGGTGGCGCTGCGCTGCTGGATGGCGGCCACCGCGCGCTGCGGGGTGCCGTGCTCCAGCTCGTCGAGGGTGGTGCGGATGGTGTCGAAGTCGTAGCCGGCCTGGCGCAGCAGGGCCACCGCGCGCAGGCGGCGGATCTGGCGCTCGTCGTAGGTGCGGTAGTTGCTGCCGCGCTCGCGGGCGGGCCGCACCAGGCCCTGCTGCTCCCAGAAGCGCAGCGCCGAGATGCGGATGCCCACCAGCTGGGCGGCGGCCCCCACGCGCAGCGGCGCGGCGGCGTGGGGCGCGGGCGGGTGGGCGGCCAGCACGCCCAGGGCGGCCTGGGTCTGGGCCAGGTGGGCGCGCGCCCTGGCCTGCTGGGCGTGGCGCTCATCTACCATGGCCAGGGCCTGGGGCCACGCGCCGCTGTGCACGGCCCGCATGATCTGGCGGGCGGTGGGGCTGCCGTAGGCCTCGGCCATCTGGCGGGCGGCGCGCAGGGCATCGAGGTGCTGCTGGGTGTAGCGGCGGTAGCCGCTGGGCGTGCGCTGGGCCGTGGGGATCATGCCGCTGGCCTCGTAGTTGCGCACCAGCTGCACGCTGATGCCCTCGGCCTGGGCCAGATCGATGGTGCGGAGGTTGGCGCGAACGGTCATGTCAAACCCGGTGTTGGTAGTGGAGACTTGCCACGCATTGCAAGGCCAGAGCATACCATAGAACAGGGAAAAGTCTCAAATGTTGCATGCATGTTCTAGAATGGTCGAGGTAGTCAAGCAGTGCAGGCAGCGTCCCCCACGTAGAACTCATCTTCATTTTCCACCCAACCGCCGGAGGCCAGGCCGCCGCGCGGGGGTGCGCCGCTGTCTCGCGAAGGAGGAGCAATGACCGAGCGCCAGTTCATCGAGATCCACGGAGCGCGCGAGAACAACCTGAAGGATGTCTCGCTGCGCATCCCCAAGCAGAAGATCACCGTCTTCACCGGCGTCTCCGGGTCGGGCAAGTCGTCGCTGGTCTTCGACACCATCGCCGCCGAGGCCCAGCGCCAGCTGAACGAGACCTTCACGGCGTTTGTGCAGGGCTTCCTGCCGCACTACGGCCAGCCGGATGTCGACCACATCCAGCACCTGAACGCGCCGATCATCATCGACCAGAAGCGGGTGGGCGGCGGCTCGCGCTCGACGGTGGGCACCTACACCGACATCGCCGTGCTGCTGCGGCTGCTGTTCTCGCGGGTGGGGCAGCCCTCGGCGGGGCCAGCCTACACCTACTCGTTCAACACGCCGCAGGGCATGTGCCCCGAGTGCGAGGGCATCGGCAGGACGGTGCAGGTCGACCTGGAGAAGCTGCTCGACCGCAGCAAGTCGCTCAACGGCGGGGCCATCCTGCACCCCGAGTTCAAGGTGGGCAAGTGGATGTGGAAGATGTACCCGCTCTCGGGCCTGTTCGACAACGACAAGCCCATCCAGGACTACAGCGAGCAGGAGCTGGACGCCCTGCTGTACGGCGCGGATGTGAAGGTCTCGTTCGGCGAGTTCGGCTCGAAGTACGAGGGCCTGGTCGAGCGCTTCACGCGCATGTACATCAAGAAGGACTCGGCCACCATGTCCGAGCGCAACCGCGCCGTGTTCGAGCAGTTCACCACCGCGCAGACATGCCCGCTGTGCCACGGCGCGCGGCTGAGCCAGGCTGCGCTGGCCAGCCAGATCGAGGGCCGCAATATCGCCGAGCTGTCCGACATGGAGGTGACTGACCTGATCGGCCTGCTGCGCGGCCTGCGCGACCCGATCTCGCTGCGGGTGGCCGGGCACCTGATCGAGCGGCTGGAGCACCTGGTGGAGATCGGGCTGGGCTACCTGAGCCTCAGCCGCGAGACCATGACGCTCTCGGGCGGCGAGTCGCAGCGCATCAAGATGATCCGCCACCTGGGCAACAGCCTGACGGAGATGCTCTACATCCTGGATGAGCCGAGCGTGGGCCTGCACGCCCGCGATGTGGCCCGCCTGAACGGGCTGCTGCGCAAGCTGCGCGACAAGGGCAACACCGTGCTGGTGGTCGAGCACGACCCCGACGTGATCGCGATCGCCGACCACGTGGTGGACATCGGCCCCGGCGCGGGCACCCACGGCGGCCAGGTGGTGTTCGCGGGCAGCTACGCCGACCTGGGCGCGTCGGGCACGCTCACGGGCCGCCACCTGAGCCAGCACCAGCCGCTCAAGCAGCGGGTGCGCCAGCCCACCGGCCAGCTGCCCATCCGCGACGCACGCCTGCACAACCTGCGCGGCGTGAGTGTGGACATCCCCACCGGCGTGCTCACGGTGGTCACGGGTGTGGCTGGCTCGGGCAAGAGCACCCTGATCAACGACGTGTTCCTGGCCCAGCACCCCGACGCGCTGGTGATCGACCAGTCGCGGGTGGGGGCCAATAGCCGCTCGGCCCCAGCCACCTACACCGGCATCATGGACGACATCCGGCAGGCCTTCGCCAAAGCCAGTGGGACCAGCGCCTCGCTGTTCAGCTTCAACTCGGCGGGCAGCTGCCCCAACTGCAACGGCCTGGGCGTGGTCTACACCGATCTGGCATTTATGGAGGGCTTCGCCTCGCCCTGCGAGATCTGCGAGGGCAAGCGCTTCAAGGCCGAGGTGCTGGCCTACACCCTGCGCGGCAAAAATATCAGCGATGTGCTGGACATGACCGCCGAGGAGGCGCTCGATTTCTTTAGCGAGCGCAAGGTGGCGGCGGTGCTGCGGGCCATGAACGATGTGGGCCTGGGCTACCTGAAGCTGGGCCAGCCGCTCAGCACCATCTCGGGCGGCGAGGGCCAGCGCCTGAAGCTGGCCACCGAGCTGCACAAGCGCGGCAGCATCTATGTGATGGACGAGCCGACTACCGGCCTGCATCTCTCGGACATCGGCCTGCTGATGAAGATTATCGACCGTTTGGTGGATGCGAAAAACACCGTGATCCTGATCGAGCACCACCTCGATGTGATCCGCCAGGCCGACTGGATCATCGACCTGGGGCCGGAGGGCGGCAGCGCGGGCGGGCAGGTGCTGTTCGCCGGGCCGCCCGCCGAGCTGCGCGGCTGCGAGCGCAGCATCACAGCGCGCTACGTGTAGGGTTTGGCACCCTCGGGGGGAGCGCGGGCGCTTCCTCCGAGGCGAGGGCGAGGTAGAGCTGGGCGCGCGCGATGGTGAGGATGGGCATGGCGAAGATCCACGCGAGCTGCGACCAGACAAGCTCGATGATAAAGCGCTCTAGCATGTGCCAAACGAGGAATTGAATGCTGTAGAGGCCGATGACGGCCATCAGGATGGATACACTGCGGATGAGGATGTAGGTGAGCAGAGCGCCGATGGTGGTGACGCCAGCCACCTGCCAGAAGTGGCGCGTCACCAGGCGCATGCTCCTGTTCCATGCCTGCGCGGCGCTCAGCCCATCGATCACCGCCGCAGGCACGGCCAGGCTGAAGAGCAGCGCCCCAGCGCCCAGCGCGGCGGCGAGCGGCAGGTAGATGGGGTGGAGGGTCGTGTTAGCCAAGCCCCAGGCGGAAAATCCCGCCATCATGGTCAGCTGGGCAGGGATACCCGTGCGCGCCGCGATCAGCGCCAGCTGCCAGAGCGCCACGGGCAGCATGGCCGCCATGCAGATCGGCCCGATCTGCCCCCGTATGCGGCGGTAGGTATCCCAGATCCCCAGCTTGGGCTGCCCGTCGCCCGTGGATGTGGCGGCGACCAGCGCGCCGCAGATGATTGGGAAGACCGCAAGCTCCTGCACGATCATCAGCACGACGAGTATGGGCGCATTGAGCAGATCCGATAGTTTGGGCAGATTGAGCACGTCGAAGTGGGTGCTGGCGATATGCCACCCATAGCCAGCGACCAGCGCGAGCGGGGCCAGCTGGCTAACCGCCAGCATGAGGCAGAACCACGGAAGGTAGAGCGCGGCCACGATCCCGCTGGCCTGCCACCAGTGCGCGCGGTAGCGCCACAGCGCGCGGTCAAGGATACGCAGCGTGCCGATGTGCTCGTTTGGCATATGATTCATAGCGGCCTTCTCACTGTTTGTTGGCGAAGGAGAATGTTAGGCCTATGATAGCATAGCTAGGGGCTTCCCTCACGCGGTGGTTTTTAGCTGGCGGGTGGATGACTCACATGGTGTCACTTTTGCGGGCGTTTCCGCGTCGGGTCGACCGTAGGCAATGCTTTTAGCGTTGCTCGGTCGGGCCGACCGGTTGTGCTTCGATGATGATAGGTCCTCTATGTTGGTGGGTGGGTACCCTGCGCGGGCGGCGACTAGGGGTCAGCCCGAGTGACCCCGCGAGGGGGCGATGCCCCCTTGGAACCCCCAACTTTGGGCGTTCCTATGCTGCTCGCTGGCTGCTATTGTTCGTGCATATGGCCATCAAGACTCTCGCAGCGCCTTCGCCGCATGGGTCGGGTAGGATTTTTTGTTACGTCGGAAGGCGATTGCGTCGCACCGGAAGGCGATTGCGTCGCACCGGAAGGCAAAATGCATGCGGCCTGGCCCATCCGGCGAAGGTGCGCCTAAATGCCTGCTGGCCATGATCCACACCGTAGCGGGAAGGCCTTGCCCAGCGTAGACAGATCACTTTTTCCTTCCTTCGTGCCTTGGCGGTGAATCGGTTTTCCCTTCGCGCCTTCGTGTCTTCATGGTATTCGCCCTTCTTTTCTTCCTTGGTGTCTTGGAGCCTTGGTGGTAAACGCTTCCCGCGCTGCTGTCACAAATCGCGCTGCGGCGGTGTCTATGCTGTGTGCCCGCCCGACGGACGGCGGCGCAGCGCGAGGTGACACCGCAGCATGACCTATGCCATTGAGACTGCACATCTGACCCGGCGGTTTGGCCGCTCCACCGCCGTGGCTGATCTTGACCTGTGTGTGCCCTACCAGAGCGTCTACGGCTTCCTGGGGCCGAACGGCGCGGGGAAATCGACCACCATCCGCATGCTGCTGGGCCTCATCCGCCCCCACGCGGGCAGCGTGCAGATCTTCGGCCAGCCGCTGGGCGGCGACCGCACAGCCACGCTGGGCCAGATCGGCGCGCTGGTCGAGCTGCCATCGCTCTACCCGCACCTGACGGGTCGCGAGAACATGGATATCACGCGGCTGCTGCGCGGCCTGCCCCGCGCCGAGGTCGACCGCGCGCTGGAGATTGTGGAGATGCGCCCCCACGCCGATCGGCGGGTGCGCGGCTACTCGCTGGGCATGCGCCAGCGCTTGGCCCTGGCCCTGGCCCTGCTGGGCGGGCCGCGCCTGCTCATCCTCGACGAGCCGACCAACGGCCTTGACCCGGCGGGCATCCACGAGATCCGCACGCTCATCCAGCGCCTGCCCGAGCAGCACGGCATCACCGTGTTCATCTCCAGCCATCTGCTGGGCGAGATCGAGCAGGTGGCCAGCCACGTGGGCATCATCCAGCAGGGCCGCATGCTGTTCCAGGGCGCGCTAGAAGACCTGCGCCAGCGCCACACGCGCACCGCCCTGATCGGCGCAGCCCAGCCCGAGCGGGCCGCGCAGCTGCTGCGCCAGGCGGGCTACGCCCCCGCCGCCCGCGCCGACGGCATGCTGGCGGTCTCCAGCGATACCCCGATCGACATGGCCGCGATCACGCGCATGCTGGTGCGCGCCGACCTCGATGTGACCCACGTGAGCGAGCAGGGCTTCTCGCTTGAGGCCCAGTTTATGCAGCTGACCAGCGCCACCGCTGGAGAAAGGATCTAGCCATGTTTGTTCGCGCGCTGGCCGCCGAGCTGATCAAGCTTCGTCGGACGCTGGCCCTGTGGATGGTGTTCATCGCCCCGCTGGTGGTGGTGCAGCTCCAGGTGTTTATCATCCTGAACAAGAGCGGCAATCCGCAGGCCGAGGCAGTGGATGGCACCCAGCTGGTGCTGCAGAACACCTTCGCCTTCTGGCTGATGCTGATGCTGCCGCTGTTTATCACGCTGGAGACCGCGCTGCTGGGCGGGATGGAGCACGACCAGCATGCCTGGAAGCACCTCTACGCCCAGCCCACGCCGCGCTGGGCCATCTATCTGGCCAAGCAGCTGGTCGCCCTGGGCATGATCGCGCTGAGCTTCCTGGCCCTGATGGGCTTCGCTTGGCTGGCCATGGCGGGCATGAGCGCCCTGCCGCTCCCCTCGATCAGCTGGCCGCAGCCGCCGTGGGCGCAGGTGGCGCAGATGCTGGCCTACACCTTCGGCATGTCGTGGCTGATGCTGGCGCTGCATCTGTATGTGAGCATCCGCTGGCCAAGCTACACCCTTTCGCTGGGGGTAGGCATGGTGGCCAGCGTGGCTGGCTTTCTGATCGACATGGGCGGCAGCGACAGCCTGGCGGTGCGCGTGTTCCCGTGGAGCCTGCCGCTGAATGGGATGATGCACTTTATTGGCGAGGCGCAGGTGCAGATGGCCCAGCCGCTGCTGCTGGGCATGCTGGGCGGGGTGGCGGTGGCGGCCCTCGGGGCCTGGCACCTGTCGCTGCGCGATGCGGGTTAGGCGCGTGCAGAAAAGCTGCATTGCTTGCTGGAAGGCGGCTCCTGGCGCAGGCTGGGGCCGCCTTTGGCGTGTGGCCCCAGGGTGGCATGGGCGGGCTATGGCCTGCTGCGGAAAGATGTGCCCGATTAAACAAAAAAAACAGTCTTGACAAAGCGTGGCGGTAATGCTATCGTTTTGGTACTGAAAACGTTTACAGAAACAGAACGTAACTGACTTGCTCGTAGAAGGAGGTTGCTACGCCCACACCCTAACGGGGTGCTTCTCGTACAGGAAACCTGTCTGCTGTCTCGGCATAAACGATGTAGTTTGTCATGACGAAGGAGTTTCGCATGTTGGCACACCCCCTGGCCTCGTTGCGCCGTCTTCCCTCGCTGGCCCTGACATGTGGCATGGTGCTCTCCATGCTCAGCGCCTGCGGCGGCCCCGCGCCCACATCCACCACCCAGCCCACCAGCGCACCCGCCGATCAGCCCGGCAGCGCCGCCACCAGCGCACCCGCCGCCGCCACCGCCGCGCCCAGCACCGACAATGGCCAGAAGGTCAAGGTCGTCTGGTGGCACATCTCGACCGCAGATGTCGACAAGAAGAACTGGGACGACATGGCCGCGCTCTACATGAAGGATCACCCAAACGTCCAGATCGAGATCACCGTCCTTGAGAACGAGGCTTTCAAGACCAAGCTTGCCACGGCGATGCAGTCGGGCAACCCACCAGATATCTTCCAGACCTGGGGCGGCGGCACGCTGCAGCAGTACGCCGAGGCCGGCCTTGTGCAGGATCTGACCGAGGCGCTCAAGCAGGACGGCTGGGGCGACAGCTTCCAGGCCGCGCCGCTGTCGATCTTCGGTTCAGATGGCAAATTCTACGGCGTGCCCTGGCGCGTGGGCATGATCGGCTTCTGGTACAACAAGGATCTCTTCCAGAAGGCCAATATCGCCGCAACCCCCACCACCTGGGCCGAGTTCCTTGAGGTGGTGAAGCAGCTCAAGGCCGCTGGCATCACCCCGATCGCGCTGGGCGGCAAGGACAAGTGGCCGGGCGCGTTCTACTGGGAGTACCTGGCCGTGCGCCTGGGCGGCAAGGATGCCTTCGACAAGGCCTATAGCCGCCAGGGCAGCTTCAGCGACCCCGTGTTTGTGGATGCGGGCAAGCGCCTCAAGGAGCTGGTTGACCTCCAGCCCTTTCAGGAGGGCTTCCTGGGCGACGGCTTCACCGAGTCGGCCACGCTGAGCGGCAATGGCAAGGCCGCCATGGAGCTGATGGGCCAGTGGGAGCCGGGCAGCGCCGCCGACAGCGCCGAGGACAAGGACGCCTACTACAAGAGCCTGGGCTGGTTCCCCTTCCCGTCCGTCGAGGGCGGCAAGGGCGACGCCTCGGATGTGCTGGGCGGCGGCGACGGCTTTGCCATCGGCAAGAACGCCGCGCCGGAGGCGATCGAGTTCGTTCGCTGGCTGACCAGCGTCGAGAACCAGACCAAGATGGCCGCTGCCAACATCGCCGTGCCGCCGGTGGTCAAGGGCGCGGAGACCGCTATGACCGACCCGCTGCTCAAGCAGGTGCAGCAGGCCACCGCCAACGCCAAGTACTTCCAGCTCTACTACGATCAGTACATGCCTCCTGCGGTGGGGCAGACGATCAACGATGCCACGCAGACGATCTTTGCCGGTAGCGCCACCCCCGAGGACGCTGCCGCCCAGATCGAGGCCACTGCGGCGCAGGAACTGAAGTAGGCGCAACGTTCACGCGCATCGGCCCCCACAGCGGGGCCGATGCGCGCAAAAGAGGCAATCTATGCGGTCATCGAATACAAGCCAGCCAGTGGCTATCCCAGCGCAGGCGCGGCGTGGGCGTCGGGTAAATGTCGAGAAGATCGGGACAGTGACGCTGTTCCTGCTCCCCGCCGCGATTATTTATACGATCTTTGTGCTGATGCCAGTGGTGCAGGCGGCCTACTATAGCTTTTTTAAATGGAATGGCCTTGGCTCGCCGACAAATTTCGTTGGGCTTGATAATTTTATCCGTATCTTTAGCGATAAAGTTTTCCAGGGCGCGCTACTCCACAACATCGTGATCGTGGTGCTCTCGATCGCCATCCAGCTGCCGCTGGCCCTGGGGCTGGCGCTGCTGGTGAACAAGGGCCTGCGCGGCAAGACCGTGTTCCGCACGCTGTTCTTTCTGCCCTACGTGCTTTCCGATGTGGTCACCGGCGTGATCTGGAATTTCATCTACAAGGCCGACGGCGGCCTGCTCAACAGCATCCTGTCGCACCTCATCCCCGGCTTCACGGCGCAGGGCTGGCTGGGCAACCCCAAGACGGTGCTGGTGGCGCTGTTTGTGGTGATGACGTGGAAGTACTTTGGGCTGCACCTGCTGCTGTTCCTAGCGGCGCTGCAAGATGTGCCGGTAGAGCTGGAGGAGGCCGCCGCGATCGACGGCGCGACATCCGCCCAGATCACCACGCGCATCATCATCCCGCTGATGGGCAGCACGGCGCGGCTGGCGGTCTATCTGTCGGCGCTTGGCTCCATCCAGATCTTCGACCTGGTGTGGGTGATGACGACCGGCGGCCCGGTGAATGCCAGCGAGACCATGGCGACCTATATGTATAAGTATGGCTTCCAGCGCTTCTCTATCGGCTATGGAAGCTCGGTTGCTATTGCGATCTTCATCTTCTGCTTGGGATTTTCCATGATCTACCAGTTTGCATCCAAACAGCGCGACTAGGCATCAGGAGATCGCTATGATAAGCCAACCCGTTGTTTCCTATCAGAATAGACTGATTCTTGCGCTCAAATATGTGCTGGCGGTGCTGCTATCGCTCATCATCATCGTGCCGCTGATCACGGCGGTGCTGGGCGGCTTCAAGACCAACGCCGACCTGCAGAATAACCCCTTTGCGCTGCCCAAGACCGTGATCTTGACCAACTACTCCGAGGTGCTGTTCAGCTCGTCGTTCTGGCAGCAGCTCTCCAATAGCACCATGGTGACAGTCGCATCGGCGCTGGGCGTGGTGGTGCTGGCGGCGATGCCCGCCTTCGTGTTTGCCCGTATCGAGTTCCGGGGCCGTGAGCTGCTGTTCAACTTCTTCACGCTGGGCCTGCTGTTCCCGATCACGGTGGCCATGCTGCCGCTCTACATCACGCTGCGCAGCGCGCACTTGGTAGACAGCCTGTGGGGCGTGATCATCCCGCAGGTGGCCTTTGGCCTGCCGGGCAACATCCTCATCTTGCGCAATTTCTTCGCGAGCGTGCCCAAGGAGCTGGAGGATGCGAGCGCGATCGATGGCGCGACCACGTTTGGCTTCTTCTGGCGGATCATGCTGCCGCTGGTGCGCCCAGCGCTGGCTGCGGTGGTGGTGCTGACCATGGTCAGCAGCTGGAATGCCTTCTTCCTACCGCTGCTGGTGCTGAACGACACCTCAATCTGGACACTGCCGTTGGGGATCATGCAGTTCCAGGGCCAGTTTGGGTCCGACTGGGTGAAGATCCTGGCCTTCATCTCGCTCTCGCTTATCCCAACGATCGTGTTCTACCTGTTTGCCGAGAAGCAGATCGTGACGGGTCTGACGGCTGGCGCGGTGAAGGGCTAGACCCTTACAGGGTGTCACTTTTGGGGGCATGTACGCGTTATTTTGGGGTCGGGTCGACCGTAGGGAATGCTTGCAGCGTTGCCCGGTTGGGATGACCCGGCTACGGCCTCAATGATAACAGTCCCTCTTGGTTGGTGGGTGCATGCCCTGCGCGGGCAGCGCCTAGGGGCCAGCCCCTAGGAACCCCGCGAGGGGGTGTCACCCCCTTCGAAACCCCCAATTTTGAGCCTTCCAATGCTGTTCCCTGGCGGCTGGGGTTCGTGCATATGGCCAGCAAAATCCTAGCGGCACCTTCGCCGCATGGGCTGGGTGAGTAGGGTGGATCGGTAATCATAGCTTGCGAGCTACGTAGACGCGGTGCTTCTTTTTAACATAGGTTACAAACAACGATGCACGGCGCAAGGTTTGGCTGGTTACCTTTCTTGCTTTGTCGCTTCCAAATGAGTCGCCTAGAAAAGTGATGCTATGTGAAGGGCTAGCCCTTCGGCGATTGAGCAGGAATCTGTGGCACGATCTGTGCGCTTCATCGAGCAGCAAATGCGAGATGAAAGGCGGAGATCATGCTACCAACACAGATCGAAGCGCGGATAGCGAAGTCGCAGGCGCTGGCCGAGCGCGGCGCGGCGGTGGCCGAGGCCATCCATCGCCTGGTGATGCGCGGCGGCCCGCCCGCCCGCCGCGTGGCCGACGCGCTGCACGGCACCGCGCTGGGCCACCCCCTGCACCCCATTCTCACCGACATCCCAATCGGCGCGTGGAGCCTAGCCGCGCTGTGCGACCTTGCTGCGGCTATCACCGGCTCGCCCGATGCCGAGCGCGCCGCCGACACCCTGATTATGGCGGGCGCGGCTGCGGCGGTGCCTACTGCCCTGGCGGGCGCGGCGGACTACTCGACCATTCCCCAGCAGGCGACTGCCACCGGTGCGCTGCACGGCATCCTGAACGGCTCGGCGCTGGGCCTCTACCTGCTGTCGCTGGTGGCGCGGCGTGGCGGCCAGCGCGGCGTGGGCGTGGGCCTCGCGCTGGCGGCGTTTGGGCTGGTGGGGGCCGCCGGGGCGCTGGGCGGCGATCTGGTGTATCGACATAAGGTTGGCGTGAACCACAGCGACCCGCCCGAAGCGGAGGGCGAGTGGGAGGATGCGCTGGCCGAGATCGACCTGGCCGAGGGCGCGCCGCAGCGGGTGGATGTGGCCGACGCGCCGGTGCTGCTCTACCGCGAGGGCGAGCGGGTCTGGGCCATCGGGGCGGTGTGCAGCCACGCCGGGGCGCCGCTGGATGAGGGCACGCCCGACGGCCACTGCATCCAATGCCCCTGGCACGACTCGGTGTTCGACATGCGCAGCGGCGCGGTGGTGCACGGCCCGGCCACCTTCCCCCAGCCCGCCTACGATGTCCGCATCAGCGGGGGGCGCGTGCAGGTGCGCGCCCGCAGCGCGGGCTAGGCCCGCTTGGCGCGGGCCTTGGCCCCCGGCGTGATCAGCCGCTGCGCCGCCGTGATCGTCCCCTCGGGGTCGATTTCCAGCAGCAGGTGCAGCGGCTGGGCCTTCTGCTCGCTGCTCGCTGCGATCTGCGCCGTCGCCGCATCGAGGCTGCGCTCGATGTCGCGCTGGTAGGCGGCGAACTGCCGCCGCACCTGGTCGGCGGCCTTGACCATGTCCTCCTGGTAGTCGTGGTCGTTTTTCCACCAGCCGCCCATCGAGCCGATATCGCCTGCGCGCTGCTTGAGCATTGCGGCGAACCCCTGCCCCGCCGATGCCCAGCGCGGGATCTCGCTCCGCAGCTCCTGGAGGCGGCGCAGGGCGACACCGCTGTCGGTGGGCAGCGCGCAGCGCACCTCGGCGGCGGCGGCGCGGCTGGATGCGGCCATGGCCCACAGCTGGGCGAACTGGGCGTGCTCATCCACACGACGCTGGGCCTCGCGCATCTTCTCGGCGGGGTCGAAGCTGCCCTTTAGGCTCATGCCCTCCAGACGCTTGGCGATCCGCTCCACCTCAATGGCGGCGTTCTCCATGATCCTGCCGCACTCGCGGTCGATGGTGTCCACCTCATTCACGAACGACTGCATATCAAACTCGGTAAGCGCCGACCCGGCCAGCGCGGCGCGAGTGGACTGCAGGCGCTTGAAGTTGTTGCGCAGGCTGGCCATATCCTGGTTGCGCATGCGCTGCTGCAGCTCATCCAGCTGCTGCTCGATGGTTGCGAGGCGCTTGCTGATACCCACCAGGTAGTACTGCGCGGTCGCCATGGCCAGCACCTGCCACACCGCTGTAGCCGCAGCCGCAGCGGGCACGACCGCCGCAATAGGCGCGCCCTGGCCGAGGATCTGGCCATCTGGCCCGATCGCGATGGCGCGCGCGCCACCTTCCAGCGCGGGCATCAGCGGGGCGGTGCCGCTTGAGAGCCGCGCGGCCACCCCTGCGGTGAAGCGCACCACCAGGGTGCGCGCGCTGGCCGATGTGGCCAGCTGCGGCACGTGGCGCACCAGCGCCTCAAGCGCGGCCAGCTGCCCTGGGGCTATGGGGATGCGGGCACGCTGCTCGCTGGGCTGCGGGCGGTAGGCGTGGATGATCATGGCTGGGTGGGCGGGGCTGCCCACCAGCAGGGCGTTGGGCCTGCGCTGGCGCGGGCGCAGCATGGCCACGCCGATCAGCGCGATGGCGATGGCGAGGACGACAGCGATCAGAAGCAGCAGGATGGTCGTGGGCTGCATAGCGCTCCCTCAGTGCATGGGCGGGGCTGACCTACGCGCCAATTATAGCATAGGCCAAGGCTGCGATCGCGCTGCGATGCGGTATTTTCGATATGTGCTCGTAGGTGGGGCGCTCAGAAACGCCCGCCAGGGGCGGGCGCTATGGCATCTCTATGTGCTCTAGGTCTCTGGCTGGCGGCTGCGTCTAGGCCGCTTCTTGCGCGGCGTGGCGCGCTCGGCGGCCTCGGCGTGGTCGCGGGCGTCTGCCGCCGCCTGATCGTAGGATTCGGCGTATGCCTCAAGGTCGGCCTGGAGCGTGGTGACGTAGACATCCCACATGCGCAGGTATGCCTCGTCGATCTCTTCCTGGGTCGGCTGGCGTCTGAGTGGCATGGCGGCCTCCGTCGGTGCTGGCTGCTGGCGGGCCAGCGGCGCTGCTGGCATCGCACACTATACCGCTTTTTGCGGCGTTTGGCGAGATCTTTTTGCTTCGGCCTGCTACCCGGCCTGCGCCAGCCGCAGGTAGGCCTCGTACACCTGCGGCTCGAAGCAGACCACGAGCACCTCGGCCAGCGCCGGGTTTTCCACCAGCGCCGCGCCGATCTCGCGCAGCGCGATCGGCGCGGCCAGCTCCAGCGGGAAGCGGTAGCGCCCCGTGCTGATCGAGGGGAACGCCAGCGTGGCCACCTGATGCTGCGCGGCCAGGGCCAGGCTGCGCCGGTAGCACTGCGCCAGCAGCTCCTGCTCGCCGCGCTGGCCGCCCTGCCACACCGGCCCGACGGTATGGATAACCCAGCGTGCCCGCAGCCCGAACCCAGGGGTGATCTTGGCGTCGCCGGTGGCGCAGCGGCCCAGCCTGCGCCCCGCCTCGGCAAGCTGCGGCCCGGCGGCGCGGTGGATCGCGCCATCCACGCCGCCGCCGCCCTGCAGCGCGGAGTTGGCGGCGTTGACGATGGCATCGACCTCGGCCTTGGTGATGTCGCCCTGGGTGATGCTGATGCGCGGGTGCATAGGTTGCTTTCCTCCTGATAGCTGTTGAGCAGCGGTGGCTCATGTCTGCCCCAACGATGGTAGATAGTAGCATAACCCTGCATCGCCCCGACAAATCAAGAGAATCCTGCTAGAAATCTGGAGGATTATCATAGTGGTTCTCAGGGAAGATTGGTATTCTATGTGCAGACTCCGGTTGCCGCTAGAGATCTGTCCGCCGTCGCCGCTGCCGAGCTTTCATGTCAATTAAGCCTGAAGGAGATCGACCATGCAGATAGGATTGCAGATCCCATCGTTCAAATACCCCGGCGGCCCCGCCGCTATTCGGCCAACGATCAAGGAGATCGTCACCACCGCCGAGGCTGCGGGCTTCTCAAGCCTGTGGGTCATGGACCATTTCTACCAGATCGAGGGCCTATTTGGCGAGGCGCACACCGACCCCATGATGGAGGCCTACACCACGCTTGGCTATATTGCAGGCCTCACCGAGAAGGCATATCTCGGCGTGTTGGTCACAGGCGTTATCTACCGCTACCCCTCAGTGCTGCTGAAGACCGTCAACACGCTCGATATTCTCGCCGGGGGCCGCACCTATTTCGGCATCGGTGCGGCCTGGTATGAGAATGAGGCCCTGGGCTACGGCGTGCCCTACCCGGCCACCTCCGAGCGCTTCGAGCAGCTTGAGGATTGCCTGAAGCTGGCTACGGCGCTCTGGCAGGGCGATGAGGCGGCGTTTGTCGGCAAGCACTTCTCAGCCCCGGCGATCACGAACAACCCGCGCCCAATCTCGACCCCACACCCGCGCGTGATGGTCGGCGGCACGGGGCCAAATAAGACGCTGCGCATGGTGGCGCAGTATGCGGATGCCTGCAATATTGGCGAGTGGGTGGGGCAGGCGAAGATGCAGAGCGCCCTCGATACGCTCAAGCAGCACTGCGATGCGCTCGGGCGCGACTACGACACGGTTGAGAAGACATCGCTCAGCACGGTTCATCTCTCCGGCAGCGATACCGTCGGCGGGGTTATCCAGCGGCTGAAGGATCTCGCGCAGATGGGCTTCACCCACGCCATCTTCAACATGCCTGATGTCTACACCATCGCCCCGCTGGAGACCTTTGCGAAGGAGATCATCCCCGCCGCTGCCGCGCTCTAAAGCGCGCAAAGCCGCCGCGCCCTGGGGGTGCGGCGGCTTCAGATTGCCCGCCTGCGCGCGGGTGCTGCACACGATCGCCGCCTAGCGCTCGTTCCTTCGCGCCCCCGCCGCGCCCTAGTCGCGCTCGCGGCGCTCGTCGATCATCAGGGTGAGCTTCATGCTGGCCACCGTGCCGATGATCAGCAGCACCGTGAGGATGAGGATAGCGTACGAGATGCGCCCACCCAGCAGGATGGTCGCGAGCTGGCCGAGCACATTGATCGCCACTGCGTTGAGCATGAGCTGGCGGAAGGCGTTTATTCCCGCACCCAGATCCGTGCCCTCATTTTTCTTTCCCCAGTGCAGCCCCCACAGGCTGATCTGAACGGCCATCGCGATCAGCAGCATGGCGGTGGAGCGAATGGTCCCTGGGTCCTCCTCATCATCCGCCGACTGGATGAGCATGGCCACCGGCGGGATGAGGAAGGGGAAGAAGAAGATCGCTAGGAAGATGATGCCGACATACTCGATTGCTGTGGCTAGAAACTGAGCGCTGTTTGCCATAGCCACCTCCGCGGTTGCTAGCTGCTGAACGAGATCTCCGTATCGCACCCGATCTCCTGCGGGTCGCTGGGCGCGAGCCGCAGCGTGCCGCTGGCAAACTGGATGCTGATCGCCGACTGCGCGTCTTCGGCCATGGGCTGGCAGAAGATCTCGCCTATCTCTGCGCCGTGCAGCCCGAACTGCGCGGCGTAGTCCACAAAGGTCTCATCCTCATCCGCCAGCTGCTCGGCGGCCTCCTCATCCGTCCACTCCTCCCAGAAGCCCGCGCCGATGTCGAGGAACAGCATCTGCCACGGCTGCTCGCTCGGTTTCAGCAGCACGATATATGGGTGCATGTCCGCCGGGTCCACCATGCCCACCAGCGCATCCACCGTGCAGCCGCGCAGATGTGTGACCTCGAATGTGTGGTTTTGAAAGAGTCGCTCCATTGGTGCTCCCACTATCTTTGAGTATATGCTGTTTTTTTGATGTGCGCCATGCTCTGCTCGATTGCCAGTAGCTGGGCCGCGAAGCTCACCTGGCATGGCACGCGGCATCAACAATCGTTTTTGCGATCTCCTGTATTCCCCGCGCCCCTGTCGGCCCCGCACGCTGCGCACATCCGCGCCTGCGGCGTGCGCAGCGGCTTGCCGCAGGCCGCGCACGGCGGCCCGTAGAGCGCGATTCGGTGGTGCCGGATCTCATTCTGGTCCGGCTCATCCACACCGGTGATCTGCCGGTAGGCCTCGCGCAGCGCCTGGAAGTGCTCGTCGACCGCCACATCCGCCAGCCCCACCCCGTGCTGCTCGCGGTAGGCCTTGATCGACTCGATACCCTGGGTGTGCAGCGGCGCGATGCGGGCGAACTCCTGCTCATCCAGCATGGGCACGTCGCGCTGGCAGCGCCAGCAGTAGAGAATCTTCATCGTGTCCCCGGTATACGCGGTAAATACTCGGCTATGATAGCAGATTATCGCGCCAGCGCCCGATCAGGGCTGCGGCGGGGGTGCGACCACCGCCGTGCTCTCAGCCACGGTTGTGCCGCCGGGGTAGATGCTGTGGATGCGGTAATTGAGGATCGTGCTAAATGGCATGGGGGTAGCGCTGGGGCCGCACGCGCCGAACAGCCGCGCTGCGATCAGCGCGGCCATCAGGTTGTGTATAGCCCTATGCCTCAAGCGCGATATGCGGCCTTCCAAAAAGAAGGCCGCGTGTGAGATGGTGCGCATGCTAGTCAATCGATCAGGATGATATTCTTCCTTAGGGCTTTGCTACTATCGGTATATAGGCGTGGTGGAACTCAGCCTCTTCGGCTGCGATCGTGATGCGCTGCCACGTGGTGCCAGTATCGGCGCTGGTGAAGATGCCAAATTCCTGGCTCACCGCATAGATAGCCGATGTGGTGGGGTGGATTGCGAGGGCCGCTATGTCGGATGGCAGGCTTCCTTGGGTCTTTTTCCAGGTCTTCCCGGTGTCGACCGTGCGGTAGATGGCCACCCCATCGCTAGACATAAAGATTCGCGGATCTTTCGGGTCGATTTCCAGCGCGGTGATCTGGTTCTCGGCCAGGTGCCCTGGCAGCCTGTGGGTGAGCTTTTCCCAGTTCTCGCCCTCATTGGTGGTGCGAAGGATCTCGTGCTCGGTTCGCGCATAGGCCGTCGCGTCGGTCTTGGGGTGGACGATAATCTGATAGACCGTGGTGAAGTCGGGCAATCCGGTGTTGAGTTGCTTCCAGGTGCTGCCTCCATTGCTGCTGCGAATGATCCCGCCACCGCCGCGCGATCCACCAGGCCCTGCGTAGTATGTCTGCCCGGCATAGATGATCTGCGGATCGCTTGGGGCGATGCTGAGCTCGATGATGAGCATTTTTTCGGCTATCTTTTCCCACGAGTCCCCGCCATCGGTGCTGCGGTAGATGCCTGTGATGCGGATGGGAAACATGTGGTCATCATTCATCGATGATGCGTAGATCGTGTTAGGCTGGGATGGGTGAAAGCTGATTGCACAAAAGAGGGGGTAAAACTTCTCTTCGGGTAGCCCGTTCATCACCTTCTCCCAAGTCTGACCGCCGTCGGTGCTGCGGTGGAGCGTTAGGCTTTCTGAGGCGAAGATACGGTCGGGCACATGCGGGTCGAAGTAGTATGAGGCGTAGGGTGTGATAGGATCTGTTCTCGGCTCCCAGGTTGTGCCGCCATCCTGCGAGCGATAGAGTGAACCTGCCTGCGTGTACATGATCTGTGGGTTCGTTGGGCTAATGAAAAGGTCGCTGAATGGCCATCCAGATACGGTTCTATCTGGATGATTGATTGCTGCTGCCGATGCAGAGGGAATTTGCTGCCTAGAGGCTGTTCCGATAAACGGCAGTGCTATGATGCTGGCTATGAACCTTCTTCTGTGGATACGCATAGACTCTGCTCTTTCTGGATCAAAAATTGAGTCTATCGTAGTTCATGATCTTTTTTGAGAGAAGATGAAGAACCTACTTTTCTCCTGATGTTTTTCGTAGGTATGCGCGGTGCCGTAGCGGGCCGGTGCACCGCAGTTGCCTGCTGCGCCATCCGCTCTGGTCGTGGAGGCTATCCCCCCGCCCTCGGCGGCTTGGCCACCAGCCCGAACTTCTCGTCGCTGCGGAACCCCGCCCGCTCGTAGAAGCCCACCGCCTGCGCTCGCCCGGTCATCAGCATCACCTTGTAGCACTGGCGCTGCCACGCGAACTCCAGCGCGCCCCGCATCAGCAGCGTGCCGATGCCGCCGCCCCGGGCCTGCTGATCTACCACCACATTCTCGATCAGGCCGTAGGGCCGCGTCCCTCGGGTGAGATTGGGGATGATCGCCAGCACGCAGGTGGCGACCACGCGCCCGGCCTGCTCGGCCACAAAGGTGTGCATGATCGGGTTTGCCAAGATCGCACCCCACACCTGCTCCACCTGCTCGGCTGGCGGCAGCGGCAGATCGCTGGGGTTGAGCTGCGCGTTGAGGGCGAGGATCGTGGGCAGATCGGCGCGCTCGGCGTGGCGAATGCGGGTGTTGGAATGCGTGCTCATGTGGCCCCCCATGGTGCTGCGAAATACCCTGGCTATTATGTGCCAGAAGCCAGGGCGGGGCAAGCGCCGCGCGGCGGCTTGCCCGAGGTGCGCGAACATGCGGCGCTTCGCCTTGCAAAATTGTGTGCCAGCTCATACACAGCGCGTGGTTGATGTACCCCATGCTGCAAACGAGTACGGCACCTCCGTCGTCTGTAACCCCTGATCATTGCACCACCCTACCATCCCGGCCCATGCGGCGAAGGTGTCGCTCATGTTTTGATGGCCATATGCGCGAACATCAGCAGCTAGGAAACGGCATAGGAATGCTCAAAATGGGGGTTCCAAGGGGGCGTAGCCCCATGGCGGGGTCACTAGGGGCTGGCCCCTAGTCGCCGCCCGCGTAGGGCACACACCAACCAACCAAGCAGAACCACCATCGCTGATAGGCAACAAGCCCAGCACTGATATGAAAAGCGGCACCATGTGAGGTCGATTCCCCCTTTACCCTCGTGCTTTCCCCTGGCATCTTCGCGCTTTTGTGGCATTCGCCCCCCTTTTGCCCCCTCTCGTCGTGGCGTTTTGGTGGTAAGAATCCTTCGGTGTATCGAGAGCGCCTAGGCCCTGCGGCAGCCTTGCCACCCTGTGCTACTATGCCGCTGGGCCGCGCCGCAGCCTGCGTGCGGCCCAGGGGATCACGCCGCGCGGCGATGATGCCGCGCCGAGCAGAGAGACTGTCGTCATGCTGCGTATCAGCGAAAACCGCCGCTTCCTTGTCCACGATGATGGGACGCCCTTCTTCTACCTGGCCGATACCGCCTGGGAGCTGTTCCACCGCCTCACCCTGCCCGAGATCGAGCTGTACCTGCGCGACCGCGCCGCCAAGGGCTTCACCGTCATCCAGGCCGTGGCGCTGGCCGAGCTGGATGGGCTGGATGTGCCTACTATGCAGGGACACTTGCCGCTGATCGACCGCGACCCGTCCCAGCCCAGCGAGCCGTACTTTGCCTTTATCGATACGGTGCTGGATCTGGCCGAGTCGCTGGGCCTCTGGATCGCGCTGCTGCCCACCTGGGGCGACAAGTGGAATAAGAAGTGGGGCGCTGGCCCCGAGATCTTCACGCCCGAGAACGCCTATAGCTACGGCCTGTTCCTTGGCAGGCGCTACGCCCAGCGCTCGATCATCTGGATGCTGGGCGGCGACCGCCCGATTGAGACCGAGGGGCACCGCGAGATCATCCGCGCCATGGCGCGGGGCGTGCGCGAGGGCGACGGTGGCAGCCACCTGATCACCTTCCACACCTGGGGCGCGCACTCCACATCGCAGTACATCCACGACGAGCCGTGGCTCGATTTTCACACCTGCCAGAGCGGCCATAAGCGCAACCGCGAGAACTGGCGCTACATCGAGGCCGACTACGCGCTGACGCCCACCCGCCCCTGCATGGATGCCGAGCCAGGCTATGAGGACTCGCAGGACGACATCGGGAATCTTGAGGGCGGCTACCTAGATGACTACGATGTGCGCAAGGCCATGTACTGGTCGCTGTTCGCCGGTGCGCACGGCCACACCTACGGCTGCTTTCCGGTCTGGTCCATGTGGCGGCCCGGCCTGCCCTACGCCTTCGCCCGCCGCCCCTGGTACGAGGCCATCCACCTGCCCGGCTCACATCAGGTGGGCCACGCCCGTGCGCTGCTGCTTTCGCGCCCCTTCCTCACCCGCATCCCCGATCAGTCGTTGATTGTGTCGGATGTGGGGGCCAGCACCCATCACGTGCAGGCCACGCGCGACGCATCGGGCAGCTACGCGCTGGTCTACATCCCCTCGGGGCAGCCGGTGGAGCTGGATCTGACCGCGCTGTCGGGTGAGCGCACCCTGGCCCGCTGGTTCGACCCGCGCACTGGTGTCGCCAGCGCCATGGGCAGTTTCCCCAGGCGGTCGCGCCAGGTCTTCACCCCGCCGCTCGGCGGCCCCGACTGGGTGCTGGTGCTCGACGATGCGGCGGCCGGCTTCCCCGCCCCGGGCCGTCGCTGACCCGCCGCGCCTCGGCGCACCCCCAGCGTGCCGCGCCGCCCACGATCTTGGGATCGTGGGCGGCGTTCTGCTTATCGTGTCGTGTTGGAGCTGCTTTCGCCCTACTGTGCCGCGCTCGGCAGCGCTAGCGCGGGCAGCCCATCGGTTGGAACCTCATTCCCAGCGCTGTGCTTGCTCGCCTCGATGCCCTCGCCGGTCACCGCGTCGATGATCACCGCCACCTGCGAGAAACGCTCATCTTTGGCGGTGTCCATGCTGCCCGCCGCAGGCGCGAGCTGC
Source organism: Chloroflexia bacterium SDU3-3 (assembly GCA_009268125.1). Classification (NCBI taxonomy): domain Bacteria; kingdom Bacillati; phylum Chloroflexota; class Chloroflexia; species Chloroflexia bacterium SDU3-3. The sequence goes on along the minus strand of WBOU01000011.1, from coordinate 121,322 downwards.
GCCACCGCGTCGCCCTCGAAGATGACGAGCCATACCCTGCGGTTACGCTGGCTTTCCGGGATGCTATGCTCCTCGGTTCCAGATGCGATCGTCGCGGCTTCGCCGTAGCTGGCGAGCTTGCCGTGGGCCGTCGAGGGCATGCCCACCAGCTTTCCCGCAGGTGAATCCGCCTGCGCGTGGGCCAGGGCCATGGCCACGGCACGCTCGGCGGGCAGCGGCGCGGCCTGCGCGGCTCCCCCGCCGCAGCCCGCCAGCGCGAGCAGACATGCGGCGAGGGGGAAAAGGTAGGATATGGTGATGGTGAAATAGAGAGGGATAGTTCTACGCATTACCGTCTCCAATCTAATGAGGTGCGACCGCAGCTTGCATATTGCTGCACAATGAGCAGGGTTGTATCGTGCGGTCTGGCGGCTATGTGAGCATATCATCAAAAACATACGCTATATGATCCTAGCTTACTTTGTTGGATGGGAGACCTGGTATAGGCGGGATCATCACCGTGAATTTTTGGAACTGGCATACGACCTGCCGGTGATTATGGGCCACCACTCCTACATCTAACCGGCTATGTGGCAATCGCTCAATGCGGCGGTGCCCCACACAAATATCATTGATATAGAACCAGTGATCGTCATTCTGTGCAAGGATGGCAATACGGTTGTACTTGCCAGGGCGCACCATCGGTGCAGCAGTGCGATCCATGTGGATGATAAAGTTATCCCCCCCATCGAGAGTCTGTACCACAGAGACGAGCTGCTTTGGCTCGCGAATCCGCATCATGGCGTGGCAGCCATCGTGGATCTCCTCGAATACGAAGGTGTAGCCTTCTTCATCTGTATCGCCTGCAACCCGTAGCGCATCGACCTGCGCATAGTAGGTTGGCGGTGCAATGCAGTGGGAATCGCCCCCCATAAATACCCCGCCGTGAAAGTGGCTTTGGAGCGACAGCTGGTAGGTGCCATCGCTGATTGAGCGATCGATTGTGCATGTGCCATCTTGCTTTTTGCCCACACCCCACCGATTAGCGTTATGGGTAAACGACTCGGTTAGGATAGGCTGCCACTCTTGTCGAATCTGTATGAGCGATGGTGCTAGCTGCTGCGCGAGCGGCTGTGCAGCGATACGCTGCTCGTTGTAGCGGACTACCTCGGCAGCCTGCAGTCGCTCAATTGGCGTTCCGTAGAGCACCCAAGCTGGATTGACACTGTAGAGCAACATATCGGCCTGCAGCGGCGTCAGTGCGAGCGCATATGCGAGTTTTCTGACATCTTCCGGGTAGCGCGGGATAGCTGCATCATTAAACCAGTTGCTGAGCGTGCGTAACGCGATCCCGGTTTCGTGGGCAAGATCTCTCTGGGTCTTACGTTGATCGGCAGGGATTGACGGGTCTTGTTGCAATACAAAGAAGATGTTTAGCAATTCGCCAAAGCTGTAGTTGGGCATTAGACAATCTCCTCTGTTCGATTGCGCAAAAACGTAGATCCGATGAGTGCCTATCAGTATACTGCATGCAGGTGGATGGGCGCACTACCTTCCATCTGATGAGAAAGGCATATTGTCCAGAAAGGAGATGGCTATGTTCGTATGATAGCTAGGCCGCGTGGCGCGAGAAAATCCTGGTGGTTTTTCCGTAATCGCCATGAAATCTACAAGGAGCAAGTGATAGGATGACGAAAGCCTTCCGTCGCTTGGTGCGCCCTCTGCTGCTTATCGTGTGTTTTGTGATGGCTGTCTCCTTTGCCATCCCCACACGTGTGGTGCAGGCTGCTGGATACCCGTCACTGACCTATATTCGCTTCAACCGCTCCGGCGGCAGTATCTCGGCAACATACTGTATCGCCGCCGATAGCTACCAGCTCTACTGGGGTGAGAGTTCGCCAAGCTACTGGTATAGCTATGCGTTTGTTGTGAATGTCGTTTTATGCTGCGGGAGTATCGCTGCACGCTGCGGCGGGTTGTGTGCGCACATTTTTCACACGGAAACGTGTTGCGGCAGGTTGTGTGCGGTATGCGCGGGCGCTCGTTTTGTTGCGATGAGGCTATAGCGAGGATCATGTGGTGCTGCTGGGTCGTATTTGAAGGGTTGGCAGGCTGCGTGGCTGTGCTGGCAGTGATTATTAGCCCTGCATGGGGCGGCGTCTCCCCGATTATTAATTTTTAGTAAAAAATCTGACACATCTCAAAAGATTAAGCATTGCTGCCTGGCGCTAAAACTTTATACTGATCGTATCGTGTTGGCTGCCAACAAAGAGCGATGTGTGCGACGGGATCTTGGCCAGGGCCGGGGCTTTCACCCCGCTGCGCTGTAGGGTCGTTGCGCCAATCGACGGGGTGATGCTTGTCGGCAGCGGCGAGCGGCAGCAATCGGCCGTCATTGCCCAGGCAGTTCCCCGACCGCTCTATGGCCTCGGGCGTATCCACTATCGCGTATTCAAAGGAGAATGCACCCCATGAGTAAGCAGTTTTATCGTGGTGGCATCGGCATTGTGTCCCTGCTGCTGGGCGCGCTGGCGCTGGGCACTGGGCCCGCACAGGCCCGCGTCGCGCAGCAGAGCAGCACCTGTCGGGTTGACTACGTGCCCAATAGCTGGGGCACTGGTTTTACCGCCGATGTGAAAGTGACGAACCTGGGCGCGGCGATCTCGGGCGGCTGGACGCTGACATGGTCCTTCTCCGGCAACCAGCAGGTCTCTAACGCCTGGAACGCGGTGATCACGCAGAGCGGGGCGAATGTGACGGCCCGCAACAGCGCCGACTGGAATGCCAGCATTCCCTCCGGCGGCACGCAGAGCTTCGGCTTTCAGGGCACCTACAGCGGCACCAACGCCGTCCCTGGCAGCTTCTCGCTGAACGGCGTGCCCTGCGGCGACGCGGCGACCACGCCGACCCCCACTAGCCCTGCGGGCAGCACGCCGACCGCGGTTCTGCCCACCGCCACACCCATCACCACCAACCCGACGGCCACGCCAGTGCCTGCCAGCTACGCGCTGACGGTGACGAAGAGCGGCACCGGCAGCGGCACCGTGACGGGCAGCGGGATCAACTGCGGATCGACCTGTAGCGCAACCTACGCCAGCGGCACCAGCGTCACGCTGACAGCTGCGGCGTCTGCTGGCTCGACCTTCGCTGGCTGGGGCGGGGCCTGCTCGGGCACGGCATCCACCTGCACGGTCGCGATGACCGCCGCCAAGAGCGTGACGGCCAGCTTCTCGGCCACGGCGGCCTGCTCGCTGCCCTCGCAGTTCCGCTGGTCCTCTACCGGCCCGCTGGCCAACCCCAAGTCGGGCTGGGTCTCGCTTAAGGACTTCACCACCGTAACCTACAACGGCCAGCACCTGGTGTACATGACCACGCACGACAGCGGATCGACCTGGGGCTCGGCCTTCTTCAGCTTCAACGACTGGTCGCAGGCGGGCAGCGCCACCCAGGTGGGCATGCGGCGCGGCACGGTAGCCCCTACGCTGTTCTACTTCAGCCCCAAGCGGATCTGGGTGCTGGCCTTCCAGTGGGGTGCGACGCCGTTCCGCTATATGACCTCGACCGACCCGACCAACCCATCCAGCTGGGGCAATGAAGGCTCGCTGTTCTCGGGCAGCATCTCGAACTCCGGCACGGGGCCGATCGACCAGACGGTGATCTGCGATGGCCAGAACTGCTATCTGTTCTTCGCCGGTGACAACGGGCGGATCTACCGATCCAGCATGCCGATCGGCAATTTCCCCGGCACCTTCGGCGCGGCCACCACGATTATGACCGACAGCACCAACAATCTGTTCGAGGCCGTGCAGGTCTACAAGGTGCAGGGCCAGAACCAGTACCTGATGATCGTCGAGGCGATCGGCGCGCGCGGGCGCTACTTCCGGTCGTTCACCGCCACCAGCCTGGGCGGGTCGTGGACGCCGCTGGCCGCATCGGAGAACAACCCGTTTGCGGGCATCAACAACGTGAGCTTTGCCAATGGCAATGCGTGGACCAACGACATCAGCCACGGCGATCTGGTGCGCAACAACCCCGATGAGACGATGACGATCGACCCCTGCAACCTGCAGATGCTGTACCAGGGCTTCGACAAGACCAAGACGGGTCTGGACTATGGCCTGATCCCGTACCGCCCGGCCCTGCTGACGCTGCAGCGGTAGCGCTGTGATAGCCTAGCATGTACAGAGGCCGTCGGCACATCGCCTGTGGGTGTGCCGACGGCCTCTGTGCTTGTTTGTGGGATGTGCAGTGGCTGCTGATCGGTGCGGTGCGTGTGCAGCGCGGGCGGATCTTTTTAGGGTGTTCTTTGTTTAGGAGTGTTTCTGCGTCGGGACAAACGAGGGCACTGTTTGGATCGTTGCGCGGTCGGGTCGACCGAGGGCGCTGGGCTTTTTTTCCATCAGCGGTGGATGCCGTGTGCGGGCGGCCCCAAGGGCTCCGCGCCCTTGGAACCCCGCCAGGGGCGTTGCCCCTTTGAACCCCAATTTGTAGTATTCCTATGCTGAAGGTGGCTGGCGTTCGTGCATATGGCCATCAAAACACAAGCAGCACCTTCGCCGCATGGGAAAAGTAGCAGGAAATAGTTTTTAGTCCCTTTGCGCCTTTAGATCTTCGTGATGAACAGGTTTTGGGGTTCCCTTGGTGTCTTGGTGGTAAATAGATTTATTCCCTTCGGGTCTTTGTGGTGAAGCGGTTCTTTGCCCCGCGCGGCTAGGCGACAGTGCGCGAGACGATGATCTCGTACCAGGGAGTTGCGGGGCTGCCGATTGTGAAGCGCCAGCCCTGGGCGGTGCGCTGGGCCTGGCTGGCAGGGCCGAGCGGCAGCCCCGCGCCATCTAGTGGGGTGATCTGCACCTCCTGCGCCAGATCGATCTGGCCCAGCGTGATGCTGCCGCGCACCGGCTCGATCTGCGCGGGGGCGTGGCCGTAGTCGGTGGCCTTGGTGCGGTCCTCGTTCCACTGCTGGCCGGTGTTCTCGACCTTGGCCGCCACTGTGAGCAGCAGCCGCGCGGATCGGGCGATCGGCAGATCATCCAGCGCGGCCAGCGTGATGGCGCAGAAGGTGTTTTCCAGATAGGCGCTCAGGTGGCGCAGGGCTGGCCTGCCCGCCGCTAGGAAGCCGATCAGGGCCTGCGAGCGCGCGGTGTCCACCGTGATGATCCCGCCGTGCTCGGGTGAGACCTGCCAGCACAGCTCGCCAGTGTCGGCGGCCAGCGCGCCAGCCTCGGCGGCGGGGTAGTCGTTCTGGCCAGCGCCATCCAGCGACCCGATGCGCACCCGATGCTGGAGCGCCAGCGCGGGCGAGAAGCCGGGGGTGTAGTAGGGCGCGTGGGCCTCATCCATGCGCAGGGTCTCGCGCAGCTGCTCGGGCGTGTAGCTGCGCTGCACCAGCTGGCTGGCGGCGCGCACATCGCCGCGCAGGAACAGCAAGGCCCCGGCAGCCAGCTGCGGCATCTTCACGGGGTCGAGCAGCATGTCGAAGGCGTCGCCCAGCGACGCGGGCCACGCGGGGTCGCTCTTCAGCTCCACGGTATACCAGATCACGCCGTCCCAATCTTGCAGGCTGGCGTAGGCGGCCAGCGTGGGGATGCCCTCGGCCATCCAGTCGTGGGGGAAGGGGTTGTTGACCTCGCTGACGATAAAGGGTTTGCCCGCCACCGCCGTGCGGGCCAGCCGCGCCACGGTGGAGATCAGCGGGTCGTTGACCATGGGGGTGTTCTTCTTGCCGGGGAAGGCCTCGTGCTGCCAGTAGTCGTGGCCATCCAGGATGTCGAGCGCGGCGTTGGCCCAGATCGTGGGGTAGCCGCTCCACTCGTGGTTGTGATCGCTAGAGCCGAGCAGCAGCGACTGGACGCCCAGCTCGCCGCGCAGGAAGTCGCGCATTTCGCAGAAAAAGCTGCGCTCGGCATCCATATAGAATCCGGCCTCGGTCTGGAACTGGCGGGCGGGCGCGGTGGCAAATGCGCTGCGGTGCAGGCGCTGCACCGGCTGCCCGGCGGGCGTGCCGGTGAGCGCGCGGTACTCGGCCAGCTCCGTGGGCGAGAGGCGCTGGGCCAGATAGGCGTTGTACTGCTCGGTGAGCATGTCGGCGTAGTACGCGGGCAGCGGACGCCAGTTTGGGTCTGCCGAGAGCGGCTGCGTGGGGTGCGTGCGCCCATGCCACCAGGCCTCCACCAGCGAGTTCTCGTTGACCAGCTCCACGATCACGATCGCTGGCTCGTGGCGATACTCGCTGCCGGTGTAGGGGTTGACGTGGGTGAGCAGCTGGCGGGCGTACTGCTTCTGCAGCGCGATCAGGCGCGGGCTGGTGAAGCTTATGGCCTTGGCCCAGCCGATCTGGTCGTGGTCGGCCACATCATCGCCCGCCTTATACGATCTTCCGACCATCAGGTTGAGGTCGCAGTAGATGCCGCGCTGTTTTAGCTGAGCCACCCAGAAGTCCAGGCGGTCGAGCTGATCGGCGTCGAAGTGCACGGTGTCATCGTGGGCGGGGTCGATGATGCCCCTGGGGGCGAACAGATCGAGGAAGTGCAGGCGCACACAGTTGATGCCATGGCGCGCGAGGGCCGCCGCGTAGATCGGGGCATCGTGCTTGGTGGGCAGCATGACCGAGCCGGGCGTCCAGTCGGTCACATTCACGCCCCACAGGCGCAGGCGCTGGCCCGAGGGCTTGACCAGGTGGCCATCCTGAACCGTGACAAAGCCATCTTTTCCCGCTGGGGCATCCAGCAGGGACGAGAGATCGATATGCGACTGCTGGCCGCTGCGGTGATCAATTGAAAAGGGCTGCATAGCTATTCCTTCTATGGTGGCGGGCAAGAAAAAAGCACGAAGCGCGGAAGCGGCGGCTTCTGGCGTCTTCGTGCTGCGGCGTGCGGAAGAGACAGCGGGCTGCGAGCAGCCCTGGGGGCGCGCGCCAGGCACCTGCGCCGTGGGTGCGGCGGGGCGGTCGTGGCCCCGCGCGGTGCCTAGCGGCGGTCTACCCCTTGACCCCGCCTGCGGCGAGGCCCGAGACGAGGTGTCGCTGGAGGTAGAGGAACACGGCGGTGATCGGCAGCGCCACGATCAGGGCGCAGGCCGCGAACCAGCCCCACGGGTTGCGGTAGCCGTTCTGCAGGCCGAACACGCCGACCGGCGCGGTGTAGAGCTTCTCGTCGAACAGCACCGTGTTGGCCAGGATGAAGTCGCCGAAGCCCGCCAGGAAGCCAAACAGCGCTGTGACGGCGAGCACCGGGCGCACCAGCGGCAGCATCACCATCAGGAAGGCCTGGGTGGGGGTCGCGCCGTCGAGCAGCGCGGCCTCGGTGATCTCCTGGGGCACCGTGTCGAAGTAGCCCTTGATGTTCCAGACATTGAAGGCGGTCGCGCCGGCGGCGTAGATCAAGATCAGGCCAGCGTGGGTGTTCAGCAGGCCGGTGCGCATGAGGATGAGGTAGAACGCGGGCAGCGCCAGCGCCGCCGGGAAGGCCTGCAAGGCCAGCAGCCCGGTGAGGATGGCCGCGCGGCCACGGAAGTGAAAGTGCGAGAGCGCGTAGGCGGCGGGCACCGTGATCAGCAGGGTGGCCACGGTGGTCGCCAGGGCGATCTTGACACTGTTCCAGACCCACAGCAGCAGCGGGATCTGGGTCAGCACATAGCGGAAGTTGTCCAGCGTGGCGTCGCTGGGGAAGATCTGCAGCGTGGTGGTGTAGAGCTGGTTGCCGGGGCGGAGCGCGGCCTGCACCACAAAGTAGATCGGGAAGACCGAGAAGAACACGCCGATCATCAGGATGGCATACTCGGCCACCAGCATGCCGCCGCGGGTTCTGCGCAGCTTATTCATATGCCCCCCTGGTCGCATTGGTGACCTTGGTGTAGACGATCGTGACCACGAGCAGGATGAGGAAGACCACCACCGAGAACGCGCCGACCAGGCCGAAGCGCTGCGAGCCTTGGAAGCCCTGGTTATAGGCCCAGACCAGCAGCAGCTCGGTCGCGCCGGGCTGGCCGATCTTGGTGGTGGGGCCGCCGCCGGTCATCAGGAAGATCGTCTCGAAGATCTTGAGCGTGGTGATCAGGCTGAGGATGATGGCCGGGATGGCGACGGGGCGCAGCAGCGGCAGGGTGATGCTGAACAGCTTATCGGGGCGCGACGCGCCATCCAGATCGGCGGCCTCGTAGAGCTCGTCGGGGATGGACTGCAGCCCGCCGAGCAGCACCAGCATGAAGAACGGGAAGCTGAGCCAGACATTCACCACCGTGATGGCGATGAAGGCGGTGGAGCCGTTCAGCAGCCAGTCGGGCGGGTTCAGGCCGATGGCGCGCAGGGCCTGGTTGATCGGGCCATACTGCCCGTGGAACAGGAACTTCCAGATCAGCGCGGTGATCCAGTAGGGCACGGCCCACGGCAGGATCAGCAGGGTGCGCCAGAGCGACCGCGCGCGGATCGCCGGGTCGTTGAGGATGAGCGCAAAGGTCAGGCCCACAATAAAGAAGAGCGCCACGCAGAGCACGGCGTAGAGCGCGGTCTTGCCAAGCACTAGGTAGAAGTCGGCGTCTTTGAGCAGCCGCTCGTAGTTCTGCAAGCCCGTGATCCAGTAGTTGCCCTCGGCGAATCGGGTCGGCCCGTTGCGATTGGTGAGCGACAGGTAGAGGGTATAAAAAATAGGAAAGATATTTATCAGCATCAGCACCAGCGTCGCTGGGGCCAGGTAGGCCGCCGCCGTGAGCCTATCGCTCCGACGGCCACCTTTTTTGCCAGCGCTGCGCTGCGCAGAGGGCAGAGAAGCCGTTTTCATGATCTGTCCCTGTTCGTGTTCGGAAGATTCTGCGGTCGACCGCCGGGCTGTCGGTATGGGCAGGCGAGGCGGCGCGGCTGTCCGCGCCGCCTCGCCCACGCGCTACTTCAGATCGACAACCTTCTCATCGAACAGCGCAGCGCCATCTTTCACCGCCTGATCGGGGGCGGTCGCGCCGGTCCAGATCGACTCAAGCATCTTGTTGAAGGGATCCCACATCGCCGATGCGAACTCGGTGTTGGGCAGCGGCACGCCGTTGGCCGACTGCGCGATGAAGCTGGCGATCACCGGATCGCTCTTCACCTGCTCCTGGGCGGCTAGGTTGGCGGGCACCTGCTTGTTGGTGGTGGCCAGCTGGGCCTGCACCTCGGCGCTGCCGTAGTACTTCATCAGGTCCACGGCGGCCTGGGGGTTCTTGGCGTTGGCGGCCAGCATCAGCAGCTTCACGCCCACAAACGGCTTGCCGGGCTGGCCCGAGCTGCTGACCACGGGGATGGTGGCCAGGCCGAAGTCAATGTTCTTGGCGGTGTAGTCGGCGATCACCCAGGGGCCGTTCATAATGATCGCGGCCTTCTGATCCATGAATAGGGTGTTGGCCTCATCGTAGCCCAGCTCCTTGGGCATGATCTCGCTGAAGCTCTTGATCAGGGTGGCGGCCTTCACGCCGTTCTCGCTGTTCATCTCGGTGGTGCCGTCGGGCTTCACCAGCTGCACGCCCGCGCCCTGGAACCACGGGGCGGCGGTGTAGATGTCGGCCTTGGCGTTGTAGACGAACAGGTACTTGTCGGGGGCCTGGTTGTAGGTTTTGGCCATCGCGATCAGGTCGTCGGTGGTCTTGGGCAGCTTGTCCTCGGTGATCAGCTTCTTGTTATAGATGAAGGTGATGCTCTCCATGGACTCGGGCACGCCGTAGACCTTGCCGCCGTAGACCATGGCGTCGGCTGCTACGGGCGCGAAGTTGGCCTTCAGGTAGTCCTGGTTGATCCCATAGTCATCTAGGGGCTGGATGATCTTGTTGAGGGCGCTGTCGCCGATGCGGTCATCCACCCACGAGATCAGATCGGGGCCCTGGCCGGATGGGATGGCCATCTGGGCCTTGTTGGCCACATCGGGGACATAAAGCATCTCGATCTGGACATTGTTCTTGGTGGCGTAGTCGGCGAAGATCTTCTGGATCTCCTTGAAGTACGCGCCATCCCAGTGGTGCCAGAGCACGATCTTGGTGCTGCCGCTGCCCAGGATGTCAGGGGCTGCGGTCGGCTCCTCGGTGGCGGCTGCGGGGGCCTCGGTGGCGGCTGCCACAGGGGCCTCGGTGGCGGCGGGCGAGGTGGCGGCGGGCTGGCTGCTGCATGCCGCCAGCAGCACCGCGCCCAGGCCGATGCTGGTGAGGAATTTGAAGACTCGGGACATTGCGTTCGCTCCTTTGCTCTGCGTGTACTACGATGTCGCTGCCGATGTCGGGAGGGTTGCTAGGACGGCCGCCGAGGCGGCGCGGGCGCGTCGAGGGCGGCGGCGGCGACCTGGCCGGCCCGCAGCACCGCGAGAAAGTCGGGGTACATGACGGGCTGCCAGAGCCAGAAGCGCGCGCCCTCGGCCCTAGCGCGGGCCTCGTCGGCCAGCGAGCCGATCACGGTGATCGGGATGGCCTCGTCGGCGCAGTGCTGGCGGATCTGGCCCAGCAGCGACCAGCCCTGGTGGGGCCAGCTGCCCAGATGCAAAAACACCATGGCCGGGGTGTGCTCGGCTAGCCAGGCCCGCGCCTGGTCGGCGCTCTCTGCGCCCACCACGTGGCAGCCAGCCTGCTCGCTGTAGCGGCGGATGAGGTAGGCAAACTGGGGGTGCTCGGCAATCAGTAGCAGCGTGGGCTGTGCCATACAGATCTTGCTCCGTTGAACGATGGTCGGCATCATCGCACCAGCGACCATAACCCGCCAGGGCAGCGGGCCGATGGCCCACCGCCTGCGCTACCCGCGGCCCCGCGTATCGCATATCGGACGTGTGCTATGAGCATACCGCCAAGCGGGCGCGGCGTCTTGGTAAAAAGCGGGGGATTCTTGTCGAAAACCGTGCGGCACGGGATGTACAAGGCACGGGAGATCTACTATAATGCCCCTAACAGATGGCTGGCGTCGCAGGCCAGATCCCCCACCCAGGCGATGTTGGTACCCCACAGCTGCCGCGCGGCGAGAGCGATAACACGAGACGATAAGGCAGAAGGAGAAGCCGATGGCACAGAACCCTATGGGCGCAGCCTTGGATGTGGTCGGTCGGCTGCTGGAGCGCACCCAGCGGGCCATGCCGCAGGCGACGCTGGCCACGGGCGGTATCGGGCGGGCGCAGCTGGCCGAGGGCGCGGCGGTCTACACGCTGGCCCTGGCGGCGCACGCGCGCTGCTGTGCCTACGCGCTCACCCCCGCGCTGGCGCAGCAGCTCAGGGCAGCCGCCACGCTGCAGGCCCGCGCGGTGGGCGAGACGCCGCAGGCAGCGTGCCGCCCCAGCCACGCATCCGAGCTGCTCATCCGCAGCGTCGGCCCGCAGCAGGCCCAGCGCGGCATCGAGGAGATGCAGCGCAAGCTGCGTCGCCAGCTTGATAAGGTGGACCGCAACCTGGTGAAGTTGCGCGCCGAGACCGCCGTGCTTGAGGAGCTGACCGCGCTGCAGACCGAGTATAACGAGATGATCGAGCGCTGGATCGACGCGCGGCTGCAGCAGCGGGCTGCGCTGCGCGCCATGAGCAACTGGGTGGACACCTTTGTCTACAATGTCCAGGAGGTCTTCCACGACCAGCCCGACATTCTGCGCGACCTGGGGCTAGAAGGCTACGAGATGGGCATGCTCGACCGCTTCTGCCAGGTGCTGGATGAGGATCTGACCCTGTTTGAGAGCTACAGCGACTATATGGTCGATGCCGACGCGATACTGCTTGAGAAGCTGGCCGACCTCGACGAGGAGCACGAGAGCGCCTGAGCGCCGCCCGCCGCGCCTGCGACCCAGGCCCTCTGCTTCGGCAGAGGGCTTTTTTCTACCCTTCCTTGGAGCCTTGGCGGTGAACCATGGTGTTTGAGGACGCCGAGGCCCTGTGCGCCTGCGGCGGGGCGCGTGGGGTGGCGGGACAAGCTGATATAATGGTGACAGCGGGCACGCAGTGCCCAGGGCGGGCGATGGCAGCACCGCCGCGCGCAGCAGTAGCGTAGAGGCACCTGGCCCATGAGCGGCGATAGCTCGGCACCAAGCGCATACCCCCACGGCGTTCGCCCCACCATCGGCGTGTTCGGCAACCGTCAGATCTACGAGGGCACCACCATCGCCCCCTACGAGCGCACGCTGCTGCGCGGCATCCGCGCGGCGGCCCAGGCCCACGGCTGCAGTCTGCTGCTGGCCTGCGGCGTAGGGCCGCACACCGCGCCGTTCGAGTGGCTGCCCGCCTGGCCCCGGCTGCTGCCCTCCACCAACTTTGTGCCGGTGGGGCCGTGGAACACTTCCGGCCTGATCGCCATCCCGCCCTTCACCGCCACGCAGCAGGCCCTGCTGCGTAGCTTCATGCCCGAGGGCTTCCCGCTGGTGTTCACCTCGCCGCAGCCAGGCTGCGCCTCGATCGGGCCAGACAACGCCCTGGGTATCGCGCATGCCCTGGCGCACCTGGCGGGCCACGGCCACCGCCGGATCGCCTTTATCGCCGCCGATGCCCACCCCGAGGGCGACGGGGCCGAGCGGCTGGCGGCCTACCAGCAGGCGCTGGCCGCCCACGGCCTGCCCTTCGAGCAGCGCCTGGTGGGCTACGGCGGCCACAACCAGCACGACTCGTACGACGCTGTGCGCCAGCTGCTGGCCGAGGGCATCCCCTTCACCGCTGTGCTGGCCAGCAACGACGAGTCGGCGGCGGGCGCGCTGGGGGCGCTGCGCGACGCAGGCCTGCGCGTGCCGCAGGATGTGGCGGTGATCGGCTTCGACGATGTGCAGCACGCCAAGGCCCAGGTGCCGCCGCTCACCACGGTGCGCCACCCCACCTTCGAGCTGGGCTACCGCGCGGTGGAGCTGCTGCTGGAGCGCATCCGCGCGCCGCAGGCTCCGCCCAGCATCGAGCGCATCCCCACCCAGCTGATCATCCGCGAGTCGTGCGGCTGCCAGCCCACCGCCCAGCCCTGGCCTTCGGCGCGGCCCCAGGCCCAGCCCACGCTGGCCGAGGCCATGGCCAGCGCGCTGCTGCTGGCCGCGCCCGGCTACGACCGCGCCGCGCTGGGGCCGCAGTGCCGCGCCCTGGCCGAGGGCTGGCAGGATGCCCTGGCCGAGGGCGAGCCGCAGCCTTTCGCGGCGGCGCTCGACCAGATCCTGCACGGCCTGGAGCGCGTGGATGATACCCACGGCTGGCAGGCCGCGCTTGGCGCGCTGGCCAGCGCCGCCCCGCAGCACCGCGAGCTTGCCGCGCATATGCTGGACCGCGCCCGCGAGCGGCTGGGCGACCACCTGCACCGCCAGCACACCCGGCGGCTCATCCGCGACGCGCAGCGCACCGAGCGGCTGGGCCTGATCACATCGCAGCTGCTCACCGCCATCGAGCCGCAGCAGATCCTCGACATCCTCGATGCCCACCTGCCCACGTTGGGCCTCGGCCAGATCTCGATTGCGCTGTTCGCGGCCAGCGAGGGCGACCCTGTGGCATGGAGCGATCTGTATGTGCGGGCCTCGGGCGCGCTCTCCATGCGGCGCTTCGCCAGCCGCAGCTTCCCGCCGCAGGGCATGTACGACCCCGCCGCGCCGTTCTCGCTGGCGCTGCTGCCGCTGATCATCGAGGGTGGCCCCAGCGGCTTCGTGGTGTTCGACGCGGCAGATCTGGAGATCTGCGGCCTGATCGTGCGGCATATCGCGGCGGCCTTCCGCAACAGCCGCCTGCACGCCGACGCGCTGCTGGGCCGCCAGCTGGCCGAGGAGGCCAGCCGCATGAAGAGCCGCTTCCTCTCCACGGTCAGCCACGAGCTGCGCACGCCGCTGAACCTGATCGTGGGCCTGAGCGAGATGCTGCTGCACGCCCAGCCGGGGCTGGATGCGCTGCCTGACCCAGCGCGGCAGGATCTGGAGCGGATCTTCGCCAACGCGCAGCACCTGGGCCGCCTGATCGGCGATGTGCTGGATCTGGCCAGCAGCGAGGCCGGGCAGCTGCGGCTGTATCAGGAGAACCTCGATCTGGCGGAGGTGCTGGATGTGGTGGCCGCCACCGGCCAGCAGCTGGCGCTGGAGAAGGGCCTGGCGTGGCGCGTCGATCTGCCGCCCGCGCCGGTGGCGGTGCGCGGCGACCGCACGCGGCTGCGCCAGGTGGCGCTGAACTTCATCAGCAATGCGGTGAAGTTCACCGAGCAGGGCGGGGTGGCGCTGCGGCTCTCGGTGGAGGGAGGGCAGGCGATCGTGGCGGTGAGCGACAGCGGGCCGGGGGTGCCCCTGGCCGACCAGGGCCATATCTTCGACGAGTTCCGCGCATCCGAGCGCACCGCCGACCGTGGCTACGGCGGGCTGGGGCTGGGGCTGGCGATCTGCAAGCAGCTGGTCGAGCGCCACGGCGGCACCATCGGCGTGCAGTCCTCCGGCGAGGAGGAGAGCGGCGCGACCTTCTTCTTCAGCCTGCCGCTGCTGGCCACAGCCCACGTCGAGCCAGCGCCGCCCGCCACCCCGCAGCAGCTGGTGGTGTGCCTGAGCGAGCGCGAGGGCGAGGATGACGGGCTGGCCGACATCCTGGGCGGCCAGGGCCGCGCGGTGCAGCTGCAGCGGGTGGATGCGGCGTCGGATTGGCTGCCGCGCCTGATCGCCCAGCCGCCCAGCGCGCTGGTGCTGGATGAGCCGCTGGCCTCCGCGCGCGGCTGGGAGATCATGGCGGTGCTGAAGCGCCACCCGGCCACGGCGGCCATCCCCGTGCTGATGCACGCCTTCGACGCCCACATCGGGCGCGGCGCGCTGCTGGAGCTGGACTACCTGCTGAAGCCGCTGAGCGCCGAGCAGCTGGCCCGCGCCCTGCGCCAGCAGGGGGACGGCGACGGCGCGTCGAAGAGCATCCTGGTGGTGGATGATGACGGCGATACCCGCGCCCTGCACGCCCGCCTGGTGCAGCAGCAGCTGCCCGACCACCGGGTGATCGAGGCCAGCAACGGGCGTGAGGCGCTCGCCATCCTGCGCCACACCACGCCCAGCCTGGTGCTGCTGGATCTGCTGATGCCCGAGCTGGATGGCTTCGGCGTGATCGAGGCCATGCGGGCCAGCGAGGCCACGCGCGATGTGCCGGTGGTGGTGCTGACCGCGCAGATTTTGACCGGCGAGGATATGGCGCGGCTGAATGCGGGCGTGGCCTCCATCCTCAGCAAGGGCCTGTTCAGCCTAGAGGAGATCCAGGGCCACGTCGAGCTGGCGCTGGCCCGCCAGCGCAGGCTCAGCGGCATCATGCAGCAGGTGGTGCGCCAGGCCGTGGCCTTCATCCACACCCACTACGACCAGCCGATCACCCGCGACCAGCTGGCCGCCGAGGTGGGGGTCAGCGGCGATCACCTGACCGCCAGCTTCCGCCAGGAGATGGGCATCACGCCGATCGCCTACCTCAACCGCTACCGCGTCAGCCGCGCCCGCCAGCTGCTGGAGACCACCAGCCGCAGCGTCACCGATATCGCCCTGGCGGTGGGCTGCCCCGACCTGCCCAACTTCAGCCGCCTGTTCCACCGCGAGGTGGGCATGCCCCCCAACGCCTACCGCCGCGCCAAGCAGCAGTAGCCGCCCGCAAATCAACAAAAAGCAGCGCGTTTTTTACCAAGACTCTGCCGTCCCTCCCCGCTATACTCTCGCCAACGGTTTCCCAACGGCCTTTTCCATACCCGCCGACGCTGGCGGCACCGGCCCCTGCCCGCGCCCGCAGCGCTGTGATGCTGCGGATGCCCTGCCGCAGGTACGATGATGTGCACTCGCCAAAGGAAGGGACAATGCTCACAACCATGTTTCGCAGAGCCGCGACCGTTTTTGCCCTCGCCACGCTGATCGTGGCCTTCCCAGCGGCCCCCGCCCGCGCCGCATCTACCATCACCAACGCCGACTTCGGCACCACCGGCACCGCCAGCCCGGCAGGCTGGACCACATGGTCGCCCAATGGCATGGAGTCCGCCGACTTCACCGAGGCGAGCGGCGTGACCGGCTACCACCTGACCCACTGGAGCGACAAGCCCTACATCGTCTCGACATGGCAGACCCTCACGGGCCTGAAGAACGGCATCTACACGCTGCGCACCTGGGTGCGCAACGGCGGCGGCCAGAACGAGGTGTTCGTAGCCCTGCGCGGCTGCGGCGGGGCCGAGCAGCGCACCAGCGTGCCCGTGACCAAGGGCTACGACACCTGGGTGCAGATCGCCACCTCGGTGAATGTGACCAACGGCCAGTGCACGATCATCCTCTACTCCGACGCACACGCGGGCGAGTATGTGCACTTCGACGACCTGAGCTTCGCGGCTGGCGGCGCGGCGCTGCCCATGCGCGGCGGCGACCTCTCGGGCGTGAAGAAGAACGAGGACTTCGGCGGCGCGTACTACAGCGAGAATGGCACGCGCGGCGACCCCATCCAGATCCTCAAGTCGCACGGCATGAACTACGCCCGTCTGAAGGTGTGGGTCAACCCCGCCGACGGCTACAACAACAAGGCCCGCGTGCTGGAGATGTCGCGGCGGATCAAGGCCGCCGGGATGAAGCTGCTGATCGACTTCCACTACTCCGACTTCTGGACCGACCCCGGCCAGCAGGCCAAGCCGGTGGCCTGGCAGGGCTACAACTTCACCCAGCTGCAGCAGGCGGTGTACGACCACACCTACGACATCTGCCGCAGCCTGGTGGCCCAGGGCACCGCGCCCGATATGGTGCAGGTGGGCAACGAGATCAACAGCGGCATGCTCTGGGAGGACGGGAAGAACTGGACCTCGGCGGGCTGGGACAACCTGGCCGCGCTGCTCAAGCAGGGCATCAAGGGCGTGAAGGACAGCTCGCCCGGCACGCTGATCATGCTGCACAACGCCGAGGGCGGCAACAACGGCCACTTCCGCTGGTGGTACGACGCGGCCAAGGCGCGCGGCGTCACCTGGGATGTTACCGGCCTCTCGTATTACTCCTACTGGCACGGCACTTTCACCGCGCTGCAGAACAACCTGAACGACATGGCCGCGCGCTACGGCAAGCCGGTGGTGGTGGTCGAGACCTCCTACCCCTTCACGCTGGCCGACAAGGACGGCTGGGAGAATGTGATCAACGACCCTGCGACCGAGCTGACGGCGGGCTACCCGGCCACGCCTGCCGGGCAGGCGGCCATGTTCCGCGATGTGATGAGCATCGTGCGGGCGGTGCCCAACGGCATGGGCTGGGGCGTGTTCTACTGGGAGCCAGCGTGGACTGGGGTGAAGGGCAGCGGCTGGACGCCGACCGACCCTAGCCAAGGCAACGCCTGGGAAAACCAGGCCCTGTTCGACTACAGCAGCAGGGCGCTGCCAGGCATGGGCGTCTACGCCGAGGCGGCCCAGTGGGTCGGCTCGACCACCACGCTGAAGGCCGGGGTGGCGCGCGGCTCGCTGGGCGGCACCGTGGCGCTGCGGGCCACGCTCAGCGCCGACGGCGCGGCGCTGGCGGGCCGCAGCGTGAGCTTCAGCCTGAACGGCAGCGCGGTGGGCAGCGCCACCACCGACGCCAGCGGCATCGCCACGCTGGATGGGGTGAGCGTAGGCGGCCTGGTGCGCGGGGCCTACATGCGCGGCGTGCGGGCCTCGTTCGATGGCGATGGCGCGTATACGCCCAGCGCTGCGGCAAACGTGCTGGTGGTGGGGCGGTAGGTTCTCATAAAAGCAGGCCGACGCGGGTGATGCGCGTCGGCCTGCCTTTGTGTGTGAATCGACTGCGCCGCGTCGAGCCGACGTAGCCCAGCCTGCTGGCCCGATGTGATGAACATACCCAAGAACATGGCATCGTGGTTCGGTACGTGAGGCGTGCTGGCATGCCAGGCCATGTGCGACCACGTGACACCAGCCGTCATGCCGCGCCAACACGGTCATCATCGGCGTAGGGGCGGGTCTGGTGCCCGCCCCTACGCCGATGACGGAGTATTGTGGCATCGGTCCGGGGGTGATGATTACAACGCGAGATCATCAGAAACGTGACGCTGATGTTTCGTGGAAATGGAGAATATCGCCACATGGCATATATCAGCCTCTTGATATGTGGGAAGAAAGATACCTATATACTTCGCGTTTAAATGTCAGTTTTATGTGACATCACCATCGCCGGAAGCTTAATCACCATCGCCGGGAGCTTAATCACCATCGCCGGAAGCTTAATCACCATCGCCGGAAGCTTAATCACCATCGCCGGGAGCTTAATCACCATCGCCGGGAGCTTAATCACCATCGCCGGAAGCTTAATCACCATCGCCGGGAGCTTAATCACCATCGCCGGGAGCTTAATCACCATCGCCGGAAGCTTAATCACCATCGCCGGAAGCTTAATCACCATCGCCGGAAGCTTAATCGCTATCAATCACAGATACGATTATCTTTCATGGATTGCAGAACTTAGAGCTGCCTGTCGTCCCGCCGCCAGTCGTATAGCGCGAAGGGCAGGTAGGTGAGCGCCATCACCGCCGCGCCCAGCAGGATGAGCGGCGGCAGGTACCACGGCCACGGGCCGAGGTAGCCGATCACGCTGGGGAAGTTTGGGGCGCGGGCCACATACATGTAGTTGCCGCCGGTCAGCGCGTTGGCCACGCCGTCCACCGCCAGCAGCCCCAGCGTGGCGACCACGGCGCGGCCCAGCGAGGCCCAGCGCGGGCGGAAGCCCTCGGCCACCAGCATGAAGATCACGCACAGCAGCAGCGCCCCGTGCGAGGTAAAGAAGATCACGAACACGAAGTGCGGGAAGTTGAACGGCGCGACATCGGGCGTCAGCATCGCCTGGGTCGCGCCAGCGAAGCTCCAGAAGTAGCACACCTCGAACAGTAACTGGCTGCGTGTCCATAGCATCAGCGGGCAGAGCAGCATGGAGAGGACGCAGATGTGGATGGGCAGCGAGTAGGCCCAGGCCAGTGCGCCCACGCTCCACTCCCAGGCGTACCATACCACGAAGTTGAGCAGGGTGAAGAGCGCCAGGCCATGGCGCAGCGCCCCGCGCCAGCCCGCCCCCGGCGGCCCCCAGCGCAGCGCCGCCGCCAGCCCCAGGCAGCTGGCCAGCACCGCCGCCAGCGCCAGCACGTGCGTGGCCGAGAACAGCGCGAACGGCACGCCGCTGTAGGTTGTCGAGAAGAGATCCATCGCAGCCCCCTATGGCCGCGCCAGGATGGCGCGGGCGGTCTCGCGCACGGCATCCCGCAGCGCGGCAGGCTCCACCACCTCGGCCCCCGCGCCCAGGCCGAACACCAGCATCTTGGCCAGCTCCAGCGAGCTAAGGTTGATCGCCAGCGTGATCATGCCCTCCGCCTCGCCACCCAGCTGGCGGTAGCGCCCCGGCACGACCTCGCGCACGAAGCCCAGCTGCTCGGGCCGCAGCCGCAGCGTGAACTGGTACTCGCCGATCTGCTCGCCCAGGCGCTGGATCTGGCTCTGCCAGTAGCTCGGCAGGTCGAAGTCGGCCCGCCGCACGAAGTGCTCGTCTAGCAGCTTGATGCTGCGCAGGCGGGTTACGCGGTAGGTGCGCAGCTCGCCGTCGTGGTGGGCGACAAGGTACCACACGCTGGATTTCGCCACCAGGCTGTATGGCTCTAGCGTGCGCTCGATCTGCTCGCCGCTGTGGCGCACGTAGCCCGCCACGATCCGCCGATCCTCGAACACCGCACGCTGGAGGGCCTCCCACAGCGGCAGCGGCTGGGCGTCGCGCCACCACCACGCTGGGTCGATCAGCAGGCGCTGGCGGGTGCGCTCGACCTCGCCGCGATGGGCGGGCGGCAGCACACCGCGCAGCTTGAGCAGCGTGCGCTCGGCGGCGTCGCCCATGCCGAGGTCGCCCAGCAGCGCGCTGCTGTCGCTGATGAATAGCGTGCGCACCTCGCTCTGCTGCATGCCTGCGAGAGTGCTCTGGTAGCGCTCGTCGAGCGTCACGCCGCCGCCGTGGCCGCCCTCGGCGGTCAGCGGCACGCCTGCGGCGCACAGCGCGTCGATGTCGCGCAGGATGGTGCGGCGCGAGACCTCCAGCCGCGCGGCTAGGGCGCGCGTGGTCAGCTTCCCGTGGGTCTGCAGCAGCAGCATAATCGCCAGCAGGCGGTCGGCGCGCATCGTTTTTTCTCTCCTGCGGGTGTTGGGTGACAGCAGGTGTCACCCGACGCAGTATAGCATAGGCGCACAGGCAAAAACAGAAGGAGGTTCGCTATGTCCCAGGGATATGTTGACTGCGGCGGGGGCCGGATGTACTACGAGGTGGCGGGCGAGGGCGCGCCAGTAGTGCTGTGCCACGCTGGGTTTGTGGATAGTCGGATGTGGGATGACCAGTGGGCCGCGCTGGCCCAGCGCTGCCGGGTCATCCGCTTCGACATGCGCGGCTTTGTCCGCTCCGCCGCGCTGGATGGCCCGGTCTGCCGCCGCGCCGATCTCTACGCCCTGCTTGAGCAGCTGGGCGTCGGCCCGGCGGTGCTGGTGGGCTGCTCGCTGGGCGGCGAGCTGGCGCTGGATGCGGCGCTGGAGCGGCCCGAGCTGGCCTCGGCGCTCATCCTGGTCTCGGCGGTGCCCAGCGGCTTTGCGATGGCGGGCGCGCCGCCCAGCGAGCTGCTGCAGATGATCGATGCGCTGGGGCGCGGCGACCTGGGGCTGGCCGAGGATCTGCAGATGCAGCTGTGGATGGCGGGCCAGGGCCGCACGCTGGAGCAGGTGGATGCCGAGGCGGTGCGGCGGGCCAGGGCCATGGCCCGTGTGGCGCTGGCGAATGGCACATGGCAGCAGGCCGACATCTCCCCGCTCGATCCGCTCGACCCGCCCGCCGCCGCCCGGCTTGGCCAGCTGGCCAGGCCCGCGCTGGTGATCGCGGGCGCGCTGGACCACCCCGAGGTGCTGCGTGCGGCAGGCGTGCTGGCCGACGGCATCCCAGTGGCGCAGCAGGTGGTGATGGGTGGCTGCGCGCATGTGCCAAATATGGAGCAGCCCGAGCTGTTCAGCCGCCACATCTTCAGCTTTTTGCAGCAGCACGATTTTCTGCTATGATCGCCGCATCCGTATGTGAGGAGCACCAAACGATGACCGACCGCTCGTTCAGCAAAACCGCCTTTGGGGCGGCCTACATCCGCGCCGCCCACCAGAAGCTCGACCGCCCGCTGATCCTTGAGGATTCGGTCATCGGCCCGCTGCTGTTGGCGATGGAGTCGCGCCCATCGCTTGACCCATCGCAGGTCTACCAGCTGCCAAACTGGGACGCCATCCGCTCGCGGATCGCGCTGCGCTCGCGCTACGCCGAGGATCGGCTGGCCGAGTCGCTGGGGCGCGGTGTGGCGCAGTATGTGCTGCTGGGCGCGGGGCTGGACACCTTCGCCTACCGCCAGCCCGCGTGGGCCACGGCGCTGCGCATCTTCGAGGTCGACCAGCCCGCCACACAGCAGGTCAAGCGCGGCCTACTGGCCAAGGCGGGGATCGCGCTGCCGCCCAACCTCAGCTTTGTGCAGGCCGATTTCGAGCGGCAGACTCTGGGCGAGATCTTGGGCGGGCAGGGTGTGGATGCCGGGCTGCCCACGTTCTTCTCGTGGCTGGGGGTGGCGGTCTACCTGCACGAGGAGGCGATCGACGCGGTGCTGCGCACGGTGGCCACCTACCCGGCGGGCAGCGAGATCGTGCTGACCTACAACCAGCCTACGGATGCGCCATCCCCGCTGGCCCAGCGCACGGCGGACGCGGGCGAGCCGTGGGTCAGCGCCTTCACCCCCGAGCAGATGGAGGCCAAACTGCGCGGCGCAGGCTTCTCGCAGGTGCACTTTTTTACGCCCGAGGAGGCAGCGCGGCGCTACTACCAGGGCCACGCGCTGCCGGTTCCCAACCCCACCATGCTTGTTGCGGCGGTGGTGTAGCGCTAGGCCGGGCTGCTGGCCTGCGCGCCCGCATCGGGCTGCGGCATGTCGCGCAGCGAGCGCACCGGCGAGAAGAAGATCCACCCCGTCGAGAGCAGCACGCCGACCCCGGCCAGCAGCAGCGTGGGCAGCAGCCCCAGGCGCTCGCCCGCCAGGCCGCCCAGCAGGAAGCCGATCGCCGCCGCCCCCCACGAGATAAAGCGGCTGGCCGAGGTGACGCGCCCGAGCATGCCGTTTGGCGTGATATGCTGGCGCAGGCTAGCGGCGTTGGCCACGTACACTGGTGTCCAGAAGTTCCAGAGCGCGTGGATGAGCGCCAGCAGCACCAATGCCAGCGACCCGGCCAGGCTGGCCAGCGGGATGGCGATAGTGGCGATCCCGGCCACCAAGCACTCGACCAGGATCGCGCGCCCCAGCCCCATCCTGCGCGCGATCCGGTCGGCGTACCAGGCCCCGACCAGCCCGCCGATACTGCCGACCATGTAGACCGTGCCGATCTGCCCGGCGCTGAAGCCCAGCGATCTGGTCAGATACAGCACGTAGATCGCCAGATGCATGTTGATAAAGATGTTCGCGGATGCCGAGCAGAAGCTGAGCGCCCGGATGTAGGGGTTGCGGATCACCATCCGCAGCCCCTCGCGCATGTCGTGCAGCAGCGAATGCATGCCGGTCTCTTTGTGGTGGGCAGGTTCATCTACCCGGATGATGCTGATCAGCAGGGCCGAGATGATGAACGATATCGTGTTCCCAACGATCGCGATCGCGGCGGTGACGGTCTGGGCCAGCCAGCCAGCGACCCCCGGCCCCGCGATCTCGGCTGCTGCTGCGCTGGCCTGCAGGCGGCTATTGCTGGTCTGCAGATCTTCGGCGGGCACAATGGCGGGCAGGAATGCGGCGTAGGCCGCCTCGAACAGCAGGTTGAGCGTGCCGACGGCGAAGGCCACGGCGAACAGCAGCTCGATGCGCAGCCAGCCCTGCACGGCGGCCAGCGGGATCAGGGCCAGCGCGGCGGCTCGGCCTAGGTCGGCGGCGATCAGCACCGGCCTGCGCGGCAGCCGATCGACCCAGACCCCGGCCAGCAGCCCGAAGAGCAGGAAGGGGATGAACGAGGCCATCTGCAGTACGCCCATCTGGATGGGGCTGGCGGCCAGCTGGTTGATGGCCGCCAGCGGCAGCGCCAGCGTGGTGATGCTCGATCCGAACAGGGCGATGCTCTGGCCCGCCCAGAGCCTGAGGAAGTTACCATTGCGCCAGTATTTTGCTGTGAGCACGGCCATAGCGTATCCCTCCGCATGCACGATGGCGGATAACCACCTATAATGTATATGAGGGTTACATTCTACGGAGTGAGATATAACCTGTCAAACCATTTTTGATGGTTATAACAATGTTGTAAGCGAGCCATGCCTATGACCACCGAGCCACGCCCCGAGGAGCGCTGCCTGTCCTTCACCAACACCGCCCACTGGCACGCCAGCGCCGCGCCATACGAGACGATACACACCTACAGCGATCTGCTCGACTGGGCCTGCCGCATCGGCGTGCTCTCCCCGGCGGATGCTGCCGCGCTTGGCCAGGCGGCCCTGGCCAGCCCCGCCGAGGCCGCCGAGGTCTACCGCCGCGCCATCGCCCTGCGCGAGGCGATCTACCGCCTGCTGGTGGGCTATATTCACAGCGACCCGCCTAGCGAAGATGACCTACGCCTGTTTAACCAGATGCTGTGGGAGGCGCGCGGCTCGCTGTGGATCCAGCCGCTGGGCGATGGCTTCGCCTGGGCCGAGCGCGGCGGCCCGCAGCAGCTCGACCGTGTGTGGTGGTCGCTGGCCATCTCGGCGGCGGACCTGCTGACCTCGGGCGCATTGCTGCCCCGCGTGGGCCAGTGCGCCGACGACCGCGGCTGCGGCTGGCTGTTCCTCGACATGAGCAAGAATCGCAGCCGCCGCTGGTGCGACATCAACGACTGCGGCAACCGCGCCAAGCAGCGCCGCCACTACCAGCGCTCGCGCCAGGGCGGGGCTTGACAGCGCTCGCTTTTGCCGATACCATAGCGGCGAATACATAACGATAGCGGCTGGGGTGCCCGAGAGGGCTGAGAGCATACCCATCGAACCTGATCTGGATCATGCCAGCGAAGGGAGCCTGCCGATGATTCCTGTCGCATGCCGCTGCGGTGTGCTGCTCCGCCCCTCGGCCACGCCACGCCACCGCGAGGCACCCGATGACCTTCTCCACCCAGGCATGGCAGGCGATCACGCCGATCTACGCCGCCATCCTCGATCACCCCTTCAATCGCGAGCTAGCCCAGGGCAGGCTTGACCGCGCCCGCTTCCAGCGCTATATGCTGCAGGATGCCTACTACCTGCAGGACTACGCCCGCGCCCTGGCCTCGGTCGCGGCCCGCTCGCCGCAGCCCGATGCGGTGGCCAGCTTCGCCGACGATGCGGCCAACGCTGTGCGCGTGGAGCGGGCGCTGCACACCGGCTACTTCGCCGCGTTTGGCATCCCACCCGAGGCGGTGTCGGCCACGCGACCCACGCCTAGCTGCTTCGCCTACACCAGCTTCCTGCTAGCCTGCGCCCACCATCGCCCCTACGAGGTGCTGCTGGCGGCGGTGCTGCCCTGCTACTGGATCTACTGGGAAGTCGGCAAGCACATCTACCAGCACGCCGCGCCCGCCAACCCCTACCAGGCCTGGATCGACACCTACGCAGGCGAGGCGTTTGGTGCGGTGGTGCGCTCCGCCATCGGCTGGACCGACGCAGCGGCCCAGGCGGCGACGCCCGCGCGCCAGGCCGAGATGATGGAGGCCTTCCACCGCTCGACCCAGCTTGAGTGGATGTTCTGGGAGAGCGCCTACCGCGATGAGGCGTGGCCGATCTAGCACGGGCTGTCCGTAGGCTGCGCTTTGGTAGCGTGCGGTCTGCCGCGAACAATCCTGAACATCGCTTTGCCGCTTGTATCAGATGCTGCGACGCCGCCTGTCACACAGCGGGTGTACCCTAGGGGCGTGCCGAAACGCTCGGCGCGCCCTTGATTCATGCTATCTGATAGAAACGAGGCCCCCGATGCGCTACGGCATCTATCTCCCCAACTTCGGCCCCTATGGCGATGCGTGTGCGCTGGCCGAGCTGGCCTGCGAGGCCGAGCAGGCTGGCTGGGATGGCTTCTTCCTCTGGGACCATATCGCTGGCTGGGATCTGCCCATGGCCGACCCATGGGTGGCGCTGGCCGCCGTGGCCATGCGCACCAGCCGTATACGCATCGGCACCACCGTGACCCCGCTGCCGCGCCGCCGCCCCTGGAAGCTGGCCCGCGAGGCCACCACGCTCGACCACCTGTCGGGTGGCAGGCTGACGCTCGGCGTGGGCATCGGTGGCGGTGCGGACGAGTGGGAGAACCTAGGGGAGCAGCCCAGCCTGCGCGAGCGCGGCGCGATGCTGGATGAAGCGCTGGAGGTGTTGCGCGGTCTATGGAGCGGCGAGCCGTTTTCCTTCGACGGCCGCTTCTACCATGTGCGCGATGCCCATTTCCTACCCCGCCCGCTGCAGCAGCCGGGCATCCCGGTGTGGGTCGGCGGGTTCTGGCCGAACAAGGCTCCCTTCCGCCGCGCCGCCCGCTGGGATGGCGTCTTCCCGCTGTTCGACGCCGACGACGAGGCGGGCGAGCTGGCCCAGCTGGGCCAGCTGGCTGCCTTTCTCGCGCGTCAGCCCCAGCGCACGCCCGCGCCGGATCTGGTGTGCATGGGCGTTACCCCGGGTGCCTGCCCCGCCGAGGCCGCGCCGATCGTGGCGTGGCGGGCGGCGCTGGGCGCGACGTGGTGGCTTGAGTGCATCGCGCCGTTCCGCATGGGCGTGGGCTTCGACGAGCCGTGGCCGCTGGATGCCCTGCGCGAGCGGGTGCGACAGGGGCCGCCGCGCCTGCCCTAGCGGGGGTGATATTGTTTACACAGCTGTTACACGGCTGTGATGGAAATGCGATCTTGGCATGCTAGGCTGGTATCACGCCCATATCGCCGAGGTGTCTATGCGGTGCTCAAGACATGACCTAACGCTGTGGATCGCCTGCCTCATCCTCGCTGTGCTATGTCTGGTGCTGACGATTCGGCATGCGTCGCTCGATTTGCCTCAGCGAGGGGCGGCTCCTGTGGGCTGCTGGCTGCCTTCCCAGGTGGTGCGCTAGACGATCTGACGGTTGGAGTGGTGCCACCCGACCATAGGCGAGGATGTACGCTCATAGCGCCGGGCCAGAGAACACAGTGCGGTCACGGCTCCCCGCAATCCCCGACGCTGCAGGGCCTGCGACGAGTAGGGTGTGACATTGACCGAGCGGCTTGTGCCGCAGGAAAATGTAGCAAAAAGGACACCCGAGGAAGCCTGTTCTCCCTCGGGTGTCCTTTTTGTGCGGTGCTGGCGATGTGTGCGGCTATTTTGCAGCCAGCAGCGCGGTCGCCTGCTTGCGGAACAGCGCGGCGGCGTCGGCAGCGCTGATCTCGCCGCGGATGAGCTGATTGACCAGCGGGTTATAGACCTCGGACAGCACTTTCGTGTGTGCTGTTGGGTCGGGCGGGTTGATCGGCGCGGCCACCGACTCCACATCGCCGATATAGGCAAAGACCTGCTGCTGCATTGGCGGGAGCGAGCTACGGATGGCCTTGCGCACGCTGGGCAGGATGGGCACGCCACGCTCAGCGGCCAGCACCGTGTTTGCCTCTGGCGAGTTCAGGAAAAAATCGATGAACATCGCGGCCTCTTTGGGGTGCTGGGTCTTGGCCGAGATCGAGAAGAACATTGCCGGCTTTAGGTAGAGCCCCTCGCTGCCACCTGCGACGCGTGGCGTTTGGACTAGGGCAAGCTGGCGATCTTTTACCGCATTGTTGACCGCCACCGCCTGGTTGCTCCAGATGAAAAGCATTGCCGCCTGCCCCTTCACCATCAGCGAGTCCTCGACTGAAGATACGGGGTGATTCGCATCAAAATCCTGGCTGGGTATGGCCCCCGCCTTCTGCAGATCGATCAGGGACTGGAAGAAGGTGGCGGCGATCGCGTCGTTATTGTAGCCCAGCCCTGTGCCGCGCTCATTGTAGATCCACGCACCATGCTCTTTCAGGAAGAGCTTGAACATGTCGAGCTTGTAGATATCCTCCACGCCATAGATGCCAAGCTTCTGATGGATGCTGATCGCGTCGCGCTGCAGATCGCTCCACGTCCAGTCGGCGGTTGGCTCCTCAAGCCCAGCGGCCTTAAACAGCGCAGGATCGTAGAGGATGCTGGGCGAGTTGGTGCCAAGCGATAGCCCGTAGAGCTTGCCTCTTAGTCGGCCGCCTGCGATCTGCTCGTCGGCCACATCCGTGAGGTTGATCGTAGAATCTGCGACAAGCGGGTCAAGCGGCATGAGCAGATCGCGGGAGATCCAGTCGCTGATGCGGGCATAGTCCTGATTGATGACGTCGGGCAGATCATTGCTCTCTACCTGCGATGAGAGTTTGGTCCAGTAGTCGTCGAAGCTGCTGTATTCAGGAACGATGTCGATATTGGGGTAGGCCTGCTCGAACAGCTCGATAGCTTTGAGCGTGCGGTCGTGCCGGGTTTGCGAACCCCACCAGGCGACGCGGATCGTAACCGGCGTGGCGCTGGCTGCGGTTTCCGCTGGCGCGCCTACCGTTGCTATCGCCTGGGTGGGCGCGGCGGTTGGGGCCGGTGGGCTGCGCTGCGAGGTCGGTGTGCTGCATCCCGCTAGGAGGGTGATGGACAGGAGCGTAGTAGCAACTAGGCGTGATTGGTAGAAGGGCATTGCGTGACTCCTTATTCCATGAGGTGCTGATGATCTCTGTGTTGTCGAACATTCTCGTAATGGTATCATTATGCCTACCGGCGACAGATTTTGAAAGATACGTTTTCTGTTCGATCTGATTGCAATAGCGTACTACCAGATGAAGGGGATGAGCAGCTTGGTGCTGCGCTGGTATACGGCGAACTCGGGGTAGCGTGCCAACGAGCGATCCTTCTGACGCATGTTGGGCCACCACACCGCCGCCACCACCGCCGCGATGATCGCGATCGGCAGCCAGTGCTGGGCCAGCATCCCGAAGCCCAGGTAGATCAGTAGCTCGCCAAGGTAGTTGGGGTTGCGCACCACGCCCCACAGCCCGCCGCTCACCAGCGTGCCGGGCCGCTGGGCCAGCGCCATGTGCTTCTGCATGTCGGATGTGTAGTGGAGGAAGATGCCGAGCGTGTACACCGCCACGCACAGCGCCATGAGCGGCGGCGCGGCGCGCACGTCGCGGGCGATCAGCAGCCAGGGCGCGGCCCAGTACAGCGTGAGGGTGGCGGCCAGCCCCACAGCGTAGGGCGCAGACACCCGCTGCTGCCAGCGCTTGTCGGGGAACAGTGCGCTCTTGATCAGCCAGATCATGCCGTAGGTGCCGTGGAGCGCGAGGTAGAGCCATGCGGTCGGGTTGTCCCAGCGGCCATAGGCGGCCATCAGCCCCAGGATGAAGAAGCTGGTGAGCAGCTTGTGGCCATCGACGATATAGC
The DNA here is from genome assembly GCA_009268125.1 of Chloroflexia bacterium SDU3-3. Lineage (NCBI taxonomy): Bacteria > Bacillati > Chloroflexota > Chloroflexia > Chloroflexia bacterium SDU3-3. The sequence continues at coordinate 93,000 of WBOU01000011.1, read as the reverse complement.
GCTGCTTCATGATCAGGCTCCTTGCTCAACGGTTAGCGGCGCGGTGCGCTGCTGGCACCACTGCTCAAGCGTGGTCGTGGGCGCGCCCAGGATGCGCTCGGTGGCTGCGGGGTCGCCTGGCTCGCCGAGGCGCTGCGCCAGCTGCACGATGGTGAGGTAGGGGCTAAGCGCACCCCTGAGGAAGAGCGTGTTGAGCGCGCGCATCATCCAGAGCGGCGTGGTGCTGATCTTCGCGTGGGGTGCGGCGATCCGGCAGTAGGTGGCGGTCGCCTCGTATGGGGTCAGGGCCTGCGGGCCGTAGACAAATAGATCTTTGCCTGCCGCCTCGGGTGTGCGGAAGGCCCGCGCCACCAGCCCCGCGAAGTCGCTGGCGGCCACGTAGCGCAGCGGCCTGCGCTGCCCGCCGACCACGATGGCGCGGCTGCCCTGCACGCTCAGCGGCAGGGTTTCCATAAAGAAGGTGGGCTTGAAGATGGTGTAGGCCACGCCGCTCTGGCGGATGGCCTGCTCGGCCTGGTATTTGGCGTACTGCTGCGGTGCGCTGTTGGCCTCGGCGCTCACCATCGCGCCCGATACGTAGCTGATGCGGCCCACGCCCTGCTCGGCGGCCAGCCGCGCCACCAGCGCGCCGCCCTGGTGCTCCACGGCCTCGAACTCGGCGAGGGTGTGGCCCTGGAGCGAGATGTGCACGCCTGCGCAGCCGCGCAGCGCCGCCCGCACCTGTGCCTCGTCGCGCACGTCGCCGCTGGCGTATTCCACATGCTCGCCCAGCCGTTGCCGCGCGGCCTCGGGGTTGCGCACCAGCGCGCGCACGCGGTAGCCCTCGCGCAGCAGCCGCTCGGCCACGGGCGTGCCTAGCATGCCCGTGGCGCCGACTACCAAGATGATCGGTTGGCTCATACGATAGCCCTTTCTTTTAAAACAGTTATAACTTAATAAACGGTGTTCATTCATTCGCAAAAAAAGAGCGAGCAATGGCTGCTCTCTTTTTTACCGGGGAGCGGCTGTCCGAGCACGCGGCACGCTCCCCGGCGTGCCGCGCCTAGGCCTCGCGCCCCAGCGCCCGCATGATCTGGGCGAGCGCAGCGGCGAGCATCGCATCGATCCGTGCCTGGTCGAACACCACGCCCATGCTGTTGGCCAGCATTACGATGCCGTGGACGGTCGCCCACCACACGTCGGCCAGGGCCTGCACCTGGGCGGGGCTAGCGGCTCCTGCGGACAGTTCCTGGAAAAGCTGTTGGTAGGCGTCGAGCGTGGCCAGCCAGGCGGCGGCCTCGTCGGCGTGCTCTTTGAACAGCAGATCGGGCCGCTCGACGAACATCAGCCGGTAGTAGGCGGGGTACGCCAGCCCAAAGCGCACATAGGCCTGGGCCACCGCCTGCAGCCGCGCCTGCGGCTCGCTGGCCGAGAGCGCCGCGCGCTGCTGCTGCTCCTGGAACAGACGAAAGCCGGTGTCAGCCACGTGGAACAGCAGGTCATCTTTATCGCGAAAGTAGAGGTAGATGGTGCCGGGCGAGTAGCCGATCTGCTCGGCCACCTGGCGCAGCGAGAAGCCCGCGTAGCCACGCTCAAGAAAGAGCGCCCCCGCCGCATCCAGCATCAGCTGGCGCAGCTCTTGGCGCTCCTGCTCGCGCCGGTCCTGCGAGCCGCTGCGCAGCCGCTGCTCTCTGGTTGTTTTGTTTGATCGTGCCATATTGGTGCTTTTCTTATGCTGAACAGTGTTCATTTTATATGATGTGTAGGGAGATGTCAAGAGCCACCATAGGCTTTTTCAAAATGATCATGTAACGCATGCACCATTGGGCAAGCCTCCGAACCCGACAGCAAAGCGCCCAGGGATATTGCCCTGGGCGCTTGCGCAGAAGGTGAAAAATAGAGTGATGTTAGGCCTGGGCAGCCACCACATTGCGATTCCTGATCTTGACCCACGCCACCAGGCCGCCCAGCACCAGCAGCAGCAGGATGATCTGCAGGATGATGTTGTGGACGATGATCGCGATGATGATCGTGATCGCCGAGAGCACAAACGCGATGCCGAATGAGACCACGCCGATCATAAAGCCGCCGATATTGCCCAGCAGCGGCAGCACATCCAGGAACGAGGTGATCGGGCCGAAGGCCAGCATGATGCCGAACCACATCATCAGGAAGCCGGCCAGCCGCAGCACCCAGGTGAGGATATCGTGCTCGGTCTTCAGCACCGCGATGGCCTGGGTGCGGTCGCCCGCGATCGCGCGGTAGAAGCTCTCGCCCTTGTAGCTGTAGGGCGCTACGGCCATGCCCTGCTGGGTGCCAAACACTGTGGCCTTCACGTCGTTGTCCACCGCCGTGTAGCTGATCCGCAGGTCGCCGATCTGGGGCGCGTCGGGCGTGCCCTTGCCGATGAAGATGTACGGCTCAATAAAGCGGTGGCTGCTGCCCTCTTCCACCATGTCGCTGGTCAGCGGCAGGTTGCTAGCCTCGGGCATCTCAAGCTGGGCGGTGTCCAGGCTCAGCTGGCCGACCTTGGCCTGCTTGACGGTCATGGCGGCATTGTCCACCGCCTTCTTGGGGTTGGTGTGGTTGGACTGGTACTCGAAGCTGGATGAGTCCTCGGGGCTGTCGGTCCACTCCTTCACGTAGTCGTAGGTGGTGGTGGTGGTCTCGCCGCCGCCCAGGTTCTTTTTGGTCTCCGAGCGGCTCTCCTCTTTCCAGGCGTACATCTCGACCACGCGGTTGAGCTGCAGGTAGCTGCCAGCGCTCAGGTACTTGGCATCGCCCAGCGTCTCGTCGCTGTGGATGACGCCCTGCGCCGCGATGAACTTGCCGTCGCTGCTGGTGCCCGCCGACCCTGCATCCACAGCCACGCTGCTGCTGGCGACCTTTGACCAGTCGATCTTGCCCTCGTTCATCCACAGCACGAAGAACGAGCCGAAGAACAGGAGGATGCCGATCAGCGCGCCGACGAACGAGTTCATCAGCTTCTGGCCCCAGCTGGTGTGGGTGACGGTGGTGAAGTGGTCGGACATGCTGGTCTCCTTGCCCTAAAAAGAGAGCGATGATGGTGCCGCTTCGTTAAACGTGATCGTAGCACGTTTTGGTGCTCGTAGCGTGGCCAAAATTGCGGGCTACAGGGCCTATGCGTTCTTGATTTACCGGATATTTTTCACCATGAAGACGCGAAGGCTCGAAGGTGTTATTACTTTTTTGAATCTTCGCGTCTTCGTGGGTATTGTTTCTCTTCTCTCTTGGTGTTTTGGTGGTAAAAGCCTCGGCGCATGGTCGCGAACGCATAGACCTGTTGTGGGCTAGAGCAGCGGCCCCGTGTCGCCCTGGGCGTCGGCCAGCAGCTGGCGCAGCTGGGCGCGCACTACCTTGCCGCCCGCGTTGCGCGGCAGCTCGGGCAGGGCCAAGAACTGGCGCGGCAGCTTGTAGCGGGCTAGGTGCTGGGCGCAGAACTCGGCCAGAGCCTGCGGGTCGAGCGCGGCACCCTGGCGTAGCACCACGAAGGCGGCGGGCACCTGGCCCCAGCGCGGGTCGGGCATGGCCACCACGGCGGCCTCGGCCACGGCGGGGTGCTGGCGCAGCACGGCCTCGATCTGGGCGGGGTAGATGTTCTCGCCGCCTGAGATGATCAGGTCGCTGCGGCGGTCGATCACGAACAGAAAGCCCTCGTCGTCCAGGTAGCCCAGGTCGCCGCTGTGCAGCCAGCCGTCGCGCAGGGCGCTGGCGGTGGCGTCGGGGCGGTTGATGTAGCCGCGCATCAGGCTTGGCCCGCTGATCAGGATCTCGCCGATCTCGCCTGGCCTGGCCTCCTTCCTCTCAGCTTCGATCCGGATCTGGTTGGGCAGCAGGGGCTTGCCCGACGAGCCGAGCTTGCGTAGGGCGTCGGCGAAGGCCAGCGTGACCACCTGCGAGGCGGTTTCGGTCATGCCGTAGCTCTGGATGGCCGGGATGCCCAGTGCGGCGCAGCGCTCGAGCAGCTGGCGTGGCGCTGGCCCGCCGCCCAACAGCACGCAGCGCAGCCAGGTCGGCGGGGGCCTGCCCTCGACCATGCGCTGCAGCAGCGTGCTGACCACCGAGATGATCGTGCCGCGCTCGCGCTCGATGGCTAGGGCGATGTCGTCGGCGCTGTTCGAGCTGGGCAGCACGGTGGCGATGCCGTAGATGGCGCAACGCATGAGGATGGCCAGCCCACCCACGTGGAAAAACGGCAGCACCGCCACCCAGCGATCGTCGTCGCGCAGGCCCAGGTTCAGCGCCGAGCCGATGGCGCTCCACCAGTGGCTGGCGTAGGCCAGCATTGCGCCCTTGGGCTGGCCGGTGGTGCCGGATGTGTAGATGATCGTGTGGATGTTGTCGAGCCGGATGTGCTCGCGCAGGGCGGCGGGGGCCTCGGCCAGGGCGGCGAAGGCGTCCGCGTCGCAGCGCACCAGCTGCGGCAGCTGCTGGCCGATCGCCTCGGCCAGGGCGGTGAATGCGGGGTCGTAGATCAGTGCCTCGGCACCGGCATCGTTCAGCTGCCACACCAGCTCGGGCGCGGCCAGCCGCGTGTTTTGCAGCACCAGCGTGACACCCAGGCGCGGCGCGGCGTGGACAAGCGCCACAAACAGCGGCGTGTTGCGCATCAGCACGGCCACGCGGTCGCCGGGGCGCAGCCCCAGCGCGGCCAGCCGCCGCGCCGCAGCGCTAGCCTGGGCATCAAGCGCGGCGAAGCTCCAGCGGGTCTCCCCCGCGATCAGCGCGGGGGCCTCGGGCGCGATGCTGGCGCGGCGGGCCAGCCAGTCGGGCAAGGTGGTCTCGGTCATTGCGGTGGCCTTGTTCTCTGGCAGAAAAAGCCCCCTGGCCTAAGCCAAAGGGCGGCTTGTGGGAGGGTGACGGCGGCCTGCTAGATACGCTCGGCCTCTTGCCAGGGGCTGGCCCAGCGGCCCAGCTGCACATCGTCGAGCGCCACGCCCAGGCCGTGCTCGGCGGGCAGCGCCATGCGGCCCATGCGCACCGGCAGCGCGTGGCGCAGCAGGTTGCCGGCCAGCAGCGCCCCGGTGGCCAGACCGCAGGCCAGCGCGTGGGTGGGCAGCGCGGCGGCCACATGCAGCGCGGCGGCCACGCCTACACCGCTCTCGATCGTGGATGTGACGAACACGCCCAGCCCGGCCTCCAGCCCGATCTGCGCGATCTCGCGCGCCCGCCCGATGCCGCCAGCGCACATGGGCTTGACCACCAGGATGTCGGCGGCCTGGCGCTGGATGATCTGGCGGGCCTGCTCGGGGCCGGTCAGCGCCTCGTCGGCGGCGATCGGCACCACCGAGGCTGCTCGCACCTGCGCCATGCCCCACAGATCGTCGGCAGGCACCGGCTGCTCTAGCAGCTCGATGTTGTAGGGCGCGAAGGTGTGCAGGATGGCGATGGCGGTGGGTGCATCCCACGCGCCGTTGGCGTCGAGCCGCAGCTTCACATCTGGCCCGATGGCGGCCCGCACCGCCTTGATCCGCTCGATCTCCCCCTGCGGCGAGGCGGCGACGCCCACCTTCAGCTTGATCGTGCCGAACCCTAGGCCCACAGCCTGCCGCGCCGACTCGCAGGCGGCCTCGCTGGGCAGCCCGCCGATGGTGGCGTTGACAGTCACGCTGGCCGGAGCCTCGGGGGTGAGCAGGTGCGCCAGCGGCAGCTTGGCCTGGCGGGCGCGGATGTCGTGGATGGCGGTGTCGAAGGCGCAGGCGGCGGCGCTCACGCCGGGGCGGCTGTAGTCGAGCGCGGCCAGCAGGCGGTCGGCCAGGGCCAGTGGCTGGCCCAGCGCGCGCGCGGCGATAGCGCGGGCCACGGCCAGGGCCTGCGCGGCGCTGCCCCCGCCGAAGGCAGCCACGGGCGCGGCCTCGCCCAGGCCGGTGAGCCCGTCGCCCATGTCGATCTCCAGCAGCACGCCCTCGCGCCATTGCTCGCTGCCGTGCGCGGTGGTGAAGGTGGCCTGATAGGGGATGCGGTAGGTCCGCAGCAGAATGCGCTGGATGATCATGGCGGTGGCTCGGTTGTCAGGCTGATGGCGGTTGGTCTCTGGGGCGCTGGCGGGCCGCTCAGCATCTGGCCCGCCAGCGCCTTGCGCCTAGGGGAAGCGGCGGAAGCGGCGGAAGTTCGGCTTGCGCTTTTGCAGGAAGGCGTCGCGGCCTTCCTGGGCCTCCTCGGAGAGGTAGTAGAGCAGCGTGGCGTCGCCCGCGAACTGCTGCAGGCCAGCCCAGCCGTCGGTGTCGGCGTTGATCGCGGCCTTGAGGAAGCGGATGGCCAGCGGGCTCTTCTCCAGGATCTCGCGCGACCACTGCACGGCCTCGTCCTCAAGCTGGTCGAGCGGCACCACGGTGTTCACCAGGCCCATGTCCAGCGCCTGCTGGGCGTTGTACTGGCGGCACAGGTACCAGATCTCGCGGGCCTTCTTGTGGCCGATATTGCGCGCCAGCAGGCCCGAGCCGTAGCCCGCGTCGAAGCTGCCGACCTTCGGGCCGGTCTGGCCGAAGATCGCGTTGTCGGCGGCGATGGTGAGGTCGCACACCACATGCAGCACATGGCCGCCGCCGATGGCGTAGCCCGCCACCATGGCGATCACCGGCTTGGGGATGACGCGGATGAGCCGCTGAAGGTCTAGCACGTTGAGGCGGGGCACCTCGTCCTTGCCCACGTAGCCGCCCTTACCGCGCACGCTCTGGTCGCCGCCCGAGCAGAAGGCCTTCTCGCCTGCGCCGGTGAACAGGATCACGCCGATGTTTTCGTCGTCGCGGGCGTGGGTAAACGCCTCGATCAGCTCATTCACGGTCTCGGGGCGGAAGGCGTTGCGCTTCTCGGGGCGATTGATCGTGATCTTGGCGATGCCCTCGCCCGCCGCGTCGTGCTCGTAGATGATGTCGGTGTAGTCGCGTACCTTCGTCCACTCGATAGGCATAGTCTGCTCCTCTTTCAACTAATGAACGGAGAAATAATCGGGGTTTTTCATTGTTCGTCAAGAAATGCTGCTACCGTCTGCGCAAATAGGCTGGGCTGCTCAAGATGGATGGTATGTCCAGCGTCGGGGATGATGATAAGCTGCGCCTGGGGCATGCGGTCGGCCATCTGCTGGCCGATGGCGGCAAACTTGGCATCCAGCGCGCCCGCCAGCAGCAGCGTGGGCGTGGGAAGCCCGCCCAGCGCATCCCAGAGCGATGTCTGCTGGCCGGTGCCCATGCCGCGCAGACTGCCCGCCAGCCCGTGTGGGTTGCCCGCCAGCCGCTGCTCGCGCAGCCACGCCAGGGTCTCGGCGGGCAGCGCGGCCTGGCTAGCGAACAGCGGGATGGCCTGCCAGTAGCCTGCGAACCATGCCAGCCCCTCGCGCTCGATCCGCTCGGCCAGCGCATCGTCGGCGGTGCGGCGGGCCTGGCGCTCGGCCTGGCTGGCCAGCCCCGGCGAGGCGCTCTCCAGCGCCATGCGCCGCACGCGCTGGGGGGCCGCCGCCGCAAGCTGCAGCACCACCCTGCCGCCCATGGAGTAGCCCAGCAGGTCGAACTGTTCTAGCCCCAGCGCGTCGGCCAGGGCCAGCATGTCGGCCACACAGGCGGGCATGGCGTAGCGGCCAGGGTCGGCTGGCGCATCTGTCGCGCCGTGGCCGATCAGGTCGGGGGCGATCACGCGGCGGGATTGGCCAAGCTGCTGGGCCAGTGCGCCCCAGCTCGCACCGCTGCCAGTGAAGCCGTGCAGCGCCAGCAGCGCAGGCCCATGGCCCCAGCTGCGGATGTGGTAGCCGATACCATTGATCGTGAGGCGCATGCGCTACCCCCGGGCCAGCTCGGCGGAGATAGCGCGCCAGATCTCGCGGTGCATGGCCACGTTGCGCTCGCGGTCGGTGCGCAGCTCGATGATCGAAAGGCCGCTTCCGCCGGTGCTTTCGGCCAGCCGCTGGCGGAACTCGCCCCAGTCGGCCACGCTGTGGAAGCGCGCGCCATATAGCGCGGCCATATGCCGGAAGTCGAGGCCGTGCGGCGTGCCAAACAGCTGCTCGAAGTGCTCGGGGGCCTCGCTGGCCTGCGAGAGGAACGAGAAGATGCCGCCGCCGTCGTTGTTCAGCAGCACGATTGTGGCGTTCAGCTGGTGCAGCTTGGCGGCCAGCAGGCCGTTCGAGTCGTGGTAGAGCGAGAGGTCGCCGATCACCAGCACCAGCGGGCTGGCCCCAGCGGCGCTGGCGCCCAGCGCGCTGGAGACCACGCCGTCGATGCCGTTTGCGCCACGGTTGGCCATCAGCCGGATGTCACGCCCCGATGCAGGGAAGAAGGTGTCCATGTCGCGGATGGGCATGCTGTTTCCCGCGAACACCACCGCGCCATCGGGCAGGGCCTCGCCAAGCTCGCGGAAGACCTTGCCCTCGAACAGGTCGTCAAATCCATCCATCTGCTGCTGGATGGTCGCCAGAGTCTGGCGCTCGACATGCTGCCAGCGCTTGGCCCACACCATGGTGTCGCGCCCAGCGCCCAGGGCGGCGGCCAGCCGCTCGCAGAGCGTGGCCCCATCGACCGCGATCATGGCCGTGGCCAGCTGGCTTGGGTCGCTCCAGCCCGCGCCGCCATCCACCACAATGTTTGGCGCACCACCCGCGCGCTGCATGTGCTGCATCAGCGGTTTGGAGACCGGCATGGCCCCGAAGCGCAGCACCAGGTCGGGCACGAGCGGCTCAGCCACCTCGGGCAGGCGCAGGAAGGCGTCGTAGCTCTGGATGACCATGCGGCGGCTGTGCGGCCCGCAGCGCAGCCCCGACAGCGGGTCGGCCAGGATGGGGAAGCCCAGGGCCTCGGCCAGCCGCGCCACAGCGGCGGGCAGCGCCGGGTCGTCCTGCGGCCCACAGACGATGAGGCCGCGCTGGGACTGGGTTAGCGCCTCGGTTAGGCTTTCGAGCAGCGCGTTGTCGGGAGCGCGCAGTCCCGAGGCCACCTGCACGGCGGCCAGCCCAGCGGGTGCGACATCCCAGGGCGTGGGGCCAGGGCCGGGGTGCGGCACCAGCGGCTCGCGGTAGGGGCAGTTGATATGCACCGGCCCGGCTGGCCCCTGCCGCGCCAGCGCCGCCGCGCGGCCCGCCACCAGCCGTGTGTAGCGCTGGATGTCCGCCGAGGCGTCCGGCTCGGCCAGGTCGACGAACCACTTCACGTGGCCGCCGTAGAGCCGCAGCTGGTCGATCGTCTGTGGCGCGCCCCAGTCGCGCAGCTCGTGGGGGCGGTCGGCGGTCAGCACCACCAGCGGCACGCGGGCGTAGAAGGCCTCGACCACGGCGGGCAGGAAGTTCGCGGCAGCCGTGCCGGATGTGCACACCAGCGCCACCGGCTCGCGCAGCAGCTTGGCCATCCCTAGGCCAAAGAACGAGGCCGAGCGCTCGTCGGTGTGCATCCAGATCCGCGCGCCGGGGTGGTGGGCCACCATCAGCGCCAGCGGCGTCGAGCGCGAGCCGGGGCAGATGCAGAAATGCCGCACGCCCGAGCGCACAAGCTCATCGACAAAGCCACCGACGGTGGCGTAGGCTACCTGCTGAGTTGAATGTATCGCTGTCATGAGTCCGAACTTCCTAGCGCCGCACCTCGGCGGGCCTGCCTCCCTATTATAGCATTGTGAATAGTATCACTTCTCTGCGGATTTGCAATAATGTGCTCTTCGGCGCGAGCTAGACATGACATAAAAATAGGCCAGGGCATAGGGCCCTGGCCTATCTGCTTCGTTCGTATGGGGCGGCTAGCGCACAGCCATGGGGATGTAGATCGTGTAGTTCGGCTCCTCTTCAGCTTTAGCGCTGCTCAGCACGCCCCAGGTGGAGAAGTGCGAGGGCATGGCTGTCAGGGTCTTGCTGGCCGCATCGTAGCTGCTGCTGGTCTCGCGCTGCCAGTCGCCATCCCACCAGTAGAGCGCGGGCTGTTGCTCGCCGCTCTGCTCCACGCCAGTGATGCTCACCGTGTAGGGCTTCTGCGGTACAGCGGTCTTGCCATCGACGGTGGTCGCCAGGATGTCGTAGCATACCCCGCCGTAGATGAGCGCGCCCGCCGGAGGCACCGCGCCAGCGGCGCAGGGGCTGTAGCTCAGCGTCACCGTGCTGGCGAAGGTGCCAGCGGCGAAGGTGAACAGCGGCCCACCGTCGGGGGCCTGGAAGCTGCCGCCCGTAGTCGGGATGGTATTCTCGTCGGGCGCTGTGGGGCCGCTCAGCACGCCCCAGGTGGAGAAGTGCGAGGGCATGGCTGTCAGGGTCTTGCTGGCCGCATCGTAGCTGCTGCTGGTCTCGCGCTGCCAGCCGCCATCCCACCAGTAGAGCGCGGGCGGCTGCTCGCCGCTCTGCTCCACACCGGTGATGCTCACCGTGTAGGACTTCTGCGGCACAGTGGTCTTGCCGTCGGCGGTAATCGCCAAGATATCGTAGCATACCCCGCCGTAGATGAGTGTGCCCGCCGGAGGCACCGCATCCGCCGCGCATGCGCTGTAGATCAGCGTCACCGTGCTGTTGAATGTGCCAGCGCCGAAGGTGAACAGCGGCCCGCCGTCGGGGGCCTGGAAGGTGCCGCCCGTGGCCGGGATAGTGTTGCCTGCAGGCGGGGTGGCGGGAGCATCGATGCGCAGCACCTGCAGGCCGCCCTGGGGCGTGGCCACATAGGCGTAGTCGCCCTGCACATACACATCGGTTGCGTTGCTATCGAGCCTATAGGCCGCTTCCATCTTCGGGTTGGCAGGATCTGACATGTCAAAGATCGAGAAGCTGCCACGATCCGATACATAGTTGGTTTCAGCGACATAGACTTTTCCATTGACGACATCGATACCCTGTGCCTCTGCTGAAGGGATAGACGGCCACATGCCGTTAAGGGTTTTCGGCTGATCAGGGTTGCTCACATCAATGGGTAAAACCTTTCCGCTATCACGCTGAATAATATAGAGAATGGTCGCTTGTAACTTCATATCATCTACAGAAAGCCAAGAGATCTGGCTATGCACCTGCCAGTTATTCAGGTTGTGCACATCAAAGATGCTCAATCCTGCGGAATTGCTCGCATAGACCTTTCCCTTACCCACCTGAAGCGATGTCACATAGGTGAGCGAGGTATTTACCGCTACCTTCTGTGGGTGCTCGGCATCCTGGAAGCTGTATATCTCGATGCCGGTTTCGGTACCGATGAAGGCGGTGGTACCCTCAATCGCAATGGAAAGCGGTGCGCTGACCGTCGTGGTCGACTTCAGCGTCGGCGGGTTTGTGCTCGTATCAAAGATCTGAAGCGCGCCACCCTCGCCATGGAAGGTGACCGGATTTTCCGTGCCCTCTTCGGCCACCAGCGCCAGCGTGCCGGTGATCACCACGTCGCGGGTGGGGGCAACGGTTGCGATGCTTGCAGTGTGCGTGGGCGCAGTCGGGTTCGAGATGTCGACCATGCTGAATGTGTTTGTATCGCTAGCGACAGCGATCGTGGTTCCGCTGCCTGCAAGCACCTTGGGCGATAGCACGCCATACTGCCCAAGCAGCACAGGATCGCCAGCCTGCGACACGTCGAAAATCTTCATGCCGCCCTTGCCATCCAGCAGGTAGGCTCGTCCGTTCCTCGCCCGCACATCCCAGCTATTGCCGTCGCCGCTGTAGGTGCCGACCGTCTGGATGTTCTTCAGATCGGTCACATCGAGCACGATCAGTTTGCCAGTTGTTGTTACCACATAGGCGCGATTGCCATCCACGTCGACATCGCGGGCAAAGCTATCATTTGCCGCCCAGTAGTGCAGACTTGGGGCGCTTGTGTCGATGATATGGAGCCCCGATTGTTTTTCTGTGACATAGATCCGATTGCCGATAGCGCGCACACCGTAGGATACATTTCGCACATTGACATAGGAATTGACGAGTGTGATATTTGTCGGGTCGCTGATATCATAGCTCATCAGTGGGTTATCATTGCCAGTAACATAGAGTGTGTTGCCAGCAATATCGATATCGTAGGCGTTGATATTGCTGCGCCCTATGAGTTTTGGGGCGCTTGGGTTGCTGATATCGAAGGCGCTCAGCCCAGGAATGTTGAAAACACCAGCGCCCCCATCATATTCCGGCCCATCGGCGAGATACAGCGTATTCCCCGACACGGCAAGATCGTAGGCGCTGCCTGCGGTGATGTAGCTTCCCAGCTTGGCTGGCTTGGTGGGGGTGCTCACGTCGATGATCACAAACCCATAGCTGCCGATGGCGGCGTAGAGCTTGCTGCCCACAAGCTCAAGGTTGTGGATCTTCCCTGGCGCCTCGATGCTGCCGATCTTGGTCGGCTGGGCTTCGTTGGTCAGGTTTAGCACGCTAATGGTGCGACCCTCGCTCACATAGGCGGTGCTGCCATCAATGGCTGCTGCCGATACGCCGCCGCTCAGGCTTGCGACATTGGTGATCCCCACGGGCAGTGGGATGATATTGGATGCGCCACCCCCTGGCTGCGGGTTGCTCACCCACACCCCAAGGCTTTTGGCGTAGCTCTGGCTTTCCAGCGTCGCCCGCAGTTGGGTGCTGCTGATGAACGTAGTGGGGGCGTCGGCCCCGCTGATTTGTACGACCGATGTGGGGACGAAATTATTTCCAACGATGCTGATCGTCACCGGACCCGCGTTGATCGGAAGCGCTGCCGGGCTGATGCTGGTGAGAATGGGGGTCTCGTTGTTGGTAGCAGTGTGGGGGGCTGGCGATACGGCTGAAGGGACACGCTTAAGCTGTTCTGCTGCTGCGTTGTTTGGTAGCAGCATCCCCACGCTGAGTGCGCTAAGAATGGCCAGAGAAGCAATCGATGTTCGGCGCATATAGTCCTTACATAGTAATTAAGTCAAATCTGGGCTGTATATGCAATACCTATACATTCTGATATATGATATGTCAAAATGTGTCTCTAGTATACTGCTTCAGATTCTCATATTGCTCATATTAACATATGAAGAAGATTCCATATGGTGAAAAATAGGTTATATTTAAGGTGGAGAAATTTCCCTAAGAGGTGATTTTGTTAAAAAACAACTATTTTTGCTATGCTACTTGACAAAATAGAAAATATGTTCTAGTATAGATCCGCTGGCAACAGCACCCTGGAAGAAATCTGCTCAGAGTGGAGGATTGCATGGCGATCTCATCCCAGTTTGGCCACATGCAGGTCAATGTCCACCCCGCGAATATCTCGTTCTACAAAGATCTGTTCAGCTTTCTCGGCTGGCACGTGCTCTACGAGGATGCCAACACGATGCTGGGCTTGGCATCTACCGGCGGCCCCTCGATCTGGTTCGTCGCTGCGACCAAGGAAGCGCCAAACGACTACGACGGTGTGGGCGTCAACCACCTGGCCATCCAGACCAGCGCCCAGGCCGATGTCGACGCCACCGCCGCCTACCTGGCCGAGCGCAGCATCCCGGCGCTGTTCGAGACCCCGCGCCACCGCGCCGAGTTCTCGGCTGGCGAGGGCAAGACCTACTACCAGGTGATGTTCGAGACCCCCGACCACCTCCTGATCGAGGTTGTCTACGAGGGGCCGAAGGCCTAGCAGCCCCCGCCTGCGCCGCACTCGGCGCACACGCACTGCATGCACGACCCGAGGTCATCGCAGGCGCAGCCCAGGCCCTGGCTCAGCTGCTGGCGGATCTGCTGGGCATGCTGGATGACCCGGTCGATCTCGCCCAGCTTCTGCTGGGCGAGCGTGCGCCAGAGCGCGGGCAGGGCCACGCCGCCGCGCTGGTGATCCAGCAGCTGCTGGACCTCGCCAAGCGAGAAGCCGATCCGCTGCGCGGTGCGGATGAAGGCCAGCCGATCCAGCACATCCGCGCCATAGCGCCGCTGCCCGCCCACCCGCTCTGGCGCGGGCAGCAGGCCGATCTGCTCGTAGTAGCGGATGGTCGATGCCTGCACCCGCGCCCGGCGCGCCACCGCGCCGATGCTGAGCTCTTCCATATTTCCCCTCTTGACTTAAAGCCGACTTGAAGCGCTACACTCCCCCCACTGCCCGCCGCATGTGCCGGCGGGGTGATCGAGGAGAGGTGCGCTATGTCCCGTGTACCGCAGGTGTCCGATGCCGAGTTCGAGCAGGTGGTGCTGCGCGCCGAGCTGCCGGTGGTGGTGGATTTTACCGCGCCCTGGTGCCCGCCCTGCCGCAGGATCGCCCCGCTGCTCGATCAGCTGGCCGAGGCCTACCAGGGCCGCCTGCTGATCGTGCAGGTGGATGTCGACCTTGACCAGCGCTATGCCAGCCAGCTTGGCATCCGCGGTGCGCCTACGCTGGTCATGTTCTGGGGCGGTGCCGAGGTGGAGCGGCTGGTGGGCGCGCAGCCGCTGGCCACCTATCAGCAGCGCTTTGCGGCGCTGGTCGATCGGCGCGCCGCTACTCCCCTGGTGTGAACCCGCCCTTCTGGGCCTCCTCGGCGGTCTCGTAGCAGGTCACGTTGTTGAAGGTGGCGTCGTAGAGCGGGTGCTGCGGGGTGAAGTAGCGTAGCGCGGCATTGTCGGCCTTGATCTGGCCCGACTTGCAGGGCCAGAACGCGGGCGAGACGCGGTTGAGCTGCCCATCGTTGCGGAAGGTCGGGTTGTAGTTGGCTGCTGGCGGGCCTGCGACGATGGTGATGGCTGGCGGTGCGGCCTCGCCGGTGGCGGCGGGGGCCACGGTGGGCAGCGTGCTGGGCGCGGTGGGCAGTGCGGTGGGCGTGGGCGGCACCGCGCTGGCGGTGCTGCTGGGCGGCGCGGCGGTGGCGCGCGCCAGCCGCTCGGGCTGGGCGGTGCCGCGCTGATCGGCCTGCTGTGTGCTGAATGAGGGGAAGACGGCGTTCTCAAGCACCGTCCACCCGCCTATCACACAGATGAGCGCCAGAAAGAGCTTGAGCGCGATTCGTCGTTCGGGAGGCTGTGCTTGCATCGGCCTTCTCTATGCGGGGCTAGCTGGCCCGCCTGCGCTCGGACGAGATCTGGAGCCGACCGGCCAGCTCGCTTTCCACCTGGCACGCCTCGATCTCCTGGGCCATCGGCTCGTTGCCGCTCTCGCGCAGGCTCTGGATCAGCTCGCGCAGCCGGTCGGGGCTGAATCGGCGCGTGGTTGACGGGCGGGTCATTGTGACCGAGCCGATGCCGGGCACCTTCACCGGCCCATCGAGCGGCGCTATGAGCATGGCGATAGCGGTCTCGATCTGGGCGAGCTCGGCCTGCTGCCGTGCGATCTCGTCTTTGATCTCCGCCCGATCGGAGAGCAGGGCGCGCAGCTGGTGGAGGAGTTCGTTGCTCATGTGGATTCCCTTAACATACCCATCGCCGGGCAGTATAGCATAGAACGGCGGGCGGCGACTTGCGAGTATAATAGCCGCTTTGGCCGATCTATGTTCTGGCAGATGAGAGGAATTGCGCTATGCTCACCATTCTGGCTCAGGTGTTTGCGGGGCTGGTTGCCCTGGAGCACTGCTACATTTTGTACCTTGAGATGTTCGCGTGGACCCAGCCCCGCACCATGCGCTCGTTTGGCCTCACGCCTGAGCAGGCTGCCCAGACAAAGGCTATGGCGGCCAACCAGGGCCTGTACAACGGCTTTCTGGCGGCGGGGCTGGTGTGGGGGCTGCTGCACCCCGATCCGGCGGTTGGCGCGCAGATCCGGCTGTTTTTCCTGGGCTGTGTGCTGGTGGCGGCGGTCTATGGCAGCCTGACGGCCAAGCGCTCGATCCTGTGGGTGCAGGGCGGCCCTGCGGCGGTGGCGCTGCTGCTGGCGCTGCTGGCCTAGGCTGGGGTGTGGGGCGGCACGGGCGCGCTGGTGTTCCCAGCGCGCCCTCTTTGTTTTATACGGGCTTTTCGAGGATGGCGGCGTAGAACTCCAGCCCAACGTCCTCGTGCTCCTCGGGGGTGATGTATCCCTCGGGCAGCCCCAGGAACTGCTGCAGCGGCACCAGCCCGCTGGGCGGCAGGCTCCACGGGCGGCAGAGCGTCAGGCTCTCCTCGTAGGTGTAGAAGTGGAAGGGCGCGCCAGCCTGGCGGAACATGTCGACAAACTGCTCCATGCGCGGCGTGGTCTTGTCGGCCTCTTTGGTCTCGAAGGTGGTGTAGAGCACCGACCCCGGCGCGGCCCAGTCGTAGAGATCGGCCACCATGCGCTGCATGTCGTCCATGTCCAAGAACGAGCTGACGCCGCTGATCCCGATGGCCACTCGCCTATCGTCGCCAAGGAATTCCTGCACCTCGGGCTTCTCCAGCAGGTCGAGCGGGTCGATCACATCGTGGAGAAAGTAGCGCACGTTGGGCAGCCCGCCGATCAGCTTTTGCGCGGCGGCGTAGGTCTCGGGGTCGTTGTCCGAGTAGATCACGCGCAGGCCAGGGGCGGCGGCGTGGATGTGCTCGTCGGTGGGCAGCCCCGAGGCAAAATCGACGAAGGTGGTGATGCCTTTTTCCTTCACAATATGCTGGGTGGCCGCCTGCAAAAAGTCGCGGAGCATGTGCACCCACTTTTTTGTGGATGGCACCAGCGAGAACATGTACTCGGCGGCGGCCTGATCGGGGGGGTAGTAGAAGCTGCCGCCGAGGGTGTAGTTGTAGATCCGTGCGGCGTTGGGAAAGGCGGGTGTGGCTCCATCCGGTGTCTGCGGTGCTTCCATCGGCGCAATTCCTTCTTTTGTTTGGGAAGAAGAGCTGTGGATCTATTGTAGCGTGTATTTTGCGCTTGTTGATGAGAAGAACGTGATCAGTTTTGAAATACTCGGGGCGGATCAGGCGGTGAATGTGATGCCGAGGATGGTCAGCGACAGCTTTCTGATCGTCTCCACGGCATCTTCTTGCCTAGATCTTGAGCCGGTAGCCCATCACCAGCTCGGCCCCAGCGGGCTGGAAGTCGTACTGCGGCGCGCGCACGAAGCCTAGCCGCTCGTAGAGGCGGATGGCCGCCCGCAGGCTGTGCGAGGTGTGCAGGCCGATCTCGCTGGCCCCGGCCCGCCGCGCCCGCCGGATGCACTCGTGCACCAGGGCCTCGCCCAGGCCCTGCCCGCGCGCCTCGGGCGCGACGGCCAGCATGCGGATCTCGGGCGCGCCCTGGCCGCCCGCCGCGCCGCCGTAGGCGTTGGCCTCGGGCGAGAACAGCAGCACGCTGGCCACCACCGTCCCGCCGTGCTCGGCCACGATCCGCTCGGCAGGCTCTTCCGACCCCAGCGCGCTGCGGATGGCCTCGTGCAGCCCTTCCCACGCGCTCGGCTGCATCGCCGCCGCGTGCTCGGCGTAGGCCCGCAGCGTCAGCTCGCGGATGATCGCCCGCTCGTCGGGGCGGGCGTCGCGGATCAGGGTTTCGCCGATCACGAGAGCGCCTCGCGACCATGCGGCGCATCCCAGTCCACGGCGGGGCCTTTCGGTACGATCCTCGTTGGGTTGATCTGATCGTGGGTCATGTAGTAGTGGCGCTTGATATGGTCGAAGTTGACCGTCTCGCCAAACCCTGGCCGCTGGTAGAGGTCGCGGGCGTAGCCCCAGAGGCTGGGGTAGTCGACCAGACGCCGGATGTTGCACTTGAAGTGGCCGTGGTAGACCGCGTCGAAGCGCACCAGCGTGGTGAACAGCCGGATGTCGGCCTCGGTCAGCTGTCCGCCCACCAGGTAGCGCTGGCCTGCCAGCCGCTGCTCTAGCCAGTCGAGCCGCGCGAACAGCGCATCGACCGCCTGCTCGTAGGCCTCCTGGCTGGTGGCAAACCCGGCCTTGTACACGCCGTTGTTCACATCGTGGTAGATCAGGTCGCTCACCGCGTCGATCTCCTCGCGTAGCGCCTCGGGGTAGAGGTCGGGCGCACCAGCGCGGTGGTAGCGCGTGAACTGGGTCTCCATGTCGATGGTGATGTCGGGGTAGTTGTTCGTCACCAGGCGCTGGGTGATGCGGTCCCAGAGGCAGGGTACGGTATAGCGCCCGGTGAAGCTAGGGTCGGTGCGCAGGTAGGCCTCGGAGAGGAACAAGAAGCCGTTTACGGGGTCGGGGCCGTGGCCCGGCCCCTCGCGGAAGGCCCAGCCGCGCTCGTCGCGGATGGGGTCAACCACCGACATGCTGATCACATCCTGCAGCCCCAGCAGGCCGCGTACGATGATCGAGCGATGCGCCCACGGGCAGGCCAGCGAGACATAGAGGTGGTAGCGCCCCGGCTCGGCTGGGAATCCCGACGAGCCGTCGGCGGTGATGCGGTCGCGGATGCGGTAGGCCTGGCGCACGAAGGCTCCGCTGTCGCTGGTCTCGGCGGGGAACTGGGCCGAAGTGGTCATGTTTTTCTCCTCCTCTTGTTAGGCGATGCTTCCGATGAGCTGGAAGAGCCGCGACTGCTCCTGCGCCGCATCGCCCACCGCCGCGCTGGTGAGGAGCAGCTCGTCGATGCCCTGGTCCAGCAGTTCGCGGATCTGCTCGCGGATCTGCTCCTCGGTCCCCGCGATCACCAGGGCGTCGGCCAGCTCGTCGCTTACGCCGCCGCCCTGCGGCACCGGGTAGCCTGCGGCGGCGAACATCTTGGCGTAGAATGGCAGCGTGGGGTAGTATTCCAGGCCTTTGCGCATGGCGGCACGCACCGCATCCCGATCGGTGCTGAGCGAGATCCAGAAGTGGGCCACCAGCGTGGGTCGGGGGCGGCCTGCCTGCGCGGCACCATTGTGCAGGGCGGGCAGCGCCACATCGCGTAGGTAGGGGATCGGGCAGTTCCACGAGATAGCGCCATCGGCGTGCTGGCCCGCGTGGCGGAACGCCTGCTCGCCCAGCGCCGAGACCAGCACGGGTACATGAGCGGTGGGGGCGCTGGACAGTTTGGCTGTTAGGTACTTGCCGCTGAAGTCAACCGCACCATCGTGCAGCGCCGCCCGCACGATCGTCACATACTCGTCGAGATGGGTTAGCGGCTCGCTCATTGGGATGCCGTAGATCGGTTCGATGATCGGCTTGTGGCTTGGACCGATGCCCAGCCGCAGCCGCCCCGGCCCCAGCGCATCGACGGTGGCGGCCTGCTGGGCCATTACCAGCGGGTGGCGCGGGTAGGTCGGCACGATAGATGTGCCCAGCCGGATGCGCGATGTCTGGCTGATCGCGGCGGCGTAGAACGTCAGCGCGTCAATAATCCTGGGGTTCTGGGTCATCCACACCTGGGCCACGCCTGCCGCCTCGGCCTCGCGGATGGTGTCGAGCAGTGCCGGGGCGCTGGGGTTGCCGATAGAAATGCCGATCCGATCACGTATTTCTCGCTCTTCCGATGCTGATGTGGTCATGTTCATGGTCTCTTTCTGGCTGGCGTGCACTGCGCCAGTTTGATCGAAATTAGGCTATACTTACGTAAGCTGATTACCTAAGTATACACGAACGTCAACCATCCGCAGGAAGTATAGCAGAGAGAAGAGATGCGATGATCCCACTTTCTATCCTCGACCTCACGCCAGTGAGCGCGGGCAGCACTGGCCCGCAGGCGCTGCAGAACACGCTCGATCTGGCCCGCCGCGCCGATGCGCTGGGCTACACCCGCTACTGGCTGGCCGAGCACCACAACATCGTGAGCGTGGCCAGCACCGCGCCCGAGGTGCTGATCGGCCAGGTGGCCCGCGAGACCACGCGCATCCGCGTTGGCTCCGGCGGGATCATGCTGCCCAACCACGCCCCGCTGCACGTGGCCGAGACCTTCCGCACGCTGGAGGCGCTGTTTCCTGGCCGGATCGACCTGGGCCTGGGCCGCGCCCCCGGCACCGACCAGCTGACTGCCTACGCCCTGCGCCGCTCGCGCGAGGCCCTGGGTGCCGACGACTTCCCCGCGCAGCTGGCCGAGCTGCAGGCCTTCGGTGCGGCATCCTTCCCCGACGACCACCCCTTCCACACGATCATGGCTGGGCCGCCCGATGTGGCGCTGCCGCCGATCTGGGTGCTTGGCTCCAGCGGCTTTGGCGCGCAGCTGGCCGCCGAGCAGGGCCTGGGCTTCGCCTTCGCGCACCACATCAACCCGCACGCCGCTGTGGCCGCCGCCCGCACCTATCGGCAGAACTTCCGCCCCTCGCCATGGCTGGCCAAGCCCCAGGTGATTGTGGCCGTGGCCGCCGTGGTCGCCGAGACCGACGAGCTGGCCCGCGAGATCTCGGCCTCGCTCGACCTGGTGTACCTGCGGCTGCGCGGCGGTCGCCCTGGCCGCATCCCGAGCCCCGCCGAGGCCCGCGCCTACCCCTACACCCCCGCCGAGCGCGAGGTTGTCCAGTCCATGCGCGCGCCGCAGCCGGTGGGCAGCCCGGCCACCGTGCGCGAGCGCCTGCTAGAGATCGCCGAGCAGACCCAGGCTGATGAGCTGATGGTCAACACCACGCTCTACGACCACGCCGCCCGCGTGCGCTCGTACGAGCTGCTGGCCGAGGCCTGGGCGCGCTAGCCCCAGCGCCCAGGTGAACATCGTATCACAGCGCCGCGTTCGCTCTGCTCCGCCTAGCGCCTGTAGAAGAACTATACGGACGCTGGGCGGAGCATTTTGAGCAAGATAGATGATTGACACCGCTGGGCAAATATGCTACGCTCAGCACACAGTTGGGGGTCATATATACCCACTATTTGCTGTGATTGTTCGTTTATTGATATAGATATGTGCCGCCCTCTTGTCGAGGAGATCACGTTCTATGGGTGAGTTTTCAAAGCGCAGTCGCATGCGGGCACCGCGGGTGGTGTCCTCGATATCCCCCTCGGTCGCGCCCGACCGCCCTTTTAGCGCTGCTCCCATCCAGCGGCGCTCCGCCGCGCTGGCGACCCACAGCTTTGGCAAGGTCGCGCTCCATGGCCGCTCGTCGCGGCCGGTGCAGCGCCGCTCGGGTGGCGGCTCGCAGCCCCAGGCCGCCTCGCAGCCCAGCGCCGAGGGCACGGCCACCACGCTTCCCAAACATGTGAAATCCGGGGTTGAGCAGCTCTCGGGCGTGCCGATGGATGATGTGCGTGTCCACCTCAACTCCTCGGCCCCTGCAGATGTGGGCGCGCTGGCCTACACCCAGGGTGCCGATATCCACGTGGCCCCTGGCCAAGAGCAGCACATCGCCCACGAGGCCTGGCACGTGGTGCAGCAGAAGCAGGGCCGCGTGCGCGCCTCCACCCAGTTCAAGGGCGTCGAGATCAACGACGACGCCGGGCTGGAGGCCGAGGCCGACGCGATGGGCGCGCAGGCCATGCGCCTCGGCAGCAGCGCCGAGGAAGCCCCAGCCATGCGCCAGGGCGAGCATGAGGTTGAGGGGGCCGAGAACGCTCAAGGTGCCGAGGAGACTATCGCCAGCGGCCCGGTGCAGCGCCGCGCCGACCCCAAGGCAGGCCCGATCAACCGCCAGTCGGTCGAGGGCGCGCTCTCCATGGCCAACGTCGAGGGCAAGAAGCCAGAAGAGCAGGTGAAGGCGCTGCTTCAGGCCCACGACGACACCTTCGTCTACGGCAAAGACCCCAAGAACGACGAAGAGATGGAGCGCATGGGTAGCTCGAACTACCTGCTGGAGCGCAAGCTCAACTGGCAGCAGGAGCTGCTGAAGATGATGGAGAGCCTGCCCGCCGAAGAGGCCGCCCCCGCGATCGAGAGCGAGGATGAGGCCCAGGCACTGGCTGCCCAGGCAGCCCAGTCCGAGTCGGCAGAGGCCCAGGGCGATGACAAAGAGCTGGCCGCCATGCGCTATATGCAGATGGCCTCGCAGCTCTTCGAGGCGGGCAAGCTCACCCAGGAGAAGGCGATGGACGTGATGTCGTTCGCTATCTCCGATCTGGTCAGCGGCGAGGAGTACACCATCCCCGAGTCGCTCGAGTCGTTCCTTGACGCGGTAAAGACGCTTGCGCCATGGAAAGATCTCGACCTGAACCTCACCGACCCCAAGGCCTCGCTCGACACCTGGCTTGAGCTGGTGGATCACAACACCGAGAAGGTGATGTACGAGCAGAGCCGCAAGACCCTGGTCGATATGCTCAAGGCCCAGGATTCGGACTACAAGGTCTTCAAGACCATGGTGAGCCTCGGCAAGAAGCTCTACCGCGGCGCGCAGGAGAGCTAGTCCGCTGGCGGTGCTGGTCGTCGATGGCACGCATCCTGCCACGCCACAGCCTATAGGTACAACGACGTAGCGGCGGCCCAGCTGGGCCGCCGCTGCTGTTCTTTTTCGCAGAAGCGCTTATAGGTGGAGGATGGTATGCACGTGCGAGTTGGCTGCGAGTTCGTGATCGAGAGCGAGACCCCAACGCCCACCGCCGCCCTGGTGCGCCCGCGCGAGCGCGGCTGGCACACCCTCCTGACCGAGCGGCGCGAGATCGCGCCAGCGCTGCCCGTGCGCGCCTACGCCGACAGCTTTGGCAACCAGGTCTGGCGCTGGGTCGCCCCTGAGGGCCAGATGACGATGCGCTACGATGCGGTGGCCGAGGTGCCCGACGACGCCGACCCGGTGCGCGTCGATCTGCCTGGCACCCCCGTGGCCGCCCTGCCTGACGATGTGCTCGTCTACACGCTGCCGAGCCGCCACTGCCAGTCCGATCTGGTGATGGGCGACGCCTGGAGCCTGTTCGGCGAGGTTCCCGATGGCTGGGCCAGGGTTCAGGCGATCTGCGACTGGGTGCACCAGAACATCGAGTATGGCTATGGTAATAGCACATCAATCACATCCGGGTACGATGTGTACCAGCAGCGGCGCGGGGTCTGCCGCGACTTCGCCCATCTCTCGGTCATGTTCTGCCGGGCGATGAACATCCCCGCCCGCTATGTGTGCGGCTACCTGCCCGACATCGGCGTGCCCGAGAACCCGACGCCGATGGACTTCCACGCCTGGTTTGAGGCGTATGTGGGCGGATCGTGGCACACCTTCGATGCCCGCCACAACACCCCGCGCATCGGGCGGGTGCTGATCGCGCGCGGGCGCGATGCGGTGGACACCGCGTTTCTCACCAGCTATGGGCCGAGCAAGCTGGTCGGCTTCACCGTCTGGGCCGATCAGCTTCGCGAGGACGACCAGGGGGTTCCTCTCCAGCAAGTTGAGGTGCATCAATGAAAAAGTTCAGCTCAGCCAACCCTTCGCCTTCTGAAGAGGCCATGTTCATCGACCACCAGAGCGTGCGCTGGAGCAGTGTGCGCTCCTCGTCGTACTGGCTGCACAAGCGGTTTCACTACGCCTACCCCGGCCCCATCCGCGAGCTGCGCCAGCGCCTGGTGGTGGTGCCGCCCGAGCAGTATGGCGACCAGCGGCTGAGCAGCTTTGCGGTGCATGTGCTGGGGGCCGAGCATACCGCCAGCAGCGCCTTCGACATGTTCGGCAACCGCGTGCTCTCCTTTCACCTGCCCCAGGTCGAGCGCGAGGTCACGTTCGAGGTCAGCCTGGCCCTAGAGCGCGTCGGCTCGCCCGACCTGCTGCCCCACCTCAGCGATGCCCAGGCCCGCGCCTTCCGCGCCGACACGCCGCTGACCGCTCCCGATCACCGCATCGCGCAGGTGGCCCGCGAGCTGGCCGCCCAGCACCGCGACCCACTGGCCCTGGCCGAGTCGATCAACACCTGGGTCTATGGGGCGATGCGCTACGGCGCGGGCGCGACCACCGTACAGACCCCCGCCGCCGAGGCGCTTGCGATCGGCGAGGGCCTCTGTCAGGACTACACCCACATCATGCTGTCGATCTGTCGCGCCGCCGGTCTGGCGGCGCGCTACGTTTCTGGCCACCTGCTGGGCGAGGGCGGCTCGCACGCCTGGCTCGAGGTGCTGCTGCCCCAGGGCAGTGGCTGGGTGGCCATGCCCTTCGACCCCACCAACCACCGCCGCGCCAACCTCAGCTACATCACCATTGCGGTGGGCCGCGACTATGGCGATGTAGCCCCTACTTCGGGCAGCTACATCGCGCCCTACCAGGGCCTGCTCACCGCCAGCAAGCGCGCTGGCTTGGTACGCGTGGAGTACGCGGTGGCTTAGCCTTTTAGCCTTACAGACAGGCGGGCCGGGATCGGGTTCTACCTCGATCCCGGCCCGCCTTGTTGTTATCGCGTGCCCCTGCGTGCTAGCGCCCGCGCAGCCGTGGGTCGAGCAGGTCGCGGATGCCGTCGCCCAGCAGGTTGAAGCTGGCCACCACCAGCAGCATGGCCACGGCAGGGAACGAGGCCAGCCACCACTGGGTGGCTAGGTAGTTGCGGCCCTCGCTGATCATCACGCCCCACTCGGGCGTGGGTGGCTGCGCCCCGAAGCCGATGAACGACAGGCCCGCCACCGACAGGATCGACCCGCCTAGGTCGAAGCTAGCCTGCACCAGCAGCGGGGCCAGCGAGTTCGGCAGGATGTGCCGCAGCAGGATGCGCCACTGTGGTACGCCTACCGCCCGCGCCGCTGAGATGAACTCCTGCTCCTTGAGCGTCAGCACCTGCCCGCGCACCAGACGCGCGTAGATCGGCCACGAGACCGTGATGATCGCGATCAGCGCGTTCTGCAGGCTCGGCCCCAGCGCCCCGGCGATCGCCATCGCCAGGATCAAGCTGGGGAAGGCGAAGAATACATCCGTGACCCGCATCATCAGCTCGTCGGCCCAGCCACCTAGGTACCCGGCCAGCAGCCCGATCAGCGTGCCGATCACGCTTGATACTAGCACCACGCTCAGGCCCACGAACAGCGAGATCCGCGCGCCGTAGATCATGCGGCTCAGGATGTCGCGCCCGAGCTTGTCGGTGCCCATCAGATGCGCCGGAGAGGGCGGCTTGAGCCCCTGGATGATCTCCTGCTTCAGCGGATCTTGGGGGCTGATTAGCGGCGCGGCCACCGCCACGATCAGGAAGAAGACCAGCAGCACCATGCCGATGGCGATGGTCGGCTGCCGCAGCATCCAGCCGAGCGTGCGCGCCAGCGGCGAGCGCCTGGGCGGGGCCTGCGCGGCCAGGTTGAGATGTGAGGCTTGCATAGATTACCCAATCGAGACACGCGGGTCGAGCGCGTTGTAGCCGATGTCGACCAGCATGTTAATCAACGGATAGAGCACCGCCGCGATCAGCGTGACGCCCATCACCGCCGGGAAGTCGAGGCTGGTGGCGGATGCGGTGGCGTAGCGCCCCACCCCCGGCCACCCGAAGATTGTCTCGGTGAGCACCGCCCCCGAGAGCAGGCTGCCGAATGTGATGCCCACGGTGGTGAGCACCGGAATCATAGCGTTGCGCAGCGCGTGCCGCACGAACACCGCGCGATCGCGCAGGCCCTTGGCGCGGGCGCTGCGGATGTAGTCCTGGCCCAGCACATCCAGCATGGCGGATCGCGTCATGCGCAGGATGACGGCGGTGGAGTAGTAGCCCAGCGTGACGGCGGGCAGGACCATGTGGGCGATGCTGTTGCGGAACGCGGCCCAGTCGCCCGCCAGCGCGCTGTCGATGATGTACATGCCGGTCACGTTCGGCGGCGGCTCGATCAGGGCATCCAGCCGCCCGGGGCCGGGCAGCCAGCGCAGTTTGGTGTAGAACAGCGTTAGTCCCAGCAGGCCCAGGAAGAAGATCGGCAGCGAGCCGCCCACCAGCGCCAGCGTGCGCGCCAGGGCATCCACCCAGCTGTTGCGGCGCACCGCCGCCACCAGCCCCAGCGAGATGCCCAGCGCCATGGCCACCACCATCGCGCATAGCGCTAGCTCCAGCGTGGCCGGGAAGTAGTCGCGCAGGTCGTCGGCCACAGGGCGGCGGGTGCGGATGGACATGCCCAGATCGCCGTGGGCCAGCCGCCAGACATAGGTGAGATACTGCTGCACAGGCGGCTGATCCAGCCCGTACTCGGCGCGGAAGGCCTGGATCTGGTCATCGCGCGCGTTCTGCCCCAGCGCGGCCACCGCCGGGTCAATGGGCACCAGCTGCGAGAGCACAAAGGTGATGATCGAGACGCCGACCAGCACCAGGGCGAAGCCCAGCAGGCGTCGGATGAGGAAACGAAGCATAGCGTTTTCCAGGCTATGGTGCGGGGTGACGCAGAGAAAAAGAGAGACAGGGGCGCGATAGCCGCGCCCCTGTGTTGCCGTCGGCGGTACGGTGGGTGCCCGCCGCTACTTCTTGCTGATCGTCCAGAACCAGATGCTGGGCGTGCTGGCCGCCGAGTACTGGAAGCCGCTGATGCTCTTGCTCACGCCGTAGGCGCGGGTAGGCTGGTAGAGCATGGCGTAGGGGCCCTCGTTCAGCACGCGCTCGGTCACCTGCTTGTACAGCTCAAGCCGCTTGTTCGAGTCCTGCTCCACGGCGGCCTGCGCGCCCAGGTCGCCGATCTCCTTGTTTTCCCAGCTGTTGCGCCAGGCGATCGACTTGGCCGCAAAGTTGGTGAACGGGGTCACGTTGCCATCCGGATCGGGGAAATCCGGCCCCCAGTTGATCAGCACCAGCTGGCCCTTCTGGGCGCGGTAGGTGTTCAGCAGCTCGGACTGCTGGATCTGCTTGATGGTGATCTTCAGTCCGATCTTGCCCAGGTCGTCCTGGATCTTGGCGGCCAGCAGGCTCCACTCGATGCCGCCCGGCGCGGGGCCGGTGGGCACCAGCAGCTCCAGCTCGGTGTTCTCGGCCACGCCGGCCTGGGCCAGCAGCCCCTTGGCCTTCTCGATGTCCTGCTTGAAGGGCAGCTCGCCGGTGTGTCCGAACAGCCCCGAGGGGATGATCTCCTGCGTCACCGTGCCGTTGCCGCCCAGCAGCGTTGTGATGTCGTCGTAGTTCAGCGCGTAGCGGATGGCCTGGCGCACCTCGACCTTATCCAGCGGCGCGAAGGTGGCGTTCATGCCGATGTAGACCAGCAGCGTGCTCTCGGCCTTTACGATGTCTACGTTGGGGTTGCCGCTCAGCGCCTGCACCTGCTCGGCCCCCAGATCCTGCACGATATCGGCGTCGCCGGTCTCGATCGCCGATTGCAGGTTGGCCAGCTCGGTCACGTTGCGCATGATCACGCGCTTGATCGCGGGCGCGCTGCCCCAGTAGTTGGGGTTCACATCCAGCACGTTTTGGGTGTTGCGCTCCCAGCTGCTCAGCACATACGGCCCGCTGCCCGCCGAGTGGTCGTTCAGCCAGCTCGACCCCATGTCGCTGCCTGCGTTGGCCTCGACGGTGGCCTTTTCTACCACACCGGCCACGCTAAAGCTGATCACCGAGAGGAACACCTGCGGGCTGACGGTCTTAGCCAGCTTCACCTCGAAGGTCTTGGCGTCGACGGCCTTGAAGCTGTCCTTCTTTAGCCCGCCCACATCGCTCAGCAGGAACGCGGGCGACTTGTTCAGATCCAGCACACGGCCCCACGAGTAGGCCACATCCTCGGCGGTCACAGGGTTGCCGCTCGCAAACTTAGCCTTCTCATCTAGCGCAAAGGTGATGGTCCACCCGTCGTCGGTGCCCTTGACATCCCACGATTTGGCTAGCGACGGGCTGACGGTGGTCTGCCCTGGTACCAGTGTCACCAGCGACTGGTAGATGTTGCCCACCACCTGAATGCCGCCAAACTCGTAGACCACCGCAGGGTCGAGCGAGATCTGGTCGGACAGATCGGCGGCGAAGATCAGCGTCTCTTTTGCATCCACGCTGCCGCCCTCGGCGGGCGCGGCGGATGCGGCTGGGGCAGCGGTGGCCGCTGCCCCGGCGGTGGTGGCGGGCGATGGCTGCGAGGTACTTGTCCCACCCCCGCACGCGCTGAGCAGCGCGCCGAGCGAGAGGATGATGGGGAACGAGCGCACGTGGGCAATCCTCCGAAGCATGGGGAGTCCTTTCTAACGTCCAGGGGATTCTGGCCGCCAGCGCTGGCGTTGTTCACGGGATGCTGCCTCTGCACAGAAGGTGGCTCGGGCGACGTTCATTGTCGGCGAGGTTCCAACATTGTGAGTATTATAGGCGGGCGTCGCATCCAATGTCAAGGTTTGTTAACCCAGCGTACTTCATTTTTGCCCATTCTAGTGCCTTGCTTACCCTTGCACCCAGCCCGTAATCGTCTGCAACAGCAGGTAGGCGTTCAGCCCGGCGATCACCAGCGCCATGCCCCAGGCCACGAGCTTGAGCCAGGTGGGGTTGGCGAACTGGCCCATCTTACGCTTGTCGCTGGTGAACATCACCAGCGGGATGACCGCGAAGCTCAGCTGGATGGACAGGATGACCTGGCTTAGCACCAGGAGCTCGCCGGTGCCGTGCTCGCCATACAGCGCTGTGACAATCACCGCCGGGATGATCGCGATCATGCGTGTGATCAGGCGTCGCAGCCAGGCGGGCAGGCGGATGTTGAGGAAGCCCTCCATCACGATCTGCCCGGCCAGCGTGCCGGTGAGCGTGCTGTTCTGCCCGGATGCCAGCAGCGCCACGCCAAACACCACGCTGGCGAAGGTCGCGCCCAGCACCGGCGTCAGCAGCTGATAGGCGTCGCTGATGTCGGCCACGCTGGCGTGCTCGGTGCCGTAGAATGCCGCCGCCGCAGTCACCAAGATAGCCCCGTTGATGAAGAAGGCCAGCAGCAGCGATACGGTCGAGTCGATGGTGGCGAAGCGGATGGCCTCGCGCTTGCCCTCGGGGCTGCGCTCGAAGCGCCGCGTCTGGATGATGCTTGAGTGCAGATAGAGGTTATGCGGCATCACCGTGGCCCCCAGGATGCCGATGGCGATGTAGAGCGCCGAGGGGTTGGTGATGATCTGCGGCGCGGGCACCAGCCCCGCCAGCATGCCCGAGACCGAGGGCTGCGAGGCGATGATCTCGTACAGGAAGCATCCGGCGATCACAAATACCAGCCCGCCCACCAAGCTTTCGATCAGGCGGAAGCCCTTGTGCTGCAGCAGCAGCACCACCAGCACATCCAGCGCGGTGATGATCACCCCGGCCACCAGCGGGATGCCAAATAGGAGGTTGAGCGCGATCGCCGAGCCGATCACCTCGGCTAGGTCGCAGGCCGCGATCGCGATCTCGCACAGCACCCACAGCACTAGGGCCACGGGCCGCGAGTAGTGGTCGCGGCAGGCCTGCGCTAGGTCGCGCCCGGTGACGATGCCGAGCTTCAGCGACAGGTGCTGCAGGATCATCGCCATGAAGTTCGAGATCAGAATGACCGAGAGCAACATATACCCAAACTGCGCGCCGCCCGCTAGATCGGTCGCCCAGTTGCCAGGGTCCATATACCCGACCGAGACCATGAGCCCCGGCCCAACGAACGCCAGCATCTTGCGCCAGAAGCCTGCGCCCTGGGGGACATGTACGCTGGAGAAGACCTCGGGCAGCGAGGGGGCGTGGCGCTCATGCCGCCACGCCCCCTTTGGCTGTGATTCGGTTGGCGGAGTGATGGTGGTTGCCGACATAGCTGACTCCTCTCGACAAATGCATATTTAGGCTGGCCTAAATATTACATGGATAGGGAGAAAAGTCAAGACATGTTTTGGCAAAAAGTCTGATTTCGCCTGCGCTACAGCGAAGGGCGGGCGCAGCAGCGCTGCACCCGCCCTTCGCTGTTCATCCGCGCGGCGCTAGGCCCGCTCGGCCTCAAGGTTGATCACCTGCTCGGCCAGCTGGGTCAGCTTCTTGTCGGCCATCCCTTCCTCATCCAGGGTCTGCTGGAGGATGTCGACACACGATTGATCGCCCAGCTGGCTGGCGTAGGTGCGCACGCAGCCATAGCCTGCGATCTCGTAGTGCTCCACGCGCTGGGCGGCGGCGATCAGGCCCGCGTCCCTCGCGGCGGGGTCGCCCTTGGCCTTGATCATCTCCTCGCCCTCTTTGATCAGACCCTTCATGGCCTTACATGTCTGGCTGCCGGATTTCTCGCCGATCTGCTTGAAGATCTGCTCAAGCCGCTTGACATGGGTCTTGGTCTCGCCCAGGTGCTCCTGGAAGGCGGTCTTCAGCAGCGGGTTTGTTGCCGCCTGGGCCATCAGTGGCAGGGCCTCTACCAGCTGTGTCTCGGCGCTGTAGAGATCCTGAAGCTGCTCGATATAGAGGTCACGCAAGGTTTCGACGCGCATACCATCCTCCTTTGCATCTCTGCTTGTCGTCACACGCTTGTGGTTAGGGCAACAACTGTGCCGCCATACCGAGCGGCGTGCCTCGCCCCGCCACAGATTCTCGGGTGCTGTGGTATCCTGTGCCTCGGTTTTTTGCACAGCACAGAGGCAGGCAGAATGACAAAGCGCAAATACTACGCGGTGGTCCGCGGCAAGCGGCCCGGCATCTACGACGCCTGGGATGGCCCCCAGGGCGCAAAGGCCCAGGTCGAGAGCTTCCCGCAGGCGGTCTACAAAAGCTTCCCCACCGAGACCACCGCCGAGCAGTGGTACCGCGAGCGCGGCGGCCCCATCCCCATCGCGCACGTGCGCAGCCTGCCCCCGCCGCCCCCGGCCTCCGCCGCCTTCCCCGCAGGCCTGGCCCCCGAGGATCAGCTGCTGGCTGGTCGGGTGGTGATCTTCACCGATGGCGCGTGCACCGGCAACCCAGGGCCGGGCGGCTACGGCGTGGTGCTGCGCTACCGCGACAGTGTGCGCGAGCTATCGGGCGGCTTCGCCCGAACCACCAACAACCGCATGGAGATGCTGGCCATGGTCGAGGCGCTGGCCTCGCTCAAGGGCCAGCCAGCTATCACGCTCTATAGCGACTCGTCGTATGTGATTGATGCCCTGCAGAAGGGCTGGGCCGTGCGCTGGCGGCGCGATGGCTGGCAGCGCACGGGCGATGCAGGCCGCGAGGATGTGAAAAATGCCGATCTATGGCAGCGCCTGCTGCCGCTCTACGAGCAGCACGATGTCACGCTGGTGCAGGTGAAGGGCCACGCCGGGATCGCCGACAACGAGCGCTGCGACCAGCTAGCCGTGGCCGCCTCCCAGCGGCGCGGCCTGCCGCCCGACCCCGGCTTTGCGGCGGGCGGGCGCTAGACGGCACCAGCGCCGCTCGCCCAACCTTCGCAAAACATCAGGATAGGCGCAGGTGGATTGACAGGACGCAGATGCGCAGGATCGCTAGACTAGGTGGCAAGAAGTCTGCTACCGAAAGAGGTCTGCTATGCGATTTCACGCCGCCATGCGCCCCATCTTGGGCAGCGCCTGCGCCCTGCTGCTCTGCTCTATCTACGCTCTAGGCATCCACGCCCAGGCCCGCGCCGATGAGTACAGTCTGTTTTTGCCCATGACTACCGCGCCCAGCCCCTTCACCCACCGCTGGTATACGCTCGATATGCAGAGGGCACAGTGGCAGGAGCTAACCATCACCAGTGATGATCAGATCCTGCATGTCGAGGAGCGCTGGGATTGCATCCGCCCGATGTACTGCACCGTGCTCAGCGGCTCGTTGCCGCTGGCCAACGCCCAGGCCAGCACGGTCGAGCTGTCGCTTTCGGGCACCAACGACATCATCGCCCCCCAGGTCATCACCGAGACCCAGCGCCTAGAGCTGGTATCGCCCACGGTGCTGCGCATGACCCGCTCGCCCGAGAGCGCCGCGCCAATCGTGTACGATTTCCAGCGCTGTGCCAGCGATGAGCCTGGCGGCGCGTGCTATTCGGAAGAGCTGGCGCGATAAGCCTTTTTACCCCGACGCCGGGGCTGCTATGGCGGAGCGCCTGCCTACGCCGCGCCCCGCTGGTGCGCATAGGCGTGCTCGTCGGCTGGCAGCGCCAGCCCGTGCTGGGCCAGCAGCTGCGCTGCCGCATCCCAGGCCTGCCGCGCCAGCCCCGCGTCGTAGGCCAGCGGCTCTGGGGTGAGCCGTTTAGGATTGGGCAGTATCGCACCATGGGCCGCGCTGGCATCGGCCATGGCCAGCAGCCGCACGATGTTCTGTGCCGAGACCTCGGGTGTGACCGCTATCAGGCGGTAGAGGCCCCACACCCAGCCTTTCAGCGCGGCGATGTGGGTGGTGTGCGTCGCCCCCACACTGGCCAGGGTTGCGGTGATCGGCCTGCCCGCCCAGCGGCGGCGCAGCTCCTGCACATGCAAGCCTGTTAGCTTGTGGGTGTTGGAGATAGCCCGCACCGCGCTCCAGCGCTGGCCATCCATCGCCAGGTTGGCAATGTCGGGCATGCCCCACGGCAGCGCCTTGCCAACCACATGGATGATCCGGCCATCGCCCGAGGCCGCCAGCAGGTCGCCCAGCAGCCGGTCGAGCGCATAGCGCATCAGGTACTGGCTGGCGAAGATCGCCTCGACCCCATCGGCGGTGGTGGCGCGCTGGAACTGAAACATGGTGGCGGTGTGCACTAGCCCGTGCAGCGCGGGCCGCCACTGCCCGATCTGCTCGGCGGCCCTGGCCGCGCCCGCCGCCGTCGAGATGTCGGCGGGCAGCCATGTGGCATCGCGCCCGCCCGCCGCCCGCACCGCCTGCTCGGCGGCCCGCCCCCGCGCCGCATTGCGCCCCACCAGTAGCACCGCCGCGCCACGCCGCGCCACTGCCTGTGCCGCCGCTAGGCCGATGCCGCCCGTGCCACCCACAAATACCATGTTCGTATGATGAAGATCGCGCTCGTCTACCATGTTCTGCTCCTTGCCGCATCGGGATGCGCCCGCTATACTACGTGCTCAAATGGTAGCGTCCAGCGCCCCGGCCTTCAACCGACAGAATGGGCGCGCTGGCGACTAAGCGACAAAGAGGCGGATATGTTGTCGAAACACGAGCGGGCCGACCCGCGCGCGACCCGCACGCGCATGTGGCTGGTGCAGGCCTTCGAGCAGCTGGTGGAGCAGCAGGACTTCGCCGATGTGACGGTGCAGGCTATCGCGGCGCAGGCCTCGGTGAACCGCGCCACCTTCTACGCCCACTTCACCGACAAAAGCAGCATGATGGATGAAGTGTTCCGCGAGCGCTTTCACCAGCTGCTCGCCCAGCGCATGCCTGCGCCGCCGCCTACGGCGGAAGATCTGACCCAGGGCATGTTTTTGGCCCTGGCCGATGGCTGGCGCTGCATCCCACGGCGCTGCAATCACGTCTATCTACGCCACGCCGCCGAGTTTGAGGCTAAGCTGGAGCTGATCATGCGCGACGAGGTGGATGCCTGGCTCACCCGCCAGCCGGGCTTCCGCACCATGCCCGCCGACCAGCGCGGTGTGGCCGCCGCCCTGGCTGCTGGGGCCATCTACGGCGCCGCCGCCCAGTGGCGCTCCGGTGGTATTGCTACCCCGCCCGATCCAGCCGCCCACATGGCCAGCACCGCTGTGGCCACGCTGCTGGCCGCGCTGCGCCCCGCTGTGCCCGAGCCTGCCCGCCCCTAGCCTGCGGCTGGCAAAGCAAGGGCGGGGGTGGTGCCAATAGGAATGGCACCGCCCCCGCCCTGCCGCGCACATGTGTTGGCCCCCACCGCACGGCCCCGTGATGAGCTTGATGAGGATGCACCCTAGGCGATACGCCTGGATAGCGCCGCAGAGCTAGGCAGCATGAGCACAGCCAGACTTGCGTTACATCCGGCTGTGCTCATGCTGCTTTCTGTATGCGCGCCTGAGGTTGGGCTTCCGTCGCCCTGTTCGCATAACGGGAAGAGGCGCAGCGCTATCGTTGGGTAATAGCGCGGTAGGCCCAGGTGCTATAGTTGAGCTAAGAAATTATCACGACGCAACGGGGCCACCCATGACAACATCTGCCGAGACGCTACTTCAAGACATGATGGACAGCCTGCCCATGCTGGCGGTCATCTACGAGCGCCTGCCCGATGGCGCATACCGCATGGTCGCGGGCAGCACGCCTATCCTGCACACCCCGGCGGGCGAGTGCAACGTGGGCAAGCTGATCACCACCATCCTGTGCGAGGATGACGCCGCCCGCGCCACCGCCGATTTCGAGCGCTGCCTGGCGGAGGGTGTACCACGATCATCGGTGGAGCGCTACACCATGAATGATGCCACCGCAAGCAGCCTGGGCAAGACGATCTGCACCGAAAATATCTGCGTGCCGCTGCCACAGCACCCTGGACAGAACCGACAGATCATGATCCTGCTGAAAGATATTACCGCCCAGATGCAGCAGGAGCAGCAGGAGCGCGAGCACCAAGAGGCGCTGATCGCCCAGCAGGCGGCGGCGCTGGCCGAGCTTTCCACCCCGCTGCTGGCGATCACCGACGAGACGGTGGTGATGCCGATCATCGGCACGGTCGACTCGCGCCGCGTGGTGCAGATCATGGGCGCGCTGCTGGAGGGCGTAGCCGCCCAGCACGCCCGCACCGTGATCCTCGATATCACCGGCGTGCCGATTGTCGACACCCAGGTGGCCAATGCGCTCATCCACGCCTCGCAGGCGGTGAAGCTGCTGGGCGCGCAGGTGGTGCTCACCGGCATTCGCCCCGAGGTGGCGCAGACGATCGTGGGCCTGGGTGTGGAGCTAGGCGGGGTGGTCACGCTCAGCTCGCTGCAGAGCGGTATCGCCTATGCGCTGCGGCGCTAGGGCCGCCCCGCTTGTCTTCGCGTAGAGCCTGTGGTGGCAGCACCGCAGGCTTTTTGCTGCTAGCACTAAGAAGGCCGAGAGGCAGGCTGCCCTTACCCCGCAGCCTGCCTTTCAGCCTTCGCTTGTCATATCGCCCGCATCATGGTAGATGGCCTCTATAGGCGATCTACCGTAGGGGCGCGCTACTTGGCCTCGAAGTGGCTCCAGGCGTAGCCCCCCGAGTAGCTCACGTACCACGAGCCATTGATCTTTGCGGGCAGCTGGCTGGGCGTGGTGTACTTGTTGGCGAAGCTCACGCCGTTGATCGTCAGGCTAGTCAGATTCCACGAGTTGATGTAGCTCGGGATGCTGTCGATTTTCCAGCAGTAGCTGCCCGCGCCGTCGAAGCTGAATGGGGCGGCGACTGCGGTGGCCGGGCTGCAGGCCGCGCCGCTCAGCGGCGTGGCGGTAGGCGTGGTGGGCGGCACCGGCGTGGCGGTGCGGGTGGGCGTGGCGGTGCCGCTCACCGGTGTGGCGGTGCGGGTGGGCGTGGCGGTGGCGGTGCGAGTGGGCGTGGCGGTGCCGCTCACCGGTGTGGCGGTGGGCACAGTGGTACCTGCACCGCGCAGCACGGCGCTCAGCGCGCCCTGGTCGATGACTGCGCCGGTGCTGCGGTTGAACAGTGCGAAGCCGTTGCTCTGCGAGGGCAGCACACCGTTGTCCCAGTAGAAGGTCTTGATGCCGTTCTTGGCGGCGGCTTTGTTGGTGTACTCCAGGTAGTACTGCCGCGAGGCCAGGTCGAGATTGGGCCGCGTGGCCACGCCATACTCGCCGATGATCACCGGTACGCCCTTGGCGACCCACTTGGCGTTGACGCGG
The DNA here is from genome assembly GCA_009268125.1 of Chloroflexia bacterium SDU3-3. Classification (NCBI taxonomy): domain Bacteria; kingdom Bacillati; phylum Chloroflexota; class Chloroflexia; species Chloroflexia bacterium SDU3-3. The sequence goes on along the minus strand of WBOU01000011.1, from coordinate 57,881 downwards.
GCGAACAGGTCGTCGACGTAGCTTTCCTGCGCCCACGAACAGGCGCTCTGGGCCGGGTAGGGCGCGCCCCAGTAGAGGCAGCTGCCGCTCATGTTCAGGGTGTAGTCGTAGGGGTCGTAGTGGTGGATCTCGACCATCAGCCGGTTGCTCACGGTGTCGGTGGGCAGGGTGAAGTAGTCGAGGCCGTGCCAGGCGTTGGTGTTGTAGGTCTGCACGATCAGCGTGCGGGTGGCGTTGTTGCCGCCGGTGGCGCGCACCGCGTTCACGAAGGTCTGCAGGTACGACTGCTGCACGGCGATGTTCTCGGCGGTGGGCGTGCCGTAGCCGTCGTGCACCTCGTTGGTGCCTGCGAACAGCAGCCGCTCGTCGTAGCTCTTGAAGTAGTTGGCGATCTGCGTCCAGTAGGACTGCTGCTTGGCGTTCACCGCTGTCTGGTACGAGTAGAGCGGGTGCTCCTCCAGCCAGCCGCCATCCCAGTGGATGTTGATGATCACGTACATGCCTTGGCCGTGGGCGTAATCTACCACCTCTTTCACGCGGGCCAGCCACGCGGCGTCGATCTGCATGGTGGTCTGGTTGGCGTGGCTATCCCAGGCGGCGGGGATGCGGATGGCGTTAAACCCGGCGGCCTTCACGCTGCTGATCAGCTGCTGGGTGACGGCGGGGTTGCCCCAGTTGGTCTCGCCGCCGGGCACCTCGAGCGAGTTACCGACGTTCCAGCCGACCTTGATCTGGCTGGCCACCTGCGCGGCGGTGGGCAGAGTCTGGGTCTGGGCGCTGGCTGCCGCTGGCAGCACCAGCGCCAGCAGGCACAGGCATGTGCGGAAGATTGATAGAAACGACGTTGTTCGCATAGTTGGCTCCTCTTCAACCAGCATAGCGTATCTGCTATCGCTGCTGCGTGCTGCTCTGCGACATGCGGCCACCTGCCCGCGCATAGCTCGCGCAGGTGGCCGCATGTCGCATGATAGGCACAGCGTAACGAGCGGATCTTAGCGATGGGGCGTCACGGCAGCGTCACGGCAGCGTCACGGCTGGGGTGGCATGCAGAAGGGCTGAAGGGCGGGCAACGGAACTAGGTGCGGGCTAGCGAGGGGGGCGGCGGCAGGCTTGTGGGGCGAGCCGCTGCTGACCGCCTTTATCTCGGGTGTTGCTGGAATGTTGTTAGGTAGTTGACATGCGTCGCCATAACGTGTAGATTCAAAAAGCCTTCCATACTAGGACAAGATGTAGCATCAACCTATCGTTTTCCTACGAGCGGCGTATTAGAAAGAGCGCTTTTCGCTCGTTCATGGAGCAAAGCGTGTGCTCTGATCTATGGGGCAGGGTGATGCTGTGAGGCTATGCCCCCAGCCACCCCGCTGCGCGCTTCGCGCGTGCGCCCACCACCGGGGGATGGTATAGCACCGCATAGCGAATCTGGCCATACTTGAGCGTTATAGCCGCAGATTCGCATCGTTTACGCGGCAGCATTGGATCATTTTGCCCCACCCGCCGCAGAAACCACTTGCAGAGCACGAGGCGGCTGATGTCTTTCGCCGCAGCAGCAAAGGAAGTAGACACAGGTATGTGTCTTCGTGGTAAGGGGGCCGAGGATGGCTGAGCTGTGTGTGCGACTGTTTGGCAGGATGCTTGTCCAATACTGCGGGGCGACGATCGCCGGCTTCGAGCATCGTAAGGTTCAGGAGCTGTTCTGCTACCTGGTGCTGAACCACCAGCAGATCCACGCGCGCGAGGTGCTGGCCACGCTGCTGTGGTGCGACAGCCCCACCGCGCAGGCGCGCAAGCAGCTGCGCCACACGCTATGGCAGCTGCAGACAGCGCTTGAGCAGGCGGGCACGGCGGGCACGGCGCTGCTGCTGGTTGAGCCAGAGTGGGTGCAGGTGAAGATCACGCCGCTGGTGTGGGTGGATGCGCTGGACTTTGGCGCTGCCGACGCGCGGGTGAAAGATACCGCGCCAGCGCAGCTGAGCGCCGCCGACGCACAGCTGCTCGATCAGTCGGTCCGGCTGTACCAGGGCGACCTGCTGGAGGGCTGCTACCAGGAGTGGTGCCTGTACGAGCGCGAGCGCGAGGTGATGCGCCTGCTGGGCATGCTCGACCGCCTGGTGCAGCACTGCCTGGCGCACGGGCGCTACGAGGCCGGGGTCGGCTACGGCGAGCGTATTCTGCGCCACGACCGCACGCGCGAGCGCACGCACCGCCACCTGATGCAGCTGCACTACCTCGCCGGGGATCGCAGCGAAGCGCTGCGCCAGTTCCAGCGCTGCTCGTCGGCGCTGGCCGATGAGCTTGGCATCGAGCCATCGCAGCAGACGCTGCACCTTGCCGACCAGATCCGCGCCGAGCGTCTGGAGGTGGAGCGCCCCGCCCCCATCGGTGCAGCGGCCCCGATCGGCCAGATCGTCGGCGATCTGCGCCAGATGTGGTCGGCGCTGAATGTGCTGCAGCAGCAGATCAAAACCTACATCGACGCTATCGAGCGCGCCCCGCGCGACCCACACTGACCATGGTGCAGGCGCTGGCCGCGGTATACTCGGGCAGGGCTGGCCCGAGCAGAGCCTGGATCTGCTGGGGTGCGCGGCGCTGCCAGCCCGCGCTGGCGGTGCGCTTCGGCGCGGTGTTGCCGCCGTGGATGAGGCCCACGTACAGGTGCAGGTCGGCCAGCGGCAGCAGGCTCCCCGGCGGCAGCCCCCACAGGAAGCGGGTGTCCTCGCCGATGCCGATCGGCGCGAAGGGGCGCTGCTGCCAGAGCGAGCGCTGGTAGAGCAGCGTGTTGCCCGCGACCCAGCGGCGGCCCGGCGCGGTGTGGCGGTAGATCCAGGCCGCCTCGCTCTGCGGGTCGTAGTAGAGCAGCTGGCTCATGCCGCAGGCCCCGGCCCCCTGGCGCAGCAGCGCGGCGACTTGAACCCCCAGCCGCTCGGGCGACATCCAGTCGTCGTCATCCCAGTGGCAGATCAGCTCGCCTTGGGCGGCCTGGCAAGCGATGTTGCGCTTCTGGCCCAGCACGGTGCGCTGCGGCAGGCGGATATAGCAGATCTGCGGATCGCCCCGCACAAGGTCGTCGATCGGATCATCGCCATCATCCACCACGATCAGCTCGCGGTGGGGGTAGCGCTGCCGCTGGAAGCTACGGATGGCCAGCGCCGCGAGGCCGCGCCGATCGGCGGTGGGCATGATGCAGCTGACCAGCGGGGTCGGCCCCGCCGCACCGGCCTGGGCGCGGGCCTGGTAGAAGGCGCGATCGGGCGCGAGCTGGGCTGGCTCGGCGGCGGGCAGCCAGCCGCCATCCTCGGGCGCGCCGCAGCGGAACGACCAGCTGTTGCTGCCGTGGCGCAGGTAGATGAACAGGCGCTCGCCATCAACGCGCTGCAGTCGCGCCCCATAGCGGATGGCCTGGCGCAGCAGCGCGGCATCCTCGGCCAGCGAGCGGTCGGGGTAGCGGGCGGTGCGCTCCCAGATCTGGCGGCGGTAGACCAGGGTGCCGCCGTGCACATCCTCGATAAACATGCTGCGGTGCAGGTCGGGCGAGCAGCGCCAGAACGACCATGTGCCTAGGTCGAAGACCTCGGCGGTGAGCAGCGCGGTGATGTCGGCCCGGCCAGCCGCCAGCGGGGCCACCTGGGCGCTCAGGCGGTCGGGGCTGTACCAGTCGTCATCATCCCAGTGTGCGATATACTCGCCGCTGGCCAGCGCGCAGGCGTGGTTGCGCTTGGCCCCAATGCTGCGCTGCTGGCTGTGGTGCTGGTAGCGGATGCGCGGGTCGTCAGGCAGCTGCTCGGCCAGGCCCGGCGCGCCGTCGTCGATGATGATCAGCTCGCTCTCGGGGTAGCTCTGGCGCTGGAAGTAGCGCACCGACTGCAGCACGTACTCGGGGCGGTTGCGCGTGGGCATGATGCAGCTGACCATGGGATGTGAGGGTGCCGATATGATCGCGCTCGCGCGGGCGGGCGGCGTGGCTGGGCCGGGCTGCGCGCCCTGGTGCCCAAAGAGCGCGTGCGGGGCGAAGTGCTCGCAGCTGTCGCCCCGGCAGTGCGGCTCGTAGTCGGCGCGCCGCCCGCTGAGCCGCAGCGCGCAGAAGGAGTCTTGGTAGCGGCGACGGCTCTCGACCATCCTGCGGTGGTCCTCGCGCTGCCTGCGCGGGGTGGGGGGCAGGCGGTGGACGTAGGCCCCGCGCACCCAGACGCCCTGGAAGCCCAGCCGCGCCGCCCGCACGTTGTAGTCCATCTCCCAGCAGGGGCCGAGGCCGTAGCCCTCGTCGGCGGGGCCGACCGCCCGCACGGTGGCGCGAGTGACGGCGTAGCAGAAGTCGGCGAGGCTGTAGAGCGGCTCCAGGGTGCTGGTGGCGCTGCCAAACTGCCGCTGGGCCGCCCGCGCGGCGTCGGCGATGGCCTGCGGGGTGGGCTGGGTGTTGGGGAAGGCGGCCTGCTCGTTCCAGCAGCGGTTGGTGGATGGCCCAGCGAGGCCGTGGCCGGGGCTGGCTTCGAGCGCGGCCAGCAGGTGATCGAGCCAGCCGGGGCCCACCAGCGCGCCGCTCTCGATTAGCACTAGCACGTCGGCCTGCGTCGCGGCGATCAGGCGGTTGAAGCAGGCGGCGGCGCCCAGCGGCTCGGCGGTGGCGTGCTGGGGGATGCCGCCCAGCCGGGCCAGCAGCGCCCTGGCGGGGGCGTCGGGGCCATCGGGCAGCAGCAGCAGCTGGGCGGCGGCGGGCGTGTGGGCGCAGAGCGCCCGCAGAGTGGCCTGCAGCTGATCGGGCTGGGCGTGAACCATCACGCCAATGCAGACGGTGCGCATAGGCGCTGCTCCTATCATCGCTATGTATCTATGTCGTGGCTACAGAAAGGTATCGGTGCCATACCACGCGAACGGGTGGACGAGGTGCAGGCAGCGCAGCCCAGGCACCTGGGCGGGTCGCAGGCCATGCTTCTCGCACTGCTCGATAAACAGGCTGTCGGCGTGGGCGAAGTGGTTGATATGCTGCGGGTAGGGCACGCGCTCAAGCAGGCGGCGCGGCACCACCTGCAGGTAGCCCCACGGCGCGCGGTCGACCCAGCTGCGGTGCGCGTGGCGAAAGAGCTGCGGGAAGTCGTGCAGGCCATCGGCCCGCCCGGCGAGCAGCGCGTCGGTCTGGGCCTCGCTCAGGTGGTAGCGCTCGCCGTAGTGCAGCGCTGGCCGGGCGGAGCGCAGGTGGGCGTGCAGGGTGGCCAGGGCGCTCGGCTCAAATAGGCAGTCGGCGTCGGTGAACAGCACCCAGCGCCCCCGGCTGCTGGCGACGGCGCGGTTGAGCATGGCCCCTTTGTTCATGGCCATCGCCTCATCGATAGGCACCTCGCGCAGGGCCACGTGGGGGTGGCTGCGGGCCACCGCGCCCAGGTGCTGGTAGCAGCCGTCGTCGCTAGGCGGGGCGGCCACCAGCACCTCGTAGCTGCCCATGGGCATGTGCTGGGCGCACCAGTTGCGCAGCGTCACCCGCAGGCGCTGCAGGAAGCGGTTGCACGTGAGGATGACCGAGATCTCGCAGGCCGTGGCGGGCAGCTGCTCGACCCGCACCTGCGAGAATTCGGCCTCGGCAGCGTTGTAGGCCTTGAGGCACAGCTCGCCATCTAGCAGGTCGGCCACACCAGCGATCTTCGCATCCCACCAGCCGCGCAGCTGCAGCTCGCCATCCACCAGAAACCGCCAGCAGCCGCTGCCCTGCTCCACCTCAAGCCGCAGGCGGTGCGAGCCACCATCCAGCGGGGTGAGGAAATCTTTGTAGGGGCCGAGGCTTAGCCCGGCTAGCTGAGCGTGGCCCGAGGCCGTGGCCTCGATGGCGAAGCTGCCAAGCGCGGCCATAGTCTGGGGGCCGCAGCTGCGCCAGGCCAGCGCGCTCCACTCGGCACCGCGCGCGGTGAGGCGGTCGCCGCGCCACTCCCACCCGCCGCCCTCGGCCACCTGCCAGCGCTGCTGGGCCTCGGGGTCGCCGTGGGTGGCGCGCCCCCAGGACTGGGCCAGCTGGTCGAATGTGCTTTCTCTGCTCAGGGCAAGGGCCATGGGCGGTGCTCCATTCTAGAAATCGCGCGATTGGCCGGGCCTGCGGTAGTCGCTGCCCACCACCGTGAAGCCAGAGAACATCGACTCGAACACCCGCATGTAGAGGGCTGTCTTCAGGTGGTGGCGTGGATCATTGTATGCCTGGGTGATGTCGGTGATCGCGATCCGCCGCGCTGCCAGGTCGATCTCTACAATATCGGGCTGCTTGTTGCCGATAGCGCCAGTCGTATCGCCAAACATGGCCATCCGCCCGCCCCGCTCGAACTGCCGCCAGTCGTTGGGAAATCGGCTCTTGATCTCATTGATGATAGGTGTGATCAGCGGGTCGTTGCTGGCTATGAGCTGCCGCAGATAGGTGCCAGTGTCGGTGTTGAGCACGTTGCCGTTGCCGGGCGGCAGGCTGGTATGGGCGGCGATAGCGCGGTTGATATAGCGGAGCAGCGAGCGCATGCTGATCGATGCGCGTGCGAAGGCGAACGCGGTGCCGCTAGCCCGGCTGCGCAGATCGGTCACGGGGCCGCCGAGCGCCTGCCACTGGTGCGCTAGCTCGGCCAAGTTCAGCGCCTCAAGCCAGCGCCAGTTCTGCGCAAGCTCGTGGGATAGTTCGGCATCGCTCATCGTGGCTGTGGATCGGCTGCCGGTCTGGGTTGCGCGCTCGAAGTGGCTGCGCAGGAATGCCGCGCCCGCTGCGGTGATCTGGCCGAGCGGATCGACGTAGCGGGCTGTCCCGCTCTGCACCATGCTCGCGTTGGTGCGCGGCGGCCTTTGTGGCGCGGGCGCGGCCTGTGCGGGTGCCGCCTGTGGCGCGGGCGCGGGCTGTGGCGCGGGCTGTGGTGCGGGCGCGGCCTGTGCGGGTGCGGGCTGCTGCGGTGCCTGTGGCGCAGCAGGTCGTGGTGCGGTCGACTCGATCAGGTGCAGCCGTATAACCGCCTGCGGTGCCCAAGTCTGCACGCCCGCGATAAATGCCTCGCGCACGGTATCGCGCACCCCGGTGGCCCGGCCCGCCGTATCGCGGATCACCTGATGCGCCATACCATTTGTCATGGCATAGTGAATCAGCATGCGGCTGATCAGGAGATCGGGCATGGCGCTGCCCTCGAACGCCGACCAGCGGCTTGAGGTAAACAGCCCGATCAGCGCCTGAATCTCGGGCGAGCTAGTGCCGAGCCCGGCCAGATGCTCGGCCAGCAGGATGCGGCCCCCATACTTGCAGGCGATCTTCACCCGTGCGCCGAGGGTGGTGCCACTGGCGGCCAGATGATGCTGCATCATGCCGAGGTTCTCCGAGGCCGCCGCAGCCGAGGAGGCGAGCCGATCGGTCGGCTGGGGGGCGTGTCGCTGATCGACCTGATCCAGCAGGGCGAAATCGGCGCGCACCTCGTCGAAGAGCTGCCGCTCAAGGTTTTCAAGATGATCGCGCGCACGCTGGCGCTCGGCCTCGGGGGCGGGTGGCGACTGGGCGTTCAGGTCGGCCAGGGCCTGCCGCGCCGCAGTGAGGCGCTGCTCAAGATCCTGGCGGCTGCGCTGGGAGGCCGCATCGCCCGCGTTCGCCGCTGCGGCGCTGCTGCCAGCGGCGCGGCGACCCTGCTGGTGCGTGACCGCCTGATCGATCGCCCCGCTGCTGACATAGGCATCGGTCTGGAACCAGCGGATCTGGGCCTGAAGCTCGGCGATGCGGGCCAGATCGGGCGGGGTGCGCGCAAACTCGCTGGCAAGCTCCGCCGAGTGTTGGCGGATGAGCGCCTCGCGGGTCATCCGATCGATCACGGCGCTGGTGGCGTCGGGGTGGGTGGCCTGTGTGGCCTCGCGGGTGCGGCTGTACTCGCCCTCGCGGGCGGCGGCGAAGCTGCGGGCCGACTCGACCAGGCCGCGCAGGCGGGCGGCGGCGGCCTGTCCCTCGGGCGTGGTGTCGCTGGCGAAGCGGGCGTTTAGCTCGCTGAGGAAGCGCGCCCATGCCTCTGGCCCCTGGCCGCGCAGCTGCGCGGCAAACCCGGCGACGCTGCTGGCGTCGGCCAGCGTGGCGCGGCCCTGGGGTGTGCTGGCCGCAGCCCCCATGTTGCCCTCGCCAGCATAGCCATAGATGTTGGTGTCGATCACATGGTCGATCTCGCCGCCCACGGTGGCGCGCAGCTGATCGGCGAAGAACTGCGCCGCCTCGGCGGCTGAGCGCAGCTGGGCTGCGGGATCGCGGGGCGTGCCCTGAAAGTCGGCGCGCTGCTCGATCGGCTTGATGGTGATGTCGATATCGCTGGTGAGCGCTATGGTGCCCGCATTGGTCATGTAGACATCGGGGTAGGCGCGAAGCACACGCTCGTAGACGTAGTCGATGATGCGCTGGCGGGCCTCGACCAGGGCGCTCGCCGCACGAGCGCGCTCGCCGCTATGCTCTATCCCCGCTAGCATGCGCCCGATGCCGCTGCGCCAGTCGCCGACGCTGCGGATGATCTCGCGCGCGGCGGCGTGCACAGGCGAAAGCCCAGCTGGCGGGTGCGGGCGGGCGGGCTGCTGCAGCTGGTAGAGCAGATCGGCGAGGGCGTGCTGGGCCGCCGGGGCCTCGGGGCCGGTGGCCGCGCCTGCCGGATGCTGCGCGGCGCTTGGCGGCGCTGCCGCAGGCGTGTCGCTATGGGGCTGCGCATGGCCTGGCTCGGGGGGCAATGTTCCCGCTGCGGTGCGCACGCCCGCATCGCGTCGCCGCGCATTGTAGTAGTCATCCAGGTCGTGGATCATCCAGCGATACGCGCTGCTCTCCGGGTCGATCGCGCGGTCGCGGCTGGTATACTCGGCCACATAGGCGTCGATCGAGTCGAATGTCTGGCGTCTCACCTCGCCCTCAGGCGTGTGATACTCTAGCGTGACCGCGCGCGTGCTCGGGTCGACGGTGACGGCGGTGGTGCGCCGCGAGCCATCGGGCAGCTGGGCCTCGACAAACTCGGTGGTCGGCCTGCCGTTGCGCAGTGCCGCCATCACCGTGTTCCAGACATCGGCGGGCGCTGGGTTGCGCAGGGTTAGGATGTTCTCGGGGTTGCGGTGGATGTGTAGCGTGCCCTGCCAGCCCTCGCCATCGGGCGAACGTACGGCGTGCTCGCTGCCGACGGTCACAGCGTACTCGCCGGTGTTGGGGTTGAACCACAGCCCAACCTCGCGGTCGCCCGCCCGCGCTACCGCCTGCTCGTATGCCTGATAGGCGTTGTCTGGGGTTAGGTTGCGCTGCTCATGGCCGCTCGGAAGCTCGGGCTGGCTTGAGCGTGCGGTCGGGCGCGACTCGCGCAGGCGCGCCCGACCGGCCTCGACAAAGCGCTGGTGGTCGGCCAGCCGCGCCGCGCGGGCTGGGTCGGCGGTGTCGGCGGGGGCCGCTGGCGGTCGGCTGGGGCTGGCCCCGGATGCCGTCCGCTGGTCGGCGGGCTGGGCGCTCTCACTCTGCGGCGCGGCCTGCTGGGGGGGCGGCTCTGCGGCGCTGTCGTGGGCGGGGGCGGGGTGGCCTGGCTCGCCATGGGGCTGGCTATCCTGCGGGGCGGGGTGGCCTGGCTCGCCATGGGGCTGGCCTGTGTCGGGGCGCTGGCGGCGCGGGTCGATATGCGGGCCGACCGAATCTGGTGCGTTGATCCGCTGGTGCATGCCCACGGCGAACTGGATAGCCCCTGGGATGGCCCCGGCGATGATGCTCGCGCGCTGGCCTGCGGCGGCGGCGTGGGTTAGCTCGCCCCGTGCCTCGGCGGCGTTGATCGCCATGATCTGGTCGAGCGTCACCAGGTTGCCCCAGACAAAGCCCACGTCGCCGATCAGGTTTTCCACACGCTGCATCGCATCCACAAAGCTTATCGCGCGGGTCATGGTCTGCTCGGCCTGCAGTATGCGCTCGGCCCCCACGCCCATATCGACCATAGTGAAGAACCGCGCGCTGGTGACGATCCGGATGCGATTCCCGATCATGCTCACGCCCATGGCTACCCCGCCCAGCACCGCCAGCAGATCGTTGATGCATGTCGCATCGAAGCGCAGCCGATGCTCGCGCCAGCGGCGCAGCAGGTTGTCGCCGCCCTGCACCGCGCCCAGGATTCCCGATGCCGCGCCCAGGACCGTGCCAGCGGTGGTGAGCGTTGCGCCAATCGCCAGCCCCGCCCCGGTGGCCAGCAGCCCGATAGCGGCCAGGGCCGCCACCACATCGCCGATGCGGCTGCGGGCGATGTTCTCGTCGCCGGGCCGGTTGCTAAAGTTGGTGCGGCTGAGCTGAAGCGAGGCCCCGCTTGGCATCACCACCACAAGCAGGCCGCGCCCATACTCGTTCTGCTGCGCGAAGTTGGCGACCGCCGCCGTGGCCGCAGCTGCCGCGCTGGACCCGGTGCCATGGCCCACCTGGCCATCCGGCGTGGTCACATCCGAGACCATGTACGCGAAGGCGGCCCCATTTTCGGCTGGGGTGTTCGATGGGCCGATCTGTAGCAGCAGCGGGAAGGTCTGGCCGGTCACGCGGCTGGTGAAGACCGCGCGGGGCCGGATGATCTGGCCTGCCACCATATCGCCGCCACGGTCTCTCAGCAGCTCAATCTGCTCGTCTAGGCGATCGATCCGGCTGGCCGTATCCCGTAGCTCGTGGCGTAGGATGAAGTCGACATGGTTCCCGCTCGCGATGATCGCGTCGATGTTCCTGCTGGTCATGCCGAGGTCGGCAAGCTGGCGCTTGATGTTGGTGATGGCTTCAGCGCTCAGGTTTTCGCGCTTGAGGTCATTGAGCAGCGAAAGCACCATCCGCGCATCCGCCAGCTCGGCATCGAGCATAGAGGCAAGATCGCCGCTGGTGCGCAGCACGGCTCGGGCGCGATAGCGACCCATCTGGGCCAGCTGCTCTACCAGCGCAGGCCGCAGCGGGTCGTCGGCGCTCATATGGCTCAGCCGGTCCTCCAGCTGGTGGATCTGGGCATCGCGCTGTTTGATGTCTGCATCAGGACGATCCAGCTCCTCCTGGGCCAGCCGCTGCTGCGAGCGCACCTCGACCAGCTTGACCTGCACGCTGGCCGCGCGGCGGTACTCGCCGCTAGCCTCGGGCTGGGCCACGCAGCGCACCACATACCAGCCCTCGCGGCGCGGCCAGGGGATGTCGCGCTCGGAGCTATCGTCGCCGATCATCGCGCCCAGATCCGAGGCGTAGGCCAAGAGGTGCTGCCAACCAGTTGAGATGGTGATCTCATTCTGGAGCAGCACCCGCCACACCGCGTGATTGCGCTCGACCGTGCGCATGTCCTCGCGGTGCGACCGGCTGATCTCGGCATGGCGGTAGTCGCTGCCCTCGGAGCGGTCGACCCGGCGCGGCGAGAGCGCGCCACGCCGGGCATCCTGCTGCAGCTCTTCGAGCGTGCGGGTTGCGTCGGTCTGCAGCGGCTCGGCGGGCGAGGGAGGCTGGATGCTCTGGTTCTGGTCGATCGACATCTGCTGCGAGATCCGCTGATCAGTGCGCCTGATGATCTCCTCGGGGATTCTGATCAGCTCCCAGCGGTAGTCGACAGAGCGCATCGCCTCGGCGACGCCGCCGATCGGCGTTGGGTCGAAGGTGTTGAAGGCGAGCTGCATGCGGTAGCTGCCCAGCCCCCCCGCTGGCTGCATGGCTGGGCCGATAATCTCGGCTGGGAAGGGCGGCAGGTTGGCCGTGCGGCTGCCGCCGCTGAACTGGCCATCGGCGCTGGCGTGCCGAGGCCGCGAGCGCCGGGGCGGCCCCTCCTGCCCACTGCCCTGCGCTCCCGAGTCGGCGATCGGATGGCCGGGCACCACCACCATGCCACGCTCGCCCAGCGCGCTCGCAAAGGTCTGTGCGTCAGCGCTGCTCAGCTGCTCGTTCAGGAATAGGTGCTGGCTGGCCTGCCCCTCGGCCCCCTGGATGGATGCGACTGCGGGGTCAATGAATGGCCGCCCATCGTTATGATGGTAGACGCGGTGCAGCAGATAGCGCTCGTGCTGCACATCGCCGAGGCCGTAGACATAGGTTCCGGCGGGTATCGAGCGCGGCGCACGAAATGGCATGCGCTGCGTGATCGGGCTGCCATTGCCGTTATAGACGCGGATCGCGGTGCCGTCGGTGATCGTGATGGCGGTGTTGGCCCGGCTATTGGGCAGGAGCAGCGCTGATGCCTGTGTGGCGGCGCTTTCGAAATCTGCGGCGATGATCTCGGTCGGGTGGACGGCGGAGCTGCCCTGCCCGGTGTCGCGCTGCACGCTGACCTGCTGGCTGGCTGGCGCGGCGGCAGGCGCGCAGGCCGCTGGCGCAAGCTGCAGCGCCGCGCGGGCCGCCTGCTCGAACGCGTCGCCGGGGCTGCTGACCGCCACGCCGCCAGGCCCCGGCACGCCTGCGACCGGGCCGCGCGCCTGCTGGATGGTATGGGCGGCTTCGTGGGCGATCAGCTGGCGGCCCGCGACCGTGCCGGGCGACCACGCCCCATGTCGCAAGAAGATATCGTGGCCGCTGGTGAATGCTCGCGCCTCAAGCTGCTGGGCCAGCCTGTCGGCCTCGCTATCGGTGTGGATGCGCACTTGGCCCAGCGGGCTGCCCAGGGCCGCCTCAAGGTGGCTGCGCAGGGCCATGTCGAGCGAGCGCCCGCCGCCACGGGCCTGCTGGATGCGCGTGGCCAGGTCTTCCTCGGGCGGCTGATCGCGCTGGCTGCCATCGGGCGGGGCGGCGCTGGCGCTGCCAACATCCACACGGCTGGCCCACGGCGGCCTGCTGGCTTCGATATGCGGCTCGCCCGCCTTGGCAGGTACAGCATGCGCCTGGCTGTGCGGTGCGGCAGCGGGCGACTGGGTCGGCTTTGCTGGTGCGGCTGTACGGGCAGGTGCGCTGGCTTTTTCCATAGCTGTTCTACCCAACGAAATATCAAGCCCGGCTAGACATAACCGGTACGGCGGTCTAGAACCTCACCGTGATCGTAAGCTGTAGCTCCTGGCCCTTTGGCACATCGGGCGCGCCGGGCGTGGAAAATGGCCCAGGCCCCGATGCCGTGATGCCGGGCACGATCTGAAACGGCTTGGCATCGGCGGCCCCGGCGATGCCCTTGGCCGCCGAGACTGCATCGCTCACGGGCTGGGTGTAGGGCTTGATCGCATCTTGGATACGCGAGATGTCGTTGAGGTTCCTGAACGTCATGCCCTGGGCGACAATCTTGCGCATCGACTGCTCGCCCTCGCTAAAGATCTTGCTGAGGCTGGCGATGCTGGGGATGGGATCTTTGAGCGAGAAAGTTAGCTGCATATCCCAGCGCTGCTCGGAGAGCTTTGCGGAGAAGAAGAGGCCCTTGTACGAGGTCTCGAAGGTCAGATTCATGGGAAAAGCGATCAGGCTAAAGGTCGCGCCCTTGGCCTGCAGCGAGGTGGTGAGGCCTGACACCGAGAGATTGGCGCTGGCTGGCCCTTTGCGGATCGTCACGCCATCGGTCGCGGCGGTGATCGCCTTCTTGACCCCCTCGATCAGGGCGCTGTCGGGCGATGCGGGCAGGGGCGGGATGACCAGCGGAGGTGGAATTGATGGCAGTAGCAGGGGCGGCACGGCGATGCTCTGCAGCAGCGGATTATTGAGCGAGCGCAGCAGCGCCAGCGCTGATTTCCGCTCATCCAGCTGCTTGCGCAGCTCGCTCTGCTGGTCGGTGCTGAGCGCGCTGAACAAGGGGGTGATCTTCTCCTCTTTCTCGCCAGTGACAATATACAGCGCGGCGAGCACCACCTGGTTGGTGCTGCCCTGCTGCCCTTTCAGATGCGCGATCAGCGGCGAAAAAGGGTAGGTGATATACAGGCTGTGGAGCATCGCGACCATGGCGCTGATCGAAAGCGTCGACAGCTGCGCGACGGCGCTGGGGTACTGCTGGTTGAGCAGGGCATCGCCGATACGCTCGCGCAGCTTGTCGGTGCCGGATGTCTGTGGCGTGCTGGCCGGGCTGCTGGTCGCCTGATCTTGCTCATGGTCGGTGGTCATAGCTTCCTCGTTTGTTTATCCCAGATCGCCAGCGAACTGCTGCAGCCGCCCAAGCTGCTTGGCCTGCGCGCTCGCGCCGCGCAGCGGGTAGGCCGCGCCCGCCTTGCGATACTCGCGCAGCAGCCCGGCCTCAAGGTGGGCATCCCCCAGCGGCGCGCCCTCGCCGATGGCGAGCAGGGTTGCGTGCAGGGCGGCGTTGCGGATCTGGCCGCCGGTGAGCGCGCAGCGCACCGCCACCTCGCCCAGCAGTGCGGCGCTCAGGGCGTGCTGCGCTGGCAGGTGCAGCCGCCAGATCGCGGCGCGCTCGCTGGCCTCGGGCGGGGCGAACTCGATGGTGGCATCTAGGCGGCGCAGGAAGGCCTGGTCGATCCGGCTGCTGGCATTGGTGGTGATGATCACGATGCCCTGGTAGCTCTCCAGCCGCTGCAGCAGATAGTTGGTCTCCAGGTTGGCGTAGCGGTCGTTGGCGCTGCGCACATCGGTGCGCGCGGCCATCAGGGCGTCGCCCTCGTCGAGCAGCAGCAGCACATCCAGCTCCTCGGCCCGGCTCAGCACCATGTTGAGGTTGCGCTCGGTCTCGCCGATGTACTTGTTTACCACTGCAGCCAGGTCGACGCGGTAGAGATCCATCTGCAGCGCGCCCGCCAGCGCCCGCGCCGCCAGGGTCTTGCCGGTGCCGCTGGGGCCGGTGAACATGGCGCGCACGCCGCGGTTGAGGCTGCTGGCGAAGGCTGGCCCGGCGGTGTCGCACAGCAGCTCGCGGGCGCGGCAGCGCGCCAGCAGCGCGCGCAGGTCGTCGCTGGCGCTGCTGGCGGCCACCACCGCATCCAGCCCCGCTATCGGCTCAAGGGCGGTGGCCAGGGTCTCTAGCTCCTGGCGGTTGAGCGTGCGCGCGGCCTGCTGCACGTCGGGCAGGTCGACGGATGTGCGGCCAGCCAGCGTGGCGTAGGCGCGGGCCAGCGGCGCGGCGCGGGCGATATGCCCGCCGTTGAGCAGGAAGCGCTGAGAGAGCTCGTCGAGCGTGGTTTCCGGCATGGGTAGGGCGGTGCGCACCCAGAAGCTGCGGCGGGCAGCGGCATCCGGCATGGGCAGGCTGAGGCCTAGGCTCTGGGCGACCAGCAGCCCGCAGATGCCGCCGCCCGCGCCGAGGGTGAGCGCCACCGGCCCACGGTAGCCGGGCAGCAGCGGCAGATCGAGCGCCACGCCTGGGCCGGGGTCGCAGCGCAGCAGCGGCAGCGCACCGGCGATGCTAGCCAGCGGCCCGATCAGCTGCCAGGCCGCGCTGTCTGGCGCGGCGCTCTCGCACACCAGCAGGTCGCGCCCGATCGCCCGCGCCACCGACCCGGCCAGGGTGCGCCGCCCGCTGCCGCGCATGCCGCGCAGGGCCAGCGCGCCCACCTGCCCCTGGGCCAGCAGCGCGGGCAGGCGGAAGACCTGCTGGTGGAGGGCCGGGGGCAGCACCATGTCGGCCAGGTCGGGGAACTGGCTGGCAGGGTGGCTGGCGACGCCTACGGCGGCCTGGCTGCCCGGCTGGCCGCGCAGCGCATCCCAGAGCGGCAGCGGCACCTGCAGCGCCCACTCGGCGCGCGGGCTGTCGCGGTTGGCCACGCTCAGCAGTCCGTGGTCGATCAGCGTGCGGCTGGCTGGCCATAGGTCGCGGGCGAGAGCGCCAGGTGTGGCCAGCAGCCAGCCAAGCATGCCTATCGATGGCCGCCGGATGTGGCTGGTCGGCTGGAGCGCAGTGAACAGCGAGCCGAATCGCACGTCCTCCTCGATCAGTCCGACAGCTAGCAGCAGCAGGCGCTCCTCATCATCCAGACTGAGCGCCTCGGCGAGGTTGCGCAGCGGCAGCTGGCACCGCTCGCCCTGCTCGTAGGCTGCGATCTGCTGCTGCCACCACAGGTCGCCATCCTCGGGGCCGAGCGCGGGCGGCATGATGCTGGCCAGCGCTGACTCGTACTGCGCCAGAAAAGGGAAGCTCTCCAAGGCGTTTGCGTCGTCGATGGCGCGCAGATTGGCGAGCATGCGGCTGATCGCGCGGTACATCCACAGGCGGAAATGGCCATCTGGCCCACTGGGCGCGGCTGGCTCGATCAGGATCTCGCGAGCTTCGCTAAACCGTTCGCTCATGGCAGCCAACTTTCAGTCATAGTGGAAGCGCACCAGCCGCCCCAGCTCGGCGACCCAGCCGGGGTCGCGGTCGAGCCCGACGCGGCGCGCGGCGATGTCGATGCTGTCGAGGGCCATGAACATGTCGACGTGGGTCGGCCCTGCTACCAGCCTGCCCGGCACGCGCAGGTGGGCGTATGCCCGCTCTTGATCTTGCTCATCCAGACGCGCCGCCAGCAGATCGCCCACCAGCCGCAGTTGGGCCTGCAGCCAGGCCTCCTGCGCGGCGTCGGCGGGCGGGTGGCCGCCCTCGGGCGGCGGGGCGAGCTGCTCCAGCGCATCCCAGAGCGGATCGGCGGCGGGTGCGGCGGGCAGCATGGCCCGCGCGAGCATGGCCAGCAGCCGCCAGCCGCCGATGGTCGCGGGGCCGCATGGATCGGGCGCATAGCTGGGCCAGCCAAGCTCGCCCAGCAGGTTGATCAGGTAGAGCACGCCGCCCAGCCGCGTGGCCACGCCCTCGTAGGCGTGGGGCGGCGCAGCTTCTGCGGCCATGGTCGGCATGGCCCCTGCTGCGGGCGGCGCGGCCTGGGCCGCAGGCGGTCGCGGCTTTTGCTTCAGCTCCGGCGGGCGAGCCGCGCTGGGCAGATGCGTCTGCCCTGGCCTGCCTACCCCCACCTGCGCGGCCTGCCACGCGGCGGCCTGGGCTGCGAAGCCCTGGCTGCGGGCCAGCTGCGGCGCGTGCCAGAGCGCCAGCGCGGTGCCGAGCAGCCGCTCGGCGGCGGGCGCGAGCTGGGCGGGCGCGGGCGGAGCCAGCCACTGCCGCCAGGGCGCAGGCGTGCTTGGGGCATCGCTCGGCGGTGTATCGTTGAAAGTTAGGCGGTAGGCCGCATTAAGCGCGGCAGCCACTGTGGCGACCTCCTCGCGGGGCAGCATGGCGACCGCGCGCGTGGCGGTGCTGCCAAGCTGGGCCATGGCAGCGGGCAGCGCATAGGCGTGCTGCCGCCACAGCTGGGCCATAGCCTGGCCGGGCCGCGTAGTGCCCGGCCCAAGGATCGCCCGCCAGTACCAGCGCTGCGCCGCCGATCCATCGGCCATGTCGCGCGCGAGGGTGGCCAGCAGCTCGGCGTGGTCGGCGAAGGCCACGTATGGCTGGGCCGGGGCCAGGCCACCAGCGGCGGGCCGTGCGGCGGCGTGGTAGCAGCGGGCGATATGCTGGCGGAAGGCCTCGACCTGCGCGTGGGGCATCACCAGCGCGCTCAGGTCGAGCCGGATGCGCAGCGTATCGATGATCAGCACGAGGCCGCTGGGCAGACCGGCGGGCAGCAGATCGGCGCTGCCCAGCAGGTGCTCCACGCGCATCTGCTGGGCGATCTGCTGGCCGGGGCGGGCGCGCAGCCGCAGCCGCTGGATCGTCAGGCTGGGGTCGGCCTGGCTCATTGCTCACCGCTTATCTGGCTGATCAGATCACGCTTGACAAACAGGGTTATCGGCTGAATCGGTGTGAGATTCACGCTTTCGACCGGCACCCTGCGCAGCTCGGCGATCTCCTGCAGCAGGATGGGCGTGGCCAGGCTTTGGATGAGCGCGGCGCTGATGCCAAACCGGCTAAGATCGGCGGTGACGATGCCGACGCCGTAGAGGATCTCGGGCGCGAGCAGCTGGGCGACGTCGGTATAGGCCACATACAGATCGATCGGCGCGCTAGACGAAAAGGCATTGTGGTACCACGACGCACGCAGCTTGTCGTCGATCGTGTCGGGGTCGACCAGGGTGTAGAAGATATTTTCGCGCCCGAAGAAGCTGTAGTGGCTTAGCCCGCTCTGGTTGGTGTGCTCGCTCGCCAGCTGCGCGCACTGGCTGATCATATGCTCGTTCCAGGGGATCTGGGTCGAGAAAAACGGGAACATCGCATTCACTACGCCGCTCAGCTGCCAGATCAGCCGCTGCGCGAGGCGGTAGGCCACCTGGTAGAGGGTGCCGTATGGGATCTGCAGCTGGACCAGCCCGGCTGGCGGCAGCATGGGGAACACGCTGGCCGCACTGACCGTGCCGTTCACGCTGTCGGCGATCACCGCCTGCAGGTGGCTCTGGAACTGGGCGAGGCGGGCCTGGCCCTCGGCGGTGCGCCTGTCGCCGAGCAGCGGGGCGTACATGCTGAGCGCGCCCGACTGCACCAGCCTGCGGCGCACGCTCCACAGGTCGAGGTCGCGGATGCTGCCGCCTGTCCAGTAGAACACGGCGAGCGGCAGGTCGCAGCCCGACACATCCTGCCCGCCGAGCTGGGCCAGCAGGCCGTACTCCTGCGGCTCGGCGAGGTAGGCGCTCTCGATCTGCTGGAAGGTGAGGCTGCCGAGGCACCAGTGGGCCAGGCGGTTGCGGCGGTTGGTGTCATTCACACCCTGCTGTGCGTCGAAGCCATCCAGCCGGATGGCGCGGAACTGCAGGCCCTCCACCTCCCACTGGGCGGCGCACGCGGGTGCGGCGGCGCTGCCCGCAGCGGCTTTGAGCGGCGCGCTGCCCTCCAGCCGCGAGATCGGCGCGGCCACCAGCAGGTATGCGCCCTGCACCGGCGTGCCCGCCGCCCCACCGCCCAGCGCGACGGCGCAGTCTTGGAAGCGCCCGCCGTCGATGGCCGCCGCGCCAGCGCTGCTGGGCGTGGTGAAGGTCAGCTGGGTGGCCTGCGGCAGCCGCACCGGCTGGCCGCCCTTGGTGAACCCCAGCCCGGCGGCGACCCGCAGCGTGGCTCCACCCAGCAGCTCGACCCCCAGCCCGTGCACCACGCCGTAGCCCACCGCCTGGCCCAGCAGGGCCAGCCGCGCCAGCGCGGCCTGCTGATCGGCGTGCAGATCCTCGGCGGTGAGCAGGCGGCGGTTGGTGTAGTGCGGGGCCTTCAGTCCTTCCTCATAGGTGCTGCCGAGAATCTGGCTAGCGGTCATTGTTGGCCTCCTGATCGGGCAGACGGTAGTAGATGACCACGCGCTGATCTTCACCCGCCCTGCCGTAGCTGCCCGCGAAGGTGAAGGGCAGCTGCTCGCCGAGCTTGCTGAGCGAGGTCTGCTCGTCGCCGACGTTGACCATGATCTGCTCGCTGAAGAAAATGAAGCGCAGCCAGCGCGATCCTCTGCTGATATCTCTCCAGCTATTCTGGTTGATAAACAGATGGAAGACATTCGGCTGCCCTGGCTCAACGCCGATCTGCTGCGTGACGTCACCCATCTCGCCGATCTCGCTGAATTCTGCAAGTATGCGGAACTGCTCGGTGCTGAAGCTGGGGTCGATCGCCACCTTGTTCGACTCGGGGTCGGGGCTGGGGTGGAACCATAGCTCAAGCACAAAGTAATCGGCGTTGGCGCTCACCTGCGAGATCGTGGCGAGCGGCAGCGCTGGCTTTTGGCTGGCCTGGGGCAGCCTGCTGAGCGCATCCTGGATAAGCCTGCTGACCTCTTCCTCGGAGAGGCCGGGCTGGATGGGCGGCGACACGATGTGGTAGGCGCGGATGCTGCCGATCCCATCGTGGCCAAGGTAGCTGAGGTTATACTCGGCGATCTGGTCGGCCAGCACGCGGCCGTCGCCCAGGTGGATGTCGTAGGTATCGAACTGGAAGGTCAGCACGTCGCCCGCGTTCAGGCGTAGGTTTGTGGGCGGCGCGAGAACCCAGAAGAACTGCATGCCGCTGCGGGTGGTGGTGGGCACCACGCTAAAGCGGTGCTGGGTGGCGCTGTCGCCCACCCCGCGCTGCACGGTGATGGTGTTCGGCAGAATGATCGGCGCAGGAGTGTGGAACCACACCCGGAACCGCAGCGCGCCATCGATCAGCACGCTCTGCACCGTGGCGAACTCCTGGGCGGGCGTGCTGATGGCGGCGGTGTCGCTCACCACGGTGTAGGCGGTGATCAGCCCGCCCGCGCGGCCAAGGTAGTCGACCGCCTGGGTGTCGATCGTCTCGATCAGCGGCAGGCCGAGCGCGGCCACCTCGGCCAGCACAAAGCCGAGCGCCACCAGCGCGCCAGGCCGCAGCGGCGGCCCCTGGGGCGACTCGCTCACCTCGGCTGGCTCGATTAGCAGGTCGAAGATGTTCGGCCCGACCGGCACGATCTCGCGGAGGGACACCGGCCCGCCCTCGACGGTCAGCTCCAGCGCGCTGGCCGCCGGAAGGTCGACGATCTCGGGGTAGTGCAGCCACACCCGCAGCGTCGAGCCATCGCGCGCGGCCAGCGTGGCGAACGGGCGCTTCTCGGTGGCCGCGCCGGGCGTGCGCAGCTCCTGGATGAGCTGGGTGTGGAGCAGGAAGGGCCTGCCCTCGGCGCTGGGCTGGGCGGGCGCTCCGCTGGCATCCAGCGGGTAGGCGATGGCGGGCTGCTGCGGGTCGAACGGCTCCTCGGGCAGGAAGTCGATCTTGGCTAGCAGCACCCCGGCCTCGGCGGGCGGCTCGGGGGCGCTCAGCTCGGGCGGCAGCCCTTGGCGCGGGCGCACCTCGCTGGCCCAGATGGTGTAGAGCCGGTCAAGCGCGGCGCTGGCATCCTCGGCAGGCAGCCGGAACAGCTCGCGCGGCGCGTCGGAGAGCGACCCGGCCAGCATGGTGTCGAGCGCGCTGGCGAAGGCCTCGGGGTCGTCCAGCAGCCGCACCAGGTCGGCCAGCAGGGCCTCGTCGGAGTAGATCGGCGGCAGGCCGGGCACCGCGCGGATCAGGCCGGTGAGCGCCCCGAAGCGGCGCACGGCATCCCATGCGGGCATGGCGGGCGGCTCCCAACGCAGCTCGATCGCGAACGAGTCGCGGATGCGCGAGGGGGCCATACTATCGGCGGCGCTGTCGCAGGGCTGGCCGGGGATGGGCACCAGCGCGTCGGCGCACTCGGCGTAGCGCAGCACCACATACAGCGAGAGATCGCCCGATATGCCCGCCCGCTGCCGCTCGATCAGCCCTGGGTCGGCCTGCACCTGCTTGGCCAGCCACGCGCCCAGCCGGGCGCACTGGCTGCTGCGCACCACGATCGCGCGGCCATACTGGTCGATCGCCATGCCAGGCTCGACCGTGATCTGCAGGTCTTCCTGGCTGCCCTGGGGCGGTGCCACCAGCACCCGCAGCCCGTAGACTGTCCCAAAGCCATGTAGGCCACGGTTGTGCTGATACTCCTTCTCAAGGAAGTAGAGCTGCTCCTGCCGGAAGTCATCCACCCCCAGCACCATGCCGAACTCGTAGCTGACGCGCTGGTCGGGGCTGAGCGCGCCAGACGCCAGCGAGACGCAGCGCTGGGTGACGCCCTGGGTCGCCGCGATGCTCTCCGCCGCCTGGCCGATGCTGACCGATCCTGAACAGTTATTGCACGCGCACATCGCCTTCTCCTCATAGCGCCGGTAGCTCGCCGAGCATGTCGCGGTCGCTGATCATGCGATCTTCTAGGTCAAACGGGTACGAAGCCTCAAGGTAGGTCTCGGCCAGATAGCCCGCGCCGAGCAGCGTGGCGACAAAGCTGCCGCTCTCGCCCAGCGCGGTGTCGACCCCCAGCCGCGCCTCGCCGACGCGGAACAGATCCCAGTAGCGCTTCAGCTCTACCATGGTGTGGGCGGGCTGCTCCAGCGCCACGATCCGCTCGACCATGGCCAGATCTTGGGCGGGCAGGTCGTGGGGCACCAGCAGGGTGAAGCGGTGGGCGCTGGCCGCCACATGCGCGGGCGTCAGCGGCACCAGGGTCGGGTCGCCGCCCTCGGTCGGGTCGCCGTAGGCCAGGCCGCCCACCCCGCGCGTGCGGAAGCGCTCGATCACCCGCACGCGCACGCCCTCGGCCCCAGCTTCGTCAAAGATCCGCTCGTCGACCGCGCAGCCTAGGTAGAGCCGCACCGCGCTGAGCAGCCCGGCCACGGTGCCGCGTGTGCGGTAGAAGCGCTCGGCGTGGCGTATGAAGAAGCGCTGGCGCTGCTCGTTCTGCTGCTCGCTCCACAGCGGGTCGAAGCTGATGCCCAGCCACGACCCGAGCCAGCTGAGCGTCTCGGGCGGGGCGCTGCGCGGGTCGAGCAGGGCGGCGCTGTGCTCGATCTTCTCCTCCAGGGCGGTGTAGAAGCCTTCAAAGTTGGCCAGGAATCGCTCCATGAATGACGCCGAGCTTGGCTCTTCGCGGTAGATGGCGGGCAGGTAGCGCTCGGCGTAGGAGAAGCGCGGGAACCAGGCCCGCAGCGCCCGCAGGGTCGGCGTGGCTCTGCCGCTGCCCAGGATGGTGAGCCGCAGCTGGATGTAGCGCCCGCGCAGCTCCTGAAACAGCAGCTCCCATGTGCCGGCCTGGTCGCGCTCCTCGGCGGCGGCCCCGCGCAGGTCATCCCATGGCGCGTAGAAGGGCAGCTCGGCCCCATCGCCGCGCAGGTAGGGCGTGGGCTGGGGCAGCCAGAGCATCTGCTCCAGCAGGGCCAGGTCGTCGGCGGCCCGCGCCTCGATGCGCACCGCCGTCCCGGCGGGGATCTGGGCGTCGAGGGTGAGCCGGTGCCACACGCAGCCAATGGTGGCGCTATCAAACGGAGCGCCGGGGATGTCGGCTGGCGGGAGCGCGGTCTCGATCACCGCGCGCTGCTCGTAGTGGCACTCGACGAACGGGGCCAGCGGCACCCAGCGGTCGCGGAAGTCGTAGAACACCAGATCGCCCGCCGCCACCAGGGCCTTCGCGCCCCAGCGCCGCAGCGGCAGATACTCGCCGCTGGCGGGCGGCACTTCGGTGGGCGGCGCGGCGGTGTCCCAGTCCTTCTGGTCGAGCGCAAAGGCGAACACCTGGTTGCCGCTCTGCTCGGCCACGTACAGCGGGTAGGCCATGTCGCCCTCGGCCTCACACTGGCCGCAGCCGCAGCCACAGCCCGCGCTGGGCGGCAGGTAGGCCATGTCGTGGCCGCGCACCGAGAAGGCACGGCTGCCATCACCTCCGGGGCTGTCGTCGGCCACCTCCACCGCATCCTCAAGCGAGAGCACCGCCGCCAGCGCACCCTGCTGCAGCACGTAGATCTGCGAGAAGCTGCGCGATGGGTGGCTATCGAGCAGCAGCACGCTGCCGCCCGGCCCTGGCTCGATGCTGATCAGATCCATCGCCACCCCTGGGATAAGCGCATCGACCTGGGTGGGCCTAGGGAAGGCCTGGTCTGGCTGCTCGCTGCGCGGCAGCGCCGGGTCGGCGGGCTGGAACAGGGCCTCGCCGCCATCGATCAGGTCGGCCACGACCCGAAAGTTCGGATCGAGCCGCCAGATCTGCTGGTGCTCGCGGTCGAGGATGAGCAGGCTGCTGTCGGGGGTGGCCGCGATATCCCAGGGGGCGAAGGGCTGGTCGGCAGGCCAGCGCAGCAGCAGCGGCTCGCCGCCCCCGTGCAGGTCGAAGAGCAGCAGGCCGCGCTGGGCTAGGTCGCCCACCACCAGATAGTGGCGGGCAGTCACCGCCAGGCCGGAGAGCAGGCGCGGCACAGGGCTGGCCGGGGTACAGCTGGCGAAATCGGCACCCACCACGCAGCGGGCCGCCTCGGCCTGCGGCTGGCTCCAGAACGCCCGCGACTCGACCGCCCCCGCTGGCAGAAAGCGGATGCCCTGGCGCGCGGGGTCGATCCAGTACCAGTGGCCGTAGCGGTCGCGGGCCGCGCCGCGCCGCGCCTCGGGGGGCAGGGGCGAGCTGGCCCGTGGCGCGCGGAAGTGGCTGACGCGCGAGGCCAGCCGCACCGCCCGCCGCGTCGCATCCCAGGCCAGCGGCGGCGGGGGCGGGCGGCTGGCCGGGTCGCTGGCCTCGCTTTGCTGCGCCCAGCGCTCGCCGAGCGTGGCGGCGTCGCCCGCGATGCGGCAGCGGCCCCAGTCGCCCTGGCCAGCTATCAGGTGAAACTGTGTCTGGTTGATGTCCACTCGCGTCCTCTATCGTGTGAGTCTGCGCGCCTAGCACTTGCGCGGCAGCACGGGCACAGGAAAGATCTTGCCGGTCGGCGCGGGGCGCAGGCCCAGCAGGCTGGCGGGGTCTTCGGGCGCGCCCTCGGTGACGCTCAGCGCCACCATGTAGGGCAGCTGCAGCCCGGCGATCGCCACGCGCTGCACGTCGTTGGCCAGCGGGCCGCCGGGCGGCTGGGCCGCCATCCGCACCCCGGTCACATAGCGCACACCGGGCACGCGTGTCATCGTGGCCTCCAGATCCTGCTGGCGCACCTCCAGCCCCAGCGGCCAGCCAGCACCGCGCTGGGCGCAGGGGCCAGCGTCGGCGTGCCCGCACACCGGCGGGGCATCCTCCACCGGCGGTCCGCCCACCAGCGGCGAGAGGAAGTCGCGCAGGGCCTGCTGGATATCCCGGCGCACCAGCTCGCGCATGCGGCCTGCGGCAAACTGCACGCCCACCGTGACCCAGATCGGGATGTAGGCTGGCCCGCGCACGTAGATCTCGGTGGTGATCAGGCGGCGCGGGTCGATCCAGCGGCAGATCGCATCGAGAAACAGCTTGTCGGCGCGCGGCGCGCTGGGCTGGCCCTGGTCGTAGCAGGGGATGGCCAGCACCGTGACGGTGCCGGGGAACTGCTGCGGCGTGTCGGGCGTGAACGCGTTGGGGTTGAACAGCGGCAGCACCTCGACGCGGCCCACATCCACGCCCGGCGTGCGGCGCACCACATCGCGGAAGTCCTCGGCGGTGACCAGCCGGTCGCGGTGGCGCAGGTAGCGCGGGATGCTGCGCTCGCCCTCGGCCACGCTCTCGCCCGAGTCGGCACCCCATGTGGCCAGCGGGTTGCCGATCGCGAAGCCCGCCGGGATGCCGGGGCTTTTGCTGATCGCCCCGATCGCCACGTTGCCCTCCGGCCCGCCGCCGTACTCGTAGCTGGCGCGGATGCCCGCCCCCAGCGGCGGGCGCAGGCCGCGCAGGCCATCGCCGAAGCGGATGATCCCCGACTCGGGGTCGACCATGTACACCGCGTCCTCGCGGCCCGCCGCAAATAGGTCGTCGATCTGGGCCCATGTGCGCCACGCGCCATCCTGGCCCTGGATCTCGACCACCAGGCTGGCCTCGGGCGGCGCACTGCTGGCCGTGTCCTGGGGCTTCACCACCAGCGGTATGTTGGCCAGGCGGAAGCTCTGATCGGGCGTGCCGGTGCCCACGCCAAGTCGCTCGTTCACCACCGGCAGTGCCTGGATGACCCGCGCGGCGTTGGTGCCCACCCAGGTGATGCGGGCCTGCTGGGCCGATGTGGCCGCCGCCTCGCTGGCCGCCACGTCGGGCAGGCGCACGCGCAGCCAGGCGGCCACCCGCGCAGCGACGCTGGCATCCTCGATCAGGGGCGGGTAGTCGCCGGTGCCCTCCTCCACCGGGTCGAAGTTCAGGTTCTGCGGGCTGTAGCGGGCGATCTCGGCGTAGCCGGGCAGCTGCAGCTGCACCACGCCGGGCGCATCCAGCACGTTCTCGGCATACACCACATCAAGCCTGCGGTAGCTGGCGGGCACGTACTCGCTGGCCGCAGCGGCGTCGGGCACCAGCAGCTCGAACACCAGCCCAGGGTCGGGTATGGCCTTGGGCGCGTAGCTGAAGGGCCGCAGCTCGCGGGCCGCGCCGCTGGGGTCGGGCGCGATGCCCAGCGTGAGGATCTGTCCGGCCAGCGCGGCCTGCACCTCGGTGCCCAGCCGCCCCTCGGGCGCGAGCAGCGCCACCCACAGCGAGCGGTCGATGGTGCCCGCCAGGCTGTCGGCCAGCTCGACGGCGGGCAGCGGCTTGCCGATCTCGGGCTGATCGAGCGGCGTGGTGCGGTAGAACGTGAGGTCGCTATAGTCGGCGGGCTGGCCCGACTCGCCCAGGAACGGCTCGTAGAGCAGCTGGTAGCGGGCTTTCTCGTCGTCGCTAGGCGCGTGCGGGCGCTTGTAGAAGCAGCGCGCCTCCACGGGCAGCACGCACACCGCCGTGCGGGTGCGAAACGGCACGCGGCCCGCCCGCACCTCTAGCCCCACATCCAGCGGCAGCGCCGCCAGCGGGCCGCGCTCGTTGCGCACCGCGATCAGGCCCTGCCCCGGCGCGGCGGCCCGCAGCCCGATCCCCAGCAGGGTGAGGAACTTCTTGTGGTTCAGCTCGGGGATGCGGTTGCTGCGGTAGAGCAGGTTCTCGGTCATGAACGCGAATAGCTCGACGATGGTGATGCCCGGGTCGCTCTCGTTGAAGTTGGTCCACTCGGGCGTGTGCACCGGGATGCGGGCGCGCGCCTCGGCGACAAGCTGCTCGAAGCTGCGGTCATCTAGCTGTGGCACCTGTAGTGGCATTGCGCCCCCCTATACCTGTAGCGCCAGCGTCAGCCCCATCCGCTCGCGGCGCTGGGTGGCGATCAGCGTGTACACAATCGTTATCTCTACGGCGCGCTCATCCTCGGCGCTGGTGGCCACGCGGATGTCGTCGAGGCTGACGCGCGGCTCCCAGCGGGTGATCGCCTGCTTGATCTCCTCCTGGATGAGCCGCAGGGTCGCGACGTTGTTCGGCTCGTAGAGGTAGCGGTCAAGCCCGCAGCCAAAGTCGGGCCGCAGCAGGCGCTCGCCAGGCCGGGTGCGCAGGATGATCGCGATCGACTCGCGCACGTTCAGCTCGCCCGTCGACCAGACCAGCTGGCCATCCGGCGCGATCCGTGGCGGGAAGCCGATCCCGCGCCCATAGAGATCTGCATGGTCCATAGCGTCCCTCATTTCCCTTTGACTGGGATCGGAAAGCAGATTTTCAAGAAGGGCAGCCACCAGAAGATCAGGTTGAAGGCGATCAGGAAGATGAACATCACGATGATGGCGACCAGGAAGATGATCTGCAGCGAGAACGAGCAGATCATGCCCAGCTGCCAGCCAGCCCCGCTGGCCAGCCCCTCGTCGTCGAGCATGCCCTTGTGCACGCGGTTCATCACATCGCGCAGCTCGGGCGACATGGCGATGCCCACCCCGCGCTTGTACTTGCGCAGGTCGCGCGGCTTGATGCTGGGGGCTTCGATCCGGATGTGCCGCGCCGGGGCGTCGGGGTCGTAGAAGGGCGCGAGGCTGACCGGGCCGCTGGGCGCGCTGACCACCGGGCAGCATGGCGCGTGGTCGTAGATCATGCGCAGCACGTAGCTCGGCTCGGGGCCGGTGTCTACCGGCACCACCTGGTCGCGCAGCAGGCCTAGCCGCTCTTCGGTCGGCGGCGGCAGCCAGCTCTCGCCGCGCTCGGCCTTCTCCTCGGCCAGCGCGGCGGAGAAGAGCTGGTGCAGCTGGCCATTCGGCAGCAGGAAGCCCTTGGATGTGTTGCTGGCACCTTTCAGCATGTACCGGCTGGCGTAGTCCTGGTAGGTCGCGTCGCTCACGCTGCTCTCGTCGGCCCCATCCTGTACCAGCGCCAGCAGCCCGTTATCGCGCAGCTGATCGAGGATGTCGGTTAGGTTCTTGCTCGGCGCACTTTTCTCCACGGTGGTGATCGTGCGCAGCCGATCAAACAGCGCGCGGCGCTGGCTGCCGCTGGCGATGCCGCCGCCATCGGTGCCGAGCGCGGTATAGAGGCTGGGCAGATTGCGCCGCAGCACATCGGCCATGTCGAGCAGCAAGTACAGCGAGAACGGCTCAAGCGGCGCGCTGCCGTCGGGCGGCGCGGGCGAGTGGTCGGCCAGGCTCACCGGGTCGGCGTACATGCTCAGCCAGGGCGAGATCACGCGGCTGTCGACCTCATCCATGCGCGGGTCGTGGCCGGGCTCGCCCGAGGCCACCACCGAGTCGACAAAGGCGCGGAACTGCGCTGCCGGGTCGGCCCCGCTGTTGATCGGGATGCGCTCGGCGTACTTGCCACGGTTGCCCACCGGCACATAGCCGTAGTAGACCGACCTGCGGCCACAATCGGCCAGCCCGAAGGCGCAGGCGAACGGGTTCTCGCCCTTGGCGTAGGATGCGCATGCCTCCACTGGGTGCATGGGCAGGCGCTCCTCGCCCTGGTAGGGCTGGGCGGGGCTATCGACCAGGTGCCAGCCGCGCTGCGGGCCGTCGTCGACCCAGGCCTCCTCGCCGCCGGTGAGCGTGCCCTGGGCGCTGCGCTGCAGCCGCCGGATCACGAAGCTCACCCGCTCGCCTGCGGCGCTGGCCACGGCGCGGTCGGGCAGGCCCACCTGCCGACACACCAGCGAGCCGACCAGCAGGTAGTAGCGGCCATGGGCTGGCTGAAACAGCTTCTGTGTGCCCGCCAGCGGCAGCAGCGCCTCGGCCATGGCGCGGGGCGTCTTGCCCGGCGTCTTTCCCTGCATCAGCTCAAGAAAGCTGTCCAGGAAGCTGTCGCCGCTGCACGCCACCAGCCGGGGCCGCAGCGCGGCGGGGCTAGAGATCAGGTCTCGATTCCAGATCGGCGCTGGTGCGCGCCACTCGATTGCGCTCATGC
Organism: Chloroflexia bacterium SDU3-3; assembly: GCA_009268125.1. NCBI lineage: Bacteria > Bacillati > Chloroflexota > Chloroflexia > Chloroflexia bacterium SDU3-3. The sequence goes on along the minus strand of WBOU01000011.1, from coordinate 29,444 downwards.
GTACCTCTACCAGATATTGCCCGCGCCCGGCGTGTAGCTCGCGCCCACCACCGTGCTGGCGATCAGGGTGTCGCACTGCACCACCCCGCTGAACCGCGACATGCCCGCGTCGACGGTGACCATGCCCGCGCTCACCGCCACGGTGGCGGCGTTGACCGTGACCTTGGCCGCTGCGGTGATGGTGATGCCCGCGCTGTCGAGCTTGACCGAGTTGCCGTTGCTGTCGACGATCTCGACGCTGCCGGGGCCGTCGCGCAGCGTCACCTTCTGCCCGCCGGGCGTCTCCAGCACCAGCTGCTCCTGGCCGTCGCTGTCGTCCATCGTCACCACCACGCCGTTGCGCGAGCGGATGCGCTTGGTGGTGTTGCGCGACGCGCCATCCATGCTGGCGGGCGGCGCGTCGCTGCCGTTCCAGAGCGCTCCCACCACATAGGGGCGGCGCGGGTTGCCCGCCTCGAAGGCCACCAGTACCTCGTCGTCGATGTCGGGGATGAACCAGCTGCCGCGGTTGTTGCCCGCCATCATGGTGGCCAGCCGCGCCCAGGCCTCGTAGCTGCCGCCGTCGGGGTCGGGCGACCACGGCAGGCGCACGCGCACGCGGCCCTGGCCGTCGGGATCGTTCAGATCGGTCACGAGCGCGGTGTAGACGCCGTAGAAGAGTCCGCCTGGGCCGGTGGCGGCCCGCTCAAGCTGGGCGAAGGTGTCGATCACTGGTCTGCCTTTCCGGATGTCGCTTGCTGCTCGGGCGCGGGCTACGATCCGATCCCGGCGCGCTCGACATCAAACTCGGTCTTGAAGCCTTGGTCGAGGTCGAAGCTGTGGCAGGCGCGCACCACGTAGTAGCGGCCATCGAACATGGCCCCTAGGCCGCTGAGCTCCGCCGTGCAGCCCACGCGGATGCGGGGGTCGCCCTCGGCGAAGCCGTGGCCGCACACGAAACGCCTGGCCCGCTCGCGGTAGCGCACCTGGGCGATGGCCCGCGCCTCGCTGCTGGTGAGCGGCACGGTGTGCACCACCCGCTCGCGGCGCGGCGCGAAGGCCTGCTCAAGGATCTGGCTGCCGCCGGTGTCGCCGCCCAGCTCGCTGCTGATCTCGCTGCGGGCCGCCACCTCGCTGATCGCGGTCTTGCCCGCCACATCCCAGCCGCTCACCCCCACCTCGCTGCGCTGGTGGGCCAGGTCGGCGCGCACCGTGAACTCGATCAGGCCGACGCCGTAGGCCAGCCGCACATTCCCCGCCGCGCGGTCGCTGCGCCGGGCCGCGTGCAGCGTGCTGCCCTCGACCCACACCTCGGTGTCGCAGGCCCGCGCGCGGTCGCGGATGAAGGCCAGGTCGCTCTGGTTGACCTGGGCCACCACGGCGTGGGTCGGCCCATCCAGCTGGATCTGTGGGGTGAGGCTGTGCTCGCCCGCGATCCGCCGCAGGATGTCGCTGTCGCTCATCTGCTCGAAGCTGCGCGTCCGGCGGGTCATGCGCAGATCCTGCAGGCGGTCCTCGGCCAGCACGGTGAGCGTGGAGGTGCCGCCGAGGCTATAGCTGGCCTCCAGCGCGCTGATCCGCCCCTCGAAGATCTTGACATCGGCGCGCGGCGGGCCGAACGAGATAGCCAGCGCTGTGCCGAAGTCGAGCTTCTGGCGGTCGAGGTACAGGTAGTCCATGCGGCTGCGATTGGGGCCGAAGTTGCTGAGCGTGATCTCGCAGCGGTACAGGCCATCGCTAGTTTCCTCGACGATCATCGCGATGATGTTGGCGGCCAGATCGCGATCCTCGCTGCCCGCGATCGCGATGTGCGGCAGCGCGCTGTAGGCGGTGGTCTGAGTCATCGGCTGGCGCTCCTAGTCGGCGTGCAGGCGCTCGCGGCGCTCGTGCTGCCGTCGGATGATCCGCAGCACATCCCTGGCCGACTGCGGCTGGCTGGGCTTGGGGGCCTGCGGCTGGCTGGGCTGCTTCTGCTCGTCGTTGGGCAGAACCTCGACATCGTTGATCACGACTGACATAAGCCCTCGCTATTCGCTGCTGATCTTGGCGGATGCGCGCGCGTTCACATCCAGAACGGTGCCCGCCGCTACCTGGCGCGGGTTATCGATCCCGTTGGCGCTGGCCACGGCCTTCCAGTCGGCCCCGGCCCGCGCGGCGATGCCCTGGATGCTATCGCCCGCCTGGGCCAGCGTGAGCGGCGTGGTGCCGACGCCCGCCGAGAAGCCCGCGCTGACGCCCGCCGAGGCCCCGGCGCTGATGCCCGCCGAGAAGCCCGCGCTGGCACCTGCCGAGAAGCCCGCGCTGACGCCCGCCGAGAAGCCCACGCCTGCGGCAAAGCCGGACCCGGCGGCGGTGTTGCCGCTCAGCTCGGTGCCCGCCATGGCCAGCTGCACCGACGACCGCAGCGGCACGCCCTGGTCGGAAAAATAATCAATCGTCTCGCTGAGGCTGGTGAGCGTGCCGTTGAACAGAAAGGTGCCCCAGCTGAAGCGCACGATCGGCGACTGCTCGCTCGATGGCCGCAGCAGCGCCGCGATCTTCATGGTGGTGTTGCGCACATCCTCGCCGCTCTCGGTGGTGTCGAACACGAGGTCGAAGCGCAGGCTTGAGGTCAGTGTGGTGCGCTGCACCTGCTGGTTCTGCGCCGGGTCGGCGCTGGCCCCGTTCTGCGTGCCTGCGCTGCCCGAGGCGTTGTACGAGAGCGAGAGCGTGGACGGGTTGAACTGGGCCTCGATCGCATCGGCGTCGCGCGGCTGCGGTGGCTGGGCGGCGCTCATCGGTGTGAGTTTTGCTTTGACAAGCCCCATAGCGCATGCTCCTTACAGCAGATCGAGGCTGGCGCTGGCCGAGACCCCGCCGCTCAGGCTCACGCCACCGCTGACGCTGGCCCCCACGCTGACGCCCGCCGAGAAGCCCGCGCTGATGCCAAAGCCCGCGCCCCCGCCAAATGAGAAGCCAATCGTGTCGCCGCCAGCGGGCCGCACCTCCATCGAGGTGTAGATCATGCGCAGCTCCTCGACGGCGATCTCGCCATTTTTAGCGTTGAGCGAGGGGCCGTGCAGGCTGGTGGGCAGGCACTGGCTCAGCACAAAGCTCACCTGCGGCGCGCCCTGGGCGTCCCACATCGTCACCACGCAGTCGGCGCTGCCTCGGCCAGGCTGGCTGGCGGCGGTGAACCAGCGCCACAGGTCGAAGTTGGCGGTCATGCCGCGCTTGAGTGTAAGCGTGCCATACTTAACCGGGCCGATGCGGTGCTGCTGCTGGATGTTATTGCCGCCCTCGGTGATCTGCTTTGGCTCCATGTTCATCTCTAGGCCAGCGCACTCGGAAAATGCCGCGCTGCAGAGCGGGCTTCCGCTTCCTGGTGCGGTGATCACCACCTCGAAGCGGAAGGTGGTGAACGGCGGCGAGGTTGCCTCTAGGGCTGGGTTCGGCATGGCTAGTTCTCCTCTACGGCCAGCAGGCCCTCGCTTGAGCGCAGCAGGGTGACGGTGATGAACTCGACCGGGCTGACCGGCGCGACCTTCAGGGCAATGATAAAGCGGCCATTGTCATAATCGTTGGGCGTGTTGATGCTGCTGTCGGCGAGCACCTGGTAGGCGGCCAGCGCGCCCTGCTGGGCGATGCGCGCCAGCATGCGCTCGAAGCTGCCCTGCACCTGCTGGCGAAACCGCTGGTTGTTGCTCTCGAACACGTACTGCTGGCCGCGCCGCAGGGCCGCCTTGCGCAGCAGAATGAGCAGCCGCCGCACGCCCAGCTGCCAGTAGATCCGCTCGGCGCTGAGCGTGTGGGCGCTCAGTGCCACAAACCGCCCCGGCTGCTGGCGCAGCACGTTGATCTGGGTCGGCATGTCGAACAGGCTTCCGGCCTCGGCCTCGCTGAGCGCTGGCCCCAGGCCCACCGCGCCGCGCAGCGCGATGCCCGCCGGGGCCACCCACACGCCGCGCTCGCGCTCGCGGGCGGCGATCATGCCGCAGACCGCGCCGTCGGGCGGGGTGGCGCGCAGCGGCGCAAGCTCGGGGGTGGCTGGCTCGGTCTGCCGCACCCAGGGGTGGTAGGCCGCCGCATAGCTGAGCGGCTGCGCGGTCGGCAGCCCCACCTCCAGCTCTAGGCGGTCGCGCCACTCGGCGGCCTCGCGCTGGCCGTAGAAGTCGGCCAGGCTGAGCACGGCGGTCATATCGCCACGGGCGGCGCACAGCCGGATCATGGCCGCGTGGGTGCTGGCCAGCTCGTCTGGCAGATACTCCTCGCGCGGGCGCAGCTGGGGCAGCTGGGCCATGCGGCGCTGGGCCTCGGATGGGCTGCTGACGGCCAGCCTGCTCTGCATGGCGGCGATCGCCCAGCGCTCATCCTGCCGCAGCAGCGTGAACTCGGTGTGCAGCTCGACGCCGCTCAGCAGGGTCAGCGTGCCCAGCAGTGCGGTGCTTGCTTCCCCATGGGTGCTGCAGGGCGGCTGGCTGACGCTGAAGCCCACCCCGGCCTCGTCCGCGCCGATGGCGGCGGGCAGGGCGATGCCCTCCAGCTGGGCGCGCAGCTCGGCGGTCAGCAGCAGCCGCGCGCTCTCATCCAGCCCTGGGGCCTGGTCGCCCGCGCTGATCGGCAGCAGGTAGCCGTAGAAGGCCCGCACGATCTCGTCGGGGCTGGCGGATGTGGGCGCAGGCACCGCGCAGTCGCGGAACCCCGACCAGTCGGGCGGCGCGGCGGGCGGTGGCGCGGCGGGCGGCGGGTCGACCGGCGGCGGCAGCGTGGTGGCGGGCCAGCCGCGCTGGGCCAGATCGGGGATGGCCACGATGGCCACCTCCTCCACCGGGATGAGGCTGTGCAGCCCGCGCAGGCGGGCGGGCGGGTTGCTCAGGTAGATCAGGCGCTCGGCCTCGGCCATCAGGGTGCGCTGGCCGAACCCCTGCAGGGCCGGGTCGAGGAATAGCGCCTGCGGGCTGAAGCTGGCCAGCCCTTCGTCGCCCAGCTGGTGCGGCCCGATGAAGGCATCCGGCCCTGGCAGGGCGGGCATGCCGATCGGCAGGTAGCGCTGCGCCGCCGTGGCGGTGCCCCGCAGCAGGGCCGAGCGCCCGGCTGGCAGCAGCGGCGCGCTGGCCGGGCTGCGGTCGGGCCAGTCGCAGAGGATGCTGCGCCAGCCGCCCACGCCTGCGGCGAACCCAAGCGCGTCATAGCGCTCGCGGGTGCGCTCGGCCTCGCGCACGCGCATGGCGAAGCGCACCAGCTCGACCCCGGCCAGCTCGCCGGGCGGCGGCAGGCTTTCCAGCTGCCACACCGGCTCGGCGCATGTCGCGCGGCCCTCGCTGGCCTGGGCTACCGCAAATAGCAGCGTCTGGCCATCTGCGCAGCGGATGCGCAGCAGGTCGCCCGCCCGCACCGCCTGGTCGCTTGGCAGCCCAAGCGTGTAGCCAGCGGCCCCGGTGCTCAGCGGGGCTGGCCCATCCACCAGCGTGGCCGCGCCCGCCTCGCTCAGCCGCTCGACCTTGGTGACGGCGGGCAGGCTCGCCACGCTCTGGCGAAAGCCCCAGAGCGTGGCCTTCGACCCGCTGGCCGCCACCGGCACCCTGGTGAGGGCTGTGCGCAGATCCTGCTGCGCTACCACGCTGTCGATGCTGAAGTAGGCCAGCGCGCCGCCGTGGTAGCGCAGGCGCAGCAGGTCGCCTGGGGCGATGGTGCTGATGCTAGGTAGATCGAGGTTTATCGTTAGGGTTTCGCCGCCGAGCTGCGCCACCGCATCGATCAGCCTGAGCGGGTAGGCCAGCAGCTGGGTCCACAGCGCCAGCCGGTCGCCCCAGCGGCCCGCCCAGGCGGCCTCGACGCTGGCGGGAGCCAGCTGGCCAGCGTTTAGCCCCGCCAGGCCGGGCACCGCCAGCCGCGCCCTGGCCGCCGTAGCCCCGGCCACGCGCACGGCATAGCAGCGCCGCCCGCCGTTGTCGAAGAAGGCCCGCACCGCCGAGGGCAGCGCGGCGTAGATCGGCGTGCCGCCCTCGCGGGCTACGGGCAGATCGCCGCCGAACACCGTCGCGTACTGGGCCACGTCCTCAAGCGCCACGGGCGTGTCCAGCGGGCCGCGCTCGGCGAAGCCCACGAACCCGGCGACATCCAGCCGCAGCGGCGCTGGCTCGTTTGGGAGCGCGGTGTTGACCACCACGCCGGGCAGACGCCCGTTGTAGCGCAGTGAGTTGCTCATTCGATGGTTAGATCCTCGCATGAGAGCACTAGCTCTTCGATCGCGATATCGGTGCCGGTCTTGGCGTTCAGCGATGGCGCGGTGTACTTGATCGGGCGGGCATTGGTGAGCCGCCAGGTCATCACGGTGTTGCTGCCCGCCTCGTCGCGCAGCTGGATGGTGATGTTGCGCCGCACGGTCTGGTCGCCGCTGCGGGTGGCGGTGATCCACTGGTACAGATCCAGCGCGCCGATCATGCCGCGCTTCAGCGTGATGTCGCCAACCTTGTACATGGTGTTGATCTTGCGCACATGGTTGACTTTCTCGTTGCCGTTGCGGTACTCTGCGCTGCTCACCTCGATATTCAGCCCCGAGACCTCTTGGAAGCCCGCCTTGATGCTGCCGGTGTCGCCGGTGCCCAGGTCGACCAGGAAATTGAAGGTGCTATAGGGATTCTCGCGCTCGGTTGCCATAGCGTCTCGCTCCTCGCGTATGCGGCTTCACTAGCCGCGTGCGGTGGCCGTCCACTGGCCGATCCGGAAGATCACAAACTCGGCTGGGCGCACCGCCGCGACGCCGATCAGGCAGACCAGCCGCCCGTTGTCGAGATCGTTTTGGGTCATGGTCGAGAGGTCGCAGCGCACAAAGTAGGCCTGCTCGGGCTTGTCGCCCAGCATCGCGCCCGACTTCCACTCGTTGAACAGGAAATCCTCGATCGTGCGGCGCACGTTATCCCAGAGCGGTCGGCTGTTGTTCTCGAACACGGCCCACTGGGTGCCCTGGTCGATCGAGCGCTCAAGGTAGGCGAAGTAGCGGCGCAGGCTGACATACTTCCACTCGGGGTCGTCGCTGATCGTGCGCGCGCCCCACACCAGGTGGCCGCGCCCGTCAAAGAAGCGCAGGCAGCTCACGCCCTGGGGGTTGAGGGTTTCCTGCTGGGCCTTGTTGAGCCGGATCTCGAAGTCGATGGCGAGCCGCACCGCCTCGTTGGCGGGGGCCTTGAACACGGCGTGCTCGATATCGTTGCGGGCGTAGATGCCTGCGATGAACCCGCTGGGCGGCAGCTTGAGCCGCCCGCTGCCCTGCGGGTCGGCCACCACCACCCAGGGGTAGTAGATCGCGGCGTACTTCGAGGATCGCTGGTTGCGGAAGCTCAGGGCCTGCTCGGGCAGGTAGTTAGGCGGCGTGTCGAGCACGGCGATGCGGTAGCGCAGCTTCTCGGCGTGGCTGATCAGCGCGGCGTGGATGCCTGCCAGCTCGGTGGCGCTGGTGGTGGCCGTGTAGCCCGGCGCGGCCACGATCGAGATGTCCTCAATCGCCTCAAAGGCCACCAGGCCGTTCTTGGGCTTGGCCAGCGCGTCGTTGATGTAGTCGGTCAGCGCGCTGACGCCGGTGTAGTCGCCAGCGGTCGGCTGGCTGCCGTCGTCGCCTTTCGTGAGGGTGATGCTGGTCTGGAGCTTGGCAGCCGCAGGCGAGAGCTTGAGCAGCTCCGTCTTGATCTCGCTGGCCAGCAGCGCGCGGGCCAGCGCCAGGCCCTGCCTTGCTTGGTTGGCCTCGGCCAGCTCGAAGGCGAAGGGCGCGGTCAGCGCATCGAGCCTGGCCCCGGGCTGGCGGGTGAAGGTGGCCAGCAGCGAGGCCGCGCCGCGCGCGTCGAAGCCAAATTCGCCCAGCAGCTCGGGCGGGTTCGGGCGCAGCGGGTCGGCGCTCGGGCGGATGACCTGCACGATCACGCTCAGAGGGCGCACCTCGGCGCTGGCGAACCGGCTGTCGCTGAGCGGCAGATCCTGGTCGGCACTGGCCGCCGAGGGGTCGCTCAGCGTCCATACGCCTGTGACCGTGTTCTGCGAGGCGATGCGCAGCCCATCCGAGCCGGAGATGATTGCGGTGCCTGGGGTCGCATCGTTGGCGGGCGTGGTGCGGATCAGCACCAGATCATAGGGCCGCACCCGCTGGAGCGTGCGTGCGCCCTCGATGGTGGTCACGCTGTTTGGCCCGAGCCGCAGCGAGAACAGGATGGTCATGTTCCCCGCCGCGCCGGGGAAGCGCGCGATGATGCGGTAGGGCGGGGTTTCGCCGCTGGGCACGAACTGGCCGTAGTGGTTGGCCGGGATGCCCGTGGTGAAGCTGAAGGGCGTGCCCCCCACGCCGTACACGCGGCTGACATACAGCCGCCGCCCGCCCTCTTCAAAGAAGGCGCGCACGCCGTGGGCTAGGTAGTTGGGCTGGCGCACGCCGCCCAGCAGCAGGTCATCCAGCCCGCCGAAGATACGCTCGAAGTCGGCGAAGCTGGTGAGCAGCGTCGGCTCGCCGCTGATCGGGCCGTAGCGCGCAGGCCCGACGAATCCCGCCGTGCTGGTGCTCACGCCCTCGATCGATTTCGCGCGGAAGCTCACCTCTTCGACATAGACGCCAGGTGCAAGATATTCAGGCATGTCTGCTCCTCCCAAGTGTGGGCGGGCGTGTGCTCCCGCCGTGTCGGCCATGGTGCGCCCGCGCGCACTATGGTGGGGCGCGCTGCGCTAGGGCGCTGGCTCGATCAGCAGCCGGGCTGCGCTGCCGGTGGCCGCCCGCAGGTCGCTGCCGAAGCGGATCGGTCGGGTGATGCTGGCCACGGCTGCGGCGTCGGGGGCGCTGTCGCGGATGCCCGCCGTCGCCTGCTCAAGGATGGACCGCATGTCGGGCGGGCCGTCGGCGGGGCTTCCGGCCACCGAGCGCTGCACCGACGGCTGGTAGCGCACGCCGATCGCCAGATCCCATGCCAGCTGATCGATAGAGGTGCCGCCCAACGATGGAAGCGCGCTGGCGTAGGGCAGCGAGACCGCGAACATGCCGCGCGCGTCGGCCATGCCCACATAGGTGGTGCCCGGCTCGGGGCTGACGCTCACGATCGCCCAGCTGGCCGGCCCGCCCGCCACCGGGTCGTAGATCTCGCCGCGCACCACGCCGCTGCCCGGCGGCGGCGGGCGGGCCGGTGCCGAGAACAGCGGGACTTCGACCAGGTGCTCCTTGGGCAGGCACATCTGCATCACCTGGGGCAGAAAGCGCCCCAGCGTGTCGCTGATCTCCACCGCAAAGTTGGCCGACACCGGCGTGCTATTGGCCTCCACCAGCGCCAGCAGCGGCGGCAGATCGTGCAGCGCCTCGCCGCTGGGAGTCCCGCCGTCGCCGGGGTCGGCGCACCAGTCGCTGGCGGGGGCCTGGCCCTGCTCGTAGCTGCGCAGGCCCGGCAGCGCCCGAAAGCCGTAGATGCCCGACATCGGCGAGCGCTGGGCGACCCGCCGCAGCGCCGGGCCGCCCAGCGGGTAGGCTGCGACCATCAGGCCGTCGGTCACGTTCAGGCCGCGCGCCAGATCCAGGCAGCGCAGCCCCAGCGGCGCGCGGCGGCTCAGCGCCTCAAGCGGAAGAAATCTCATGGCTCTCTCAATGTTCCGAAGTTCAGATCGCGCTGCAGCACTGGCCCGCCGTCGCTCTCTTCGATCTCCGAGTCGATCCGCACCAGGCGGGCGATATACGGCACCGAGACATGAAACTTCTCGTCGACCACATCCCAGATCCGAAACAGCTCCTCGTTGCTCAGCTCGCTAGGTATCAGCTCTACCGTCTCGTCGGCGTGGAACACGCCATCGGCGGAAGAGTTGAGGATGCCCGAGGGGATGATCGGCGTGCTCTCCAGCGTGCGCAGCATCCACCCCAGGATCTCCTGGGCCAGCGAGGCGTCGGTGGCCCATGGCGTCAGCAGCATGTGCAGCTCCAGCGGCAGCTGGCTGCGGCGCGGGCGGCCATCGGGGCCTGGCCGCGAGGGCGGCGTGCGCTGCACGCGGCTGACGCTCACCCGGTAGAGGAACAGCGAGACCCCAAAGCTCATCGGCGATGTGAAATCGGCGGTCTGGTAGACCTCGAACACCAGATCTTGGTTGTCGAACAGCGGCTTGCTCCACGACTGCTTGAGCAGCCGCATCACCGCCTCGCAGGTCGAGGCGACCGCGCGGTATGTTGCCATCATCACCTCTTGCTGCGGCCCAGCAGCGCTAGCAGCCAGCGCAGCCGCCAGTATGCCGATACGGTGCCGCCCATGCGCTCAAGGTAGGGCACGATGCCGAGCACCAGCTGATCGAGCGTGCGGAACGAGATCTGCGGCGCTTCTGCGAATCGCCGTTCGGGCTGAACCACGGTCAGCCGACCGTGCCAGGGGCGTCGCCCGGCGGCTGCGCTGCGCTCACACCATATCCGCACCACAAACGATAGGCTCGGGGGTGCGGGCGGCTCATCATCACCAGCAGGGAGATCTGATCGCATTTTGCACCACTCAGACGCTATGCGACGCGATCTCCATGGTGGCATGGCACATCGGTGCGCGGATCAGCTGCCATTGGTTGCTCGGATGCAGGGAGTGTAGCAGCCGATCGTCTCGGCGGCGTCTGCTGGCGTGTCGGACTGGCGTCTTTTTTGCGGGGATTTCGCGGAAGCCTAGCCAAAATGAAGCGGCACGCCTTTGTGGGGCGTGCCGCTTATGTGGGCGTAGAAGCGACGCTCTACGCCGCGCTGATGCAGTGGGGGCTACCGCGCCAGCAAGGGCAGGTAGATCACGCTCGTGCCAGCCGCCGGGGCGGGTGTGGCCCGCACCGGGCCGTAGGCGTGGGCCTTGCCGCGGGTGTCCACCTCCACTAGCCAGTAGTATGCGCCCTCGGTCGGCGCGGTATCCAGCCACGTGTAGCTGGCGGGCCGCTGGCCGCCCGTGGCCGGGATGAGCGCGCCGCTCACTTTGGCCGCCGCCGCGAAGCTGCTGGTCGCGCCTCGGTAGATCGAGAACCCGGCGGTATCCTGCTCGGCGCTGGTGGCCCAGCCCACCAGCACGCCGCCAGCGGCCTGGCGCGTGGCCGTGAGCGCGCTGAGCGTGATCGCGGTAGGCGTCTTGAAGGTGACGGGCGTGGGGGTGTCCTCGCCGGGGTCGCCCGGGTTGCTGTTACCGTTGGGGTCGGGGTTGGTGCCGTTTTGCGAGAGATCGGTGGTGGGGATGCCGCCCGAGGTGGTGCCGCTGGCAGTCACCTGGTTGTTATATGGTCCGGCCAGGGTGCCTGGCGTCACGCGCACGGTCAGCTGCACGGTGCCGCTCGCGCCGATGGCCAGGGTGTCGGTGCCCTGCAGCAGGTTGATGTTGGGCGCGCGACCCGTGTAGGCGCTCTGGGTGGCCAGGGTGGGGCTGGATGGCGCGCTCACCACCTGGAAGGCCTGTGCGCCCGCGAAGGTGGTGGCGAGGTTGTCGCTCAGCTGCACCTGCTGCAGCGCCACATTGCCCAGGTTGCGCACCAGCACCTCGTAGGTCACATCAAAGGTACCATCGTGGTTGTCAACATTGGAGAGCACCCGCTTAGCCACGCCGATCTGGGGCGGCGGCGGCAGGGTGAATGTGACAGGGGTGGGGGTGTCCTCGCCGGGGTCGCCGGGGTCGCCGTTGCCGTTGGGATCGGGGGTATTGCCATTCTGCGAAAGGTCGGTGGTGGGCGTGCCGCCCGAGGTGGTGCCGCTGGCGGTCACCTGGTTGTTATACGGCCCGGCCAGGGTGCCCGGCGTCACGCGCACGGTCAGCTGCACGGTGCCGCTCGCGCCGACCGCCAGCGTGTCGGTGCCCTGCAGCAGGTTGATGTTGGGTGCGCTGCCAGTGTAGGCGCCCTGGGTGGCCAGGGTGGGGCTGGATGGTGCGCTCACCACCTGGAAGGCCTGTGCGCCCGCGAAGGTGGTGGCCAGGTTGTCGCTCAGCTGCACCTGCTGCAGCGCCACGTTGCCCAGGTTGCGCACCAGCACCTCGTAGGTCACGTCAAAGGTACCGTCGTTATTATCGATATTGGAGAGCACCCGCTTGGCCACGCCGATCTGCGGGTTCTCGGCCACAGTGGCGATGTCGGTGGCGGTGTTGTTGGTCAGATTCGGGTCGGTCACGTCGTTCGGGCGAGTGACGGTGGCGGTGTTGCTGATCGTGCCAGCGACCGAGGGCGAGAGCGTGCCAACAATAGTGAAGGTCGCAGTTGCGCCCGTGGCCAGATTCACCAGCGTGTCGATCGCGTTGCCGCTGCCGGTGGGCGACGTGCACGCGCCAGTGCCCGTGGTGACCGCGCACGACCAGGTGACCCCGGAGAGCGCGGCGGGGACGGTATCTTGCACCCGCGCGCCGGTCACATCGCTGGGGCCTGCGTTGTGCACCGTCACGGTGTACTGCATCTGCTGGCCGGGCACCACGGTGGCCGGGCTGTGGGTCTTGGTGATCTGCAGATCGGACTCGCGCAGGGCCAAGGGCTGGGCCAGACCGACCTTCTGCGAGGGGTAGTAGACCCAGGTATCAATACCGCGGATGTTGCCGAAGTTGTCGCTGTAGGCCTGCGCGCCAGTGGTGCTCAGCACGCCCGCGCGGGCGCTGCGCGGCGTGGGCGCGATGCCGTAGCAGCCGCCGCTGAAGATGTTGGCCGCCGCAGGTGCGCTGGGCGTCTGCCCCTGCGCGCAGAGGCTGTAGTCGTAGGTGTTGGTGCCGTCGTAGTAGTAGGTGTCGTCGTAGTACACCTGGTAGGGGTCGGGCGGGCTGGCGGTGGTGCCGGGGTCGACTACGCGCTCGATGATGATGCCGTTGGGGTTGTGCTCGGCGTCGAAGAATGGGAAGTGCACCTCGCCCGCGAACAGCTCGATCTCCGCGCCGTAGGTCATATTGCCCGCAGGCAGCTGCATGCCGTTGGCATCGCGGCCATCCCAGGGCACGGTGTTGCTGCCCGCTGTGGCGGTGCCCAGCAGGATGCGGTCGTTGGCGTTGCCGTAGATGCCGTCGCCATTGGCGTCGATGATGATCGAGTAGCTGCCATTGTTCGGCGTGTCAAACGAGAAGTTGCCATTGAGCGGCGAGGTGCCTGCGGCGCCTGGCGTGCCCTCGCTGCCGGTGAAGATGAAGTTGCTGGGCGTGGGCGGGGCCACTGGCGCAACCAGCAGCCATGTGGTGCCGCTGGGCGAGGAGGCCTGGGCGGGCAGATCGCTGCTAGGCGTCTCGAAGAAGATCTTCTGGGTGATGTCGGTGGCCGTGTCGGGCGTGCCCGGCAGGTGCAGGTCGACCGTCGACGGCAGCTGGCCGGGGTTGGCGCCGGTGAACTGCACCGAGCGGTAGAGCGCGTTGCCGGTCGCGAGATCGCGGAAGCCCTTGTTATTCGAGAAGAAGATGAAGCCAAATGGGTCAAGGTTATTCAGGTCAATACGGTAGCGGTAGCCATCCGAGGTCTGGATGTACATCTCGGAGCTGACGCCCTGGGTAGGATTGCCAAAGTTGGCCCCCATGTTCATGGCCAGATAGCTGGTGAACACGCGCCCTGGCTTGGCTGCCCCGCCGCTGTCGCGCACCGTGATGTCCCATGCGGCCACGGTGCTGGCCTGGTTGGCGTTGGCAGGGAAGGCCCCCGTGACCGCTATGGCAGGCGTGGGGTTGCCCGAGCCGGGGCTGTGGAACTCGACCTCGTAGATGCCGGTCTCGGCGGCGGTGATCGTGCAGGGCGTGTAGCCACCTGCGTTCGGCAGCGGGCCGGCGCTCTCCTTGGCTACGGTGTCAATGAAGGCGTAGCCCCCGGCCAGCACATCGCAGGTGCCGTTCTGGGTTCCGGCGGGGCTGCGGTAGACGATGTCCTGGCCATCCGAGCTGGTGGTCACGCTCGATCCCAAGTTGATGGTCTCGCCCGCGTTCACGTAGACGCTCAGAATAGTCTTGCGCTCAATGTTCCCGTTGTAGGTTCCTGGTGCCCACTCGAGGTAGGGGCGGTAGCCACCGCTAGAGGCGAGCGAGCCGCTGCCCTCGGCGTGCGCCGAGGCCTGGGGCAGCAGCGCCGCCAGCAGCAGGAGCACCACCACAGGCAGATGGTTCCTCGCCCGTGTGATGCGGTGGGGGGAAGTTGGTTGCAACACAGATGCCTTTCCTAACTAGAAGCGAGATCATGCCGGTTTTGTATCAGAATGAGAACAGAGCGTGCCCACAGATAATCAATATCATAACAAGAGGATCAAAAGGTGACGGTGGCCGTAACTTCAGTCTACTTGTTTCGGTAGCATTAGCTACCCTCATAATCATACCAAAGATTTTCACAGCTTTGCTAGAGAATAACGGCGAAAAGCGCAAAGATCGGTCAGAAAATGCCACACCATGGTGATTCTGCTGTATTTATAACCGAATTTTTACTTTTTAGCGGGCCGAGTCTTTATTTACGGCGTTGCTATGTTCGTGGTCTGGTAGGGGTTGTTCATGCTGTCATTCCTGGCAGGCAGGCCCTTGCAGATCAGCAAGAAGGCATTGGTCCTATGGCGATCACGAGCAACACCTTTGTCTCATAGTTCCGTCTCGACGGAGCTTGCGCCCCAAACTCAATCCGTATTTCTCTTTGTGGTGCAGCCTTTTTTTGTTGACAATGGTCTGGATCGCGCTATCATGATACTAAGGTAACTTGATAATAAAGGAGCCTGATAATGGAAGAGGCAAGGCCATGAGCCAGCGTTGGACCCACGAGCAGATCGCCGACGAGCTGATCGTGCTGCTGCCCCTGCTGAATCGGATTGTTGCGGGCGCGGTGCGGCGCGAGACAGGCGAGGAGACCACCATGCCGCAGTTTCGCGTGCTGGGCCTGCTGGCCGAGGCGGCCCAGACATCCTCGGCCCTGGCGCGGCGGCGGCGGGTCAGCCTGCAGTCGATGGGCGAGCTGGTGCAGGCGCTGGTGCTGCGCGGCTGGGTCGAGCGCTTCCCTGCGCCCCACGACCGCCGCCAGCAGCTGCTACGCCTGAGCGAGCTTGGCCGCGCCAAATATGCGCTGGCCCAGCAGCAGACGATGCGCAGCCTGCTGCCGCTGCTGGCGGCCTTGCGCGATGATGAGATCGACGCAGTGCAGCGCGCGCTTCCTGCGCTGCACCGCATACTGACGCAGGACGAAGGGTCGCCTACCGATGGCACGAATGAAACTGACAACCCAGGCGGCGTCGAGCGCGCCTGATAGCCCCGACGCCAAAGGCGTGTCGCCAGCGCTGGCCACCTTTCTGCGTGGGTTTCGCGCGCTGCGCATCCGCAACTATCGCCTGTTCTGGTGCGGGCAGCTGATCTCGCTGATCGGCACCTGGATGCAGTCCACCGCCCAGTCGTGGCTGGTGCTCCAGCTCACGCAGTCGCCGCTGGCGCTGGGCCTGGTCACCATGCTGCAGTTCCTGCCCGCCATGCTGCTCTCGCTGTTTGGCGGGGCGATCGCCGACCGGCTGCCAAAGTACCGCGTGGTGCTGGGCACCCAGACCGCCGCGCTCATCCAGGCGGCGCTGTTCGGCGGCCTGATCGTCTCGGGCACGATCCAGCTGTGGCACGTCTACATCCTCGCGCTGGCGCTGGGCGTGATCAACGCGCTCGACACGCCGACCCGCCAGGCCTTCGTGGCCGAGCTGGTGGGGCGCGAGGATATGGCCAATGCGGTGGCGCTTAACTCGCTGCTATTCAATGGGGCGCGCATTATCGGGCCTGCCGTGGCGGGCGTGCTGATCGCCAGAATCGGCATGGCCCCAGCGTTTGTGCTCAATGCGGTCAGCTTCGTGGGCGTGCTGGCGGGCCTGCTGATGATGCGCCCGGCGGAGTTCCGCGCCGCGCCCGCCCGCCCTACGCTCTCGGTTGGCAAAAGCATCGCCGAGGCGCTGCAGTATACTTGGCGAACCCCCGCCGTGCTGCTGGTGATGCTGGTGATGGCCTTCATCGGCACGTTTGGCTACAACTTCAATGTGGTGCTGCCGCTGATCTCGGGCTTTGTGCTGCATACCAACGCCGAGGGCTTCGGAATCCTCTCGGCCTCGCTGGGCGTGGGGTCGCTGCTAGGGGCGCTGGTGGTGGCCTTCGCGGGCGAGGTGAACAACCGGCGGCTGCTGGGCGGGGCCGCGCTGTTCAGTCTGCTGCTGGGCGGGGCCGCGCTGGTATCGAACTTCTGGCTCTCGCTGCTGCTGCTGGCCGCGCTGGGCTTCGCGGGGATCATCTTCACCACCTCGGCGAACACGCTCATCCAGCTGGCGGTGCCCGATGCGCTGCGTGGCCGCGTGATGAGCCTGTACTGGCTGCTCTTCGCGGGCAGCACGCCGATCGGCTCGCTGCTGATCGGCTCGCTCTCGGATCATGTGGGGGTCTCGGCCACGCTGGTGCTGTGCGCGGCGCTGTGCATGGGCGGGGTAGGGCTGGCCACGCTCTACGAGCGGCGCATGCGAGCGCGCTAGAGGTGGGCCAGGCAGGGGCGGGGCGCATAGCCCCGCCCCTGCTTTTTTGTGGCTTGATCTGCCACAGCTGCCGACCCTGCTACTACGATAGAGGGTCGTTATTTCGCATTTCAAAGCGATAGAGCGTAATAGGGCCGTTACAGCCGCTTGCTATAGTCAGCGCCAGAGCCGTTCATAAATAAGAAGGGTATTGTGCTGGCACGAAAGGCATGAGGCTGTGGTAACGACCTACCATATCATTGTCACCGACGACACCGACAGCGTCCGGGGAATTATTACACGTATTATTGCACGCACCTACCCATCGGTGCGCATCTCCGCCGTGGCGGATGGGGCGGATGCGCTGGCGGTGTTCGACCACGAGGGTGCCGACCTGATCATCACCAATAACGAGATGCGCCGGATGGGCGGCCTAGAGCTGATCCGCGCGGTGCGCCTGCGCAATGATCGCATCCCGATCGTGATGGTTTCGGGCAACCACAGCGCACAGGATGATGCGTTTGCGGCGGGCGTCACGCTATTTGTCGAGAAGCCGTTCTCCACCGCCGAGCTGATCCGCATTCTGCAGAGCCTGCTGCCGATCAACTAGGCATCCAAGCCATGGTAGAAGGCGTGGGGCAGCAGCGCCCCACGCCTTTTTGCGTGGCTAGAGCCTGGATGCTACGCGCTGGGCGATCTCGCGCCGCTGCTCCTGCAGGGGCCGGGCCTGCTCGATCACCTGGGCCAGCAGCTCGGGGCGGGCGGTGGCGGGCGTGCCGCCTGCGAAGGGCGGCGCAGGGTCGTACTCGACCATCAGCTGGATGCGCTGGGCCACGTCGCGGCCATACAGCTCGGCGGCCACGGCCAGGGCAAAATCCACCCCCGCCGTCACGCCGCCGCCGGTGATGCGGTCGCGGTCCACCACATAGCGGGCCTCGCACGGCTCGGCCCCAAATAGCGGCAGCAGATCAAGCGACATCCAGTGGGTGGTGGCGCGGTAGCCGCGCAGCAGCCCCGCCGCGCCCAGCAGCAGCGCCCCGGTGCACACCGATGTCGTGTAGCGCGCGCCAGCGGCCTGGGCGCGCAGGAAGCCCAGCGTCGGCTCGTGCTCCATCAGCGGGGTGACACCCGGCCCGCCCGGCACCATGATCAGATCGAACTGCCCGGCCTCGTCGAAAGTCTGCTGGGGCAGGAGGCTGAGGCCGCGGTCGCTGCGCACCGGCGCCATAGTCTCGCCTAGCAGCGTGATCTTGGTGTTTGGCATGCGGGCGAAGATCTCGTAGGGGCCAGTCAGGTCGAGCTGGGTGAGGTTGGGGAAGAGCAGCATCCCGACAGACAGTCCGTGGGTCGTATTCATGATCGCTCCTTTGCATCGGTGGCTACGGGTCTCTAGTGTAGCGCATGCGACGCCAGCGGGAAACTGCCAACAGGATGGTGCGCGGGCTTTCGGGCGCGTGCTTATGTGGTTCTGAACGCAACGGCCCCGCTGGCGAAAGCTGCCAGCGGGGCCGTTGCCCACGCTGGCTAGGCGGGTAGTGTGTGGGGCTGCTGCTGCGGTGCGGCGGGCTGCTGCGGCGCGCTCGCGGGCGGGGCCAGCAGCGTGTCGAGCTGGGCGATCTGATCGGGGCTGCCGATCACGCCCAGGATGTCGCCCTCGCGCAGGCTGGTGTCTGCGGTGGGGTTGGGCATGGCCTGACCCTCGCGGATGATCGCGATCACCGATGCGCCGGTCTTCGCGCGCATGTCGGCCTCGGCGAGGCTCTGGCCCAGGGCCGGGCTGCCCGGCTCAAGCTGCCGCCATGCCACATCCAGGCCGCGCATGGCCTTGCGCAGCGTGTCGAGCGAGCGGCGCTCGGCGTCGGTGGAGAGTGTGGTGTCGTACTGGTCGTGGCGCACGGCGTCGGTGTAGGCCTGCACCTGTGTGGCGGGGTAGCCCAGGGTCAGCAGCGTGTGGCGCACCACCTCTAGCCCGCCCTCAAGCTCGGGGTGGATGACATCCTGCACGCCCTGCGCGCTCAGCCGCGTGATGCCCTCCTGGGTGGCGGCGCGGGCGATGATCGGCAGGCCGGGTGCCTCGCGGCGGGCTAGCCCCACCACCATCTCGGCGGCGGCCTCGTCGGGCAGGGTCACAACCAGGGCGCGGGCGTGGGCCAGCCCGGCGTGGCTCAGAATCTCGGAGTTGGCGGCGTCGCCGTAGAGCATGGGCACGCCCTGCTGGGCGAAGTCGGCGGCGCGCCGGGCGTCGCTCTCCAGCACCAGGTAGGGCATCTCCAGCCGCTGCAGCACGGTGACGATGTGCGCGCCCACACGGCCATAGCCCACGATCACCACGTGGTCGGCCATGTGCGGGGCCGCGAGGTCGGGCATCTGGCCCTGTCGGTCCAGCCTAGCCCACAGCCAGGGCACGCGCTGGATCAGGGCCTCGGCGCGGGGCTGCAGCTTGAACAGCAGCGGGTTGAGCACGATCGCCAGCAGCGAGCTGGCCAGGATGAGCGAGTACTGATCTTGGGAGAGGATTCCCAGCCCCACGCCCGCCTGGCCCACGATGAACGAGAACTCGCCGATCTGGCTCAGGCCAGCGGCCACCACCAGGATGGTGCGGCCCGAGCTGGGCAGCACCAGGCCTAGCAGCATGGTGATCACGGCCTTGCCCACCACCACCAGCGCCGTGAGCGCCAGTACCTGCCCGGCGTTGGCCACCAGGTAGCTGGGGTTCACCAGCATGCCCACCGACACGAAGAATACCACCGCGAAGATCTCGCGGAAGGGTAGCACCTCGGCCCCGATCTGGTGGCTCACCGACGACTCGCCCAGCACCACGCCCGCCAGGAAGGCCCCCAGCGCCAGCGACACCCCGAACAGCTCGGCGGAGCTGATGGCCGTGCCCACGGCGGCGGCCACCACCGCCAGGATGAACAGCTCGCGCGAGCCGGTGAAGGCGATCCGCGTCAGCAGCCAGGGCAGCAGCTTGCCGCCGATCAGCAGCATGGCGGCCACGAACACGGCGGCCTTGAGCAGCGGCACGCCCGCCGACTGCCACGTGATCCCGCCCTCGCCTGCGAAGAGCACCGGCAGGAACACCAGGATCAGGATGGTGGCCAGATCCTCCAGTACCAGCCAGCCCACCGCCACCTGCCCGGCCTGGGTGTTGAGCTGGCCGCTGTCCATCAGCCCGCGCAGCAGCACCACCGTGCTGGCGATCGAGATGGCTAGGCCTAGCACAAGGCTTGCAGGGATGGACCAGCCCCACAGCTGGGCCATCCCAAAGCCCAGCGCGGCGGCTATCCCCATCTGAAGTAATGCGCCAGGGATGGCGATCGAGCGCACGGCCCACAGGTCGCGCAGCGAGAAGTGCAGCCCTACGCCGAACATCAGGAAGATCACCCCCAGCTCGGCCAGCTGGCTGATGTCCTCAATATTGCCGACAAAGCCGGGGGTGAAAGGGCCGATGGCCATGCCGGCCAGCAGGTAGCCCACGATGGTGGGCAGGCCCAGGCGGCGGGCCAGCAGCCCACCGGCGAAGGCTGCGACAAGCGCCATGGCGATGTCGATCAGCAGTTGGAAGTGGTGCATAGGGTTCTCCTTCTGTCGATGGGCACGTCGGTGCAACGGCGGTCCACGGCGAAGGATTCTCCTACCCCGCAGCAATCAGCGGCCTATGGGTTGGGTGCCACTATCGCCTCACTGTTGCCAATAGTCCGTGCCAGTTCTTGTGCACAAGCGCACAGCCGAGCCTCGTCTAGCGTCTCTGGCTTGCCCAGGTAGAGCTTGTAGATCTTGCCGTGGCAGTGGCGGTAGGCCGCCCAGTAGTGCCCGCCGCGCTGCCGCCGCTCCTTGCGGGCGGTGAAGTCGCCCGCCCTGTGGGAGAAGTGGAACGAGCAGTGGGCATCCTCGGCGAGCCAGGCGAACCATGCCGCCGACCCAACGTCGATACTGATATGCTCAAGCGGGATGTGGAGGGTGCCCTGTGAAACCACAGGTGTTTTCCAAGCCATAGAGATACTCTGCGTGTGCGTGGCAGGCCGCACCATATGGGCGGCTGCCTATCGGATAAAAGTTACCCAACATTCATGGCTAGTATACCATGTGTTGGGTAACTTTCGCAAGCGGATTGGCTGCCCTTTTTGTGCTGAAATAGCAGATCGAGCCATGGCGCATGCAGATCTATAGGCTGTTGTAGAGCAGATCGAGCCAGTTAGGCTGCAAGGTGCTGCGCCGCTCGGGGGGGGCTTGTTGATTGAATTGGTAGAGTGGCACGCCGGTGATCTCATCAAAGTAGAACACCAGCTCATCGGTGATATAGTTGATCTGATCGAGCGTAGCGCGGCTGAGCGGCACCGCCGTGATGGACTGAATAAGCCCGCGCTCGATCACAACCTCGGCCCAATTTGGCCCGCTGGCGCAGCGCCCGCAGGTCCATACCTCCAGCAGATGCATTGCGGTGTGCGCCTGGGCTGGGCGCACCGCAAGGTAGCCATTGTTGGCTGGCCCGCCAGGGGCAACATCTACGCGATCTCCGACATAGAGAAGCCTGCCGCTTGGGTCGGCCTGAATGCGCGTCTGCATCAGGGCAAGCATGTCTCCCGATGCGATGGTCTGGCAGGTGGGGCAGCGCAGCTCGGCTGCAAAGGAGTCGAATTCCATGTGCTACTCTCGCGCTATCATGCGGTTCGGCTAACGTAAGAAGCTGACCCGTAGGCTGAAGGATCGGCCCTGCACGGTGATGGCGACGGTGAAGGGATTGGCCTGCGCAACCTGCGGGTTGATGTTGGCAATCCGGGCCAGCCCATTGACAATCCCTCGGTCGAAGGTCACAAAGTCGTTGGGCGTGCCGCGCTGCGATACCGCAAAGAAGGCATCGGCCACCGCGCTGCGGTCGCCCGCTGCGGCGGCGGCATCGCCACCCCCCACGGCGTTTCGCTCAAGGATGGCGACAAGGTCGGCATAGGCCTGTGTCTCGCGCGCTCCCGGCGGGATGGCGAGCGCGCTGCGGCCTGGCGCTTGGTTAAAGGATACCCCACGCCGCACCGAGTGCTCGCCAACCTCGGCGATGGTCTGGTTGGCCACCCGCAGATCAAGGTTGGGGCCATGGGTTGCCACCAGCTGATTATAGTAGTTGAGCGCGGTCTGCTCGGGCTGCGTTGGGATCTGCCCACGCGCGATCTTGTCGCGCGCATAGTGCACATACTCGATAAACTGAGTGTCGACGGTGACGCTAGTCGCCGTGAGCGCCCTCGGCGGGCCGCCCGCCGCCTGCAGCGCCTGCCCGTAGCGGGTCAGGTAGTCAAGCTCGCCTCGCCCCTGGCGGAAGAGCGCCTGCCGCCGCGCCGACTCGGCCCCCACGGCCATGCGGAACTCCCACAGGTGCTGGCCCGACACGCTTGGCGCGAGCTGGTTCAGCAGCGCTGGCCGGTAGTCGCTCAGCAGAAGCCTTGCCTGGCTGCTGGTGATCGTGCGTAGCCCAGCGGGGACGGGTGTGCTGAGCTGTGCCAGCAGCAGCGAAGCCTGCCTGCCTACGAGGCCCTCGGCTGCCCAGCGGACGGTGTCTGGCCCATAGGTGCCCACCAGCGCGCGCACCTCTGCCCCATTCAGATCGGTGCCGAGGCTGCGCAGCGCTGCCAGCCCCAGGAATTGTGGCTGGGCAAAGATCTGCAGCTCGGCTGCGCTGCTATTGGTGAGCAGGCGCTTGAGCCGATCGATCTCGATGGCGGCGATCAGCGCGCGCAGATCGTCGCCGCCGAAGGCCGTGACCAGCATGCCCACATCGGGGATCTCGCTCAGCAGCCGCCGCATGATCGGCAGCCCAAGCTCATCGACAAACTGGGCGAAGCCTCGCCCTCCCAGCATCGCGTTGAACTCAAGGAAGGCTGCCAGCTCGGCGTCGCCCATGGTGCGGGCCATGGCGAGAAATGCGGCGACCTGGGGGTCGCTCATTGCGCCCAGGGCGGCCTCAAGCTCGGGCAGGCTGCGGGTGCCGCGCACCAGCCGCTCAAGCGTGTTGAGCATTTCGCTGGAGAGCGGGGTGCCCGATTCGGCCATGCGCAGCAGGGTGGCTGGCGAGACAGCGGTGCCGCGGTCGCGCAGCGCATCCAGCAGCGGCCCGCGCAGCTCCTCGCGCAGCCGCCCCAGCCGCTGCGCAAACAGCTCGGCTTGCTCGGCGCTGGCGCTGAACCGCCGCAGCAGCGCGCTGATCTCGGCAGGGGGGCGCGTGCTGCCCAGGCCCAGCAGCGTCTCGGCCTCGGAAAGGATGCGCAGCTGGTTGTTGGTAATGATCTGCTCGATCAGGGCGTTGTCCGAGGCGCCCAGCACGCTCAGAAACGCGTTGGCTCGCCCAGGGCTGCGGGCGGCCGCCCGCAGCAGGTTCACCAGCGCGTCGTTGGTCAGCCGCCCGGCGTTGGCGGCCAGCATCCGCTCCAGGCCAGCCACCGCGCCGCGCGAAAGCTCGATCTCGGCCAGCTCGAAGATCTGGCGGAAGATGGTGACGCGCACCCCAGTCACATAGTTGTTGGATACCTGCAGGATCTTCTCGGCGATCACGCGCTGGATCTGCTGAGCGATGTCGGCATCCAGGTTGGCAAAGAGGAACCCCCGCAGCCGCGAGAGCGCGCCGGTTGATTCGGCCAGCCACTGGGTTGGCGTGATGCGGTGTTCGCGCAGCTGCAGCACAACAGCCTCGATCGTCTGCAGCGACGTTCGGCCACCGGCGCGGAAGATCGGCGCGAGCAGCAGGCTGCCTGCCAGCTCGAAGCCGATGCCGAGCACGAAGCCTAGCGCGGCGCTGCCCAGGTAGGCGCGGAGCGAGGAAAGCCCGCCGCCGTGCATAAGAATGCGCGCCAGATCCTCGACGAACAGAGCCGCTGGTCCACCCACCAGCCCGGTGAGCCCGCCCACCGCCGCCCGCGAGAGCAGCCACGCGCTCGCCAGCCGCAGGAACGAGGCCTCGGCGAGGGTTGCGGGCAAGATCCAGCGGCCCACCGCGCCGCCCACTGGCGCAATCAGGCGGAACCCGACGGCGGCCAGGTAGCCCTGGATTCCCGCTACAATAAAGCCCTCAACCGTCCAGTGGTCGTGGGTGACCATGTAGATCAGCGCCGAGATCGAGATCGAGGCCCCCACCGCGATCGGGCCGCCGCCAAGCTCGATCAGAAACGCCAGCGCCCCTAGCTCCCAGGCCAGCAGCGCCACCGCCCCAAACGAGACGATCAGCGCGGTTGTCTGGATCACATCGGCGTTCTGCGAGAAGCGATACATGAACAGCCGATACTCGAAGTCGGAGTCGCTATGCCAGCCGCGCGAGTCGGCGATCTCATTCCACTGGCCGCCATTTTCGCGGTACACAGTCACATACTCGACCTCGTATTTCTCGACGCCATCTACTGTGATCTGGCGCACGCCGAGCAGCCGCACGCTCTCTTCATAATCGATTGTCTCACGGTCTTCCTCGCGGATGCCGCCGATGGCCCGCACGGCGTCGCCGGTGATCTTGCGGGCCAGCTCCTCCTGGGTGTAGGTGGCGGTGTCCTCGCCGGATGCGATGCGGCCAGCCTGCAAGATCGACTGGCGGCTCATCTCCTGCGATAGCTCGGCCTGGCGGGCGGCCTTGAGCCGCTCGACGCTTTCGTCGCGCAGGTAGGCACCGCGCACGTCGCCTGCGACCTGCCCCACGGCCAGCTGGTCGGTGCCATCAAGCAGCACCGCAGGGGTCTGGCCGATGACGTAGCGATGCTCCTGGTGGCTCTGGCGCATGGTGTTGAGCTGGCGGATGGCGGCCTGCACCCGCGCATCGCTGCGGTAGCGCGTGTCGAGCGCGAGCCGCACGAGCAGCGCGATCGTGGTGAAATGGTTGCTCTCCCCCACCTGGGTGAAGAGCCGCGAGACATCATCGCCGGTGCGGGTGGCCAGGTCGTCGAGCACAAGCTCGAAGAAATGGGCCTGGCCGAGGAACTCGCGCAGCACGCTTTCCACCGAGAAGGCCCAGGTCAGCCGGTCGTGCGGCCCATCCATCAGCGCCACCAGGCGGTCGGCGCGCTGCCGTGCGGCGGTCTGGTTGTTCTCTTGGATGGCCTGCTCACGTGCCGCGCGGGCCGCCAGCACTGCGGCCACGGCCTCGGCGCGCCGCGTCTCGTCAAGGGCGGGCAGGTAGTACAGCGCCACCAGCCCAGCGTAGACATGCCCTGGCGTGAGCACCTGCTGGGTGGCGAGCTGGGCCTGCACCTCGCGCCCGGTCTGATTCTGCGGCAGCTGGATGCCCAGCGTGCTGGTCATGTCATCGACCGCCTCGGACAGGATGGCGCGAAACCGAAAGTACGCCGCGTGGGCGGGCTTCCGCTGGGCGCTCTCGTAGGTGCGCTGCTCGTCGAAGGGGTGGAGGAAGGCTCGCTCGACGCGCAGGATGGCGGCGGTGCCGCTGAGGCTGGTGCCGCCATACACGCGGGAGAGGATCTCGAGCCGATCCTCGCGCGTTATACCCTCGGGCGTGCCGGTGGGGAAGAGCAGGCGATCAATGGTCTCGCGGTCGCGCTGGATCATGTAGAAGTTCGACCGGTAGAATCGCAGCACGGCCTCGCTGCTTGCCCTGGTCGGCCACTGGGCGATGATGCGCGGGCGCAGCACATCGGCCAGCGCGTTTACCGTTGCGAGCGCGGTGCCCCGTGGGTTGCTGGTTGCCCACGCGATGTCGAACCCCGCCCCCTGGATGGCAGGTATGTCGGCGGCGTACTCATCCTGGTGCTGGGCGATCTGTCGCAGCACCAGGAAGGTCCGTGGTCCAAAGATTCCATCGGGGTCGAGGCGGCTATGGATGGTGCGCTGGTCAAGCCTGCGCGAGCGCAGCAGGCGCTGCAGCTCAAGGGTGCGGTTGGCGTAGGCGATCGGCTGTTCGGTCGGGTTGTAGGTTCGGATGATCTGAAGGCTTGCTAGCTCAAGCCGATTCCACCAGAAGACATTGCGCTCGCGCGCCACCTGCATCCGGATCGCGCGGTTGGGCGTGGCTTCGTCGGCGGTGGCTGGGGCCGCGCCGCCGACGCTCTGCCGCTGGATCGGCGGGCGCGGCACGCCCGCGCGGCCCTGCTGGATGACGTGGGCAAGCTCGTGGGCGAGCAGCCTGCGGCCCGTGGGCGAGCCGGGCTGGAACTGGCCGGGGGCGAAGATGATCTGGTGGCCGACGGTGTAGGCCAGCGCGCCGAGGTCGCGGGCGGACTGTGCGGCCTCTGTGCCGGTGTGCACGCGCACCTGGCTGAAGTCGGCCCCCATGCGCGGTTCGAGGTGCGAGCGGACGGCGGCGCTGAGCGGCTGGCCCGGGCTGCGCAGCGCGGCGGCGACTGTGGCCTGCGCTGCGGCGGCGCTGGCAGTGGCCCTTGCGGCGCGGCGGGCCTTGCAGGTGGCGCACTCGCCGTCGGGGCCGATCTGGCCGCCGCAGGCGCAGCGCTGGATGTGCGGCTGGGCTGGGGCGGCCTGCGTGGCCTGCTCGGCCACGGCCTCGGCCTCGCGCTCGTCGGCGTCGCCGGGCTGGCTGATCGCAAGCTTGGCCTGGATGGGCGCAGTTGCCATGTCGGTGGCCAGCGTAATTCCCCCGGGGCGGCTCTCGTTGGCTGGCCCTGCCGCAGCCGAGGGCAGCCGCGTCTGCGCGCCACCGCCATCTTCCGCCGCGCCATCAGGCGAAATATCTGCGATCGGTGTCTCGCTATCATCGGCGCTGCCGGGTGAGGCAGCTTGCTCGCCTGCGTCGTCTCGCGCAGCGCCGCTCTCGACCTGCGGGTCGGGGGATCGCATCACCCGCTCGGCCACGGCGTCGGCCTCGCGCTCGTCGGGGTCGCCTGGCTGGCTGACTTCGAGCTTGGCCTGGGCGACCGGGCTTGCCGCGGCGTCCCCCTGCGCTATGGCAGATCTTTCTTGCGCGGGGCTGGCCTCCGGATCGTTTGCGGCCAGTGCAGGCACCAGTATGGGCGATAGCTCGGGGAAGAACGCGATGATCAGCGCGATCAGCGCGGCGACGGCGGCGAAGAGGGTGACTTTTAGCCAGTCGGTGCGGATGCACAGCTGGTACACGATCAGGCCCGATCGGTATCGCCACACGCCCAGCGAGAACTCGACCGGCACCCCCCCAACGCTTGTAGAGCCGATAGGTATGTGCGATGAAGGCGTATACGATGTGCCATAGACATAGGGTAGGGCGATCAGATTCATGTAGAAGTCGATGATGGTGAGATCCCTAATGCCCGAGGTTACTCCCGAGAGTGATGCGGGTTTAACCTCCTCGTACTCCTGCCGGGTAGCATCGTGGATGAGCATGTCTGGCCGCTTGAGTGTGGTGGCGATGAAGGCGCGCGCGAATCGCCCCATGCCCGGATTCTTGCGTTTGATGAAGCGGCTGAATTTCGGATCGATCGGCCCAGCAAACGAATCATCGAAGTACACATCGGATGCTCCAGCACCCATGCGAGCGAGGTAGTCGGCGGCTATGAGTTTGTGCGCAATGATCCCGAATGCCGAGGCGAGGAGGGGGTTGGGCGCAAATGCATGGCCAGGATTGTAGCAGAGCGTGCCCATCGCGCGCTGGATGCGCGGCGTGGCCCGCCGCACCACGAGCCTGCTGTGGGCCGCGCCCTGCTGGATGACGTGGGCAAGCTCGTGGGCGAGCAGCCTGCGGCCCGCGTGAGAGTCGGGCTGGAACTGGCCGGGGGCGAAGACGATCTGGTGGCCGACAGTGTAGGCCAGCGCGCCGAGGTCGCGGGCGGACTGTGCGGCCTCTGTGCCGGTGTGCACGCGCACCTGGCTGAAGTCGGCCCCCATGCGCGGCTCAAGGTGCGAGCGGACGGCGGCGCTGAGCGGCTGGCCCGGGCTGCGCAGCGCCGCCGCGACCGAGGGCGGCGCGCCACTGGGGATGCTGGCGGCGGGTGTGGCGGTGCGGCGCTGGGCTTTGCAGGCGGCGCACTCGCCATCGGGGCCGATCTGGCCGCCGCAGGCGCAGCGCTGGATGTGCGGCTGGGCTGGGGCTGGCTGCATGGCCTGCTCGGCCACGGCATCGGCCTCGCGCTCGTCGGCGTCGCCCGGCTGGCTGATCGCAAGCTTGGCCTGGATGCCTTGCGCTAGGCCAAAGAGCGGCGCAGTCCACAACGGGTGTATGGCGGGTATGGCCTGCGCTATGCGCGGCTGCGCAGCCCGCGCCGGAGCCGTGTCATGGCTGGGCGCGCTTGCGGTCGGGTTTGCTTTGGATGGGCTGGGGGAGGTGCTGGCTGCACGTGCTGCGCTTTTCGACATAGCGCCCCTCTGCTGGCAGTGTTATCGGTGGATATGTGCGGTACACGCTATGGCGTGCTGAGTTTATCGATATGCTGTTTGGCTCGGCTGTGTTGCCAGCTGATCCTAGCAAGCGGGCGTCTCTGGGGTGTCTTGCAACGGTCTTAGAAAGGTCTTTTGCATAGATATTTTCGAAGACAGAATATGAGGTGGAAGGATTTGTCGTGGTGGTGGAGCGATGCGCCGTGGTGGTGGATGGACGACCGCTGGGGGTGGATGGACGACCGCTGGGGGTGGATGGACGACCGCTGGGGGTGGATGGACGACCGCTGGGGGTGGATGAACGACCGCTGGGGGTGGATGAACGACCGCTGGGGGTGGATGAACGACCGCTGGGGGTGGATGGACGACCGCTGGGGGTGGATGGACGACCGCTGGGGGTGGATGGACGATCGCTGGGGGTGGACACACGCCTGCTTGGATGTGGCCCAAGCAGGCGTGTTGCTCGTGGGTGCTAGGCCAGCGTGATCGCGACCTCGCTGACGCCCGCCGCCGGGGTGAGCAGGGTATCATTGCCCTCGGTGGCCAGCGCGCCGCCCTGGGCCGCCGTGGCGGCCTGGCCCACCAGGCGCAGCGCCCAGCCCGCCGGGCCATCCCAGGCCACGGTCAGGGTGTCGCCGGTGCGGCGCACCGTCGCAGTGGCCGCCACCTCGCCGGTGGTGGTCGGGATCGTCACCGTGCGCGCGTCGCCGTCGGCGAAGGCGTAGACCGCCAGCGTCACGCCCTCGGCGTAGGCGTAGGCGGGCTGCTGGTCGTTCGCGCCCAGCGGCAGCACCGTGCCGGGCCGCACCAGCAGCGGCAGGCTCAGCACGCCGTGCGTCTCGGTGCGCCACGCTGGGCCACTCAGCTCCTCGCCGCTCAGCAGGCTGGTCCAGCGCCCAGCGGGCACGTAGTACGTCACCTTGCCCTCGGCGCTGAACACCGGCGCCACCAGCAGCGCGTCGCCCAGCATGTACTGGCGGTCCAGCGTGGCCGAGGCCGGGTCGTCCGGGAACTCCAGCAGCATCGCGCGCATCACCGGCACGCCCTGCGTGTGGGCCTCCACCGCGCGGGCGTAGAGGTAGGGCATCAGGCGGCACTTCAGCGTGGTGAACTGCCGCAGCACGTCGACCGCCTCCTCGTCGAACAGCCAGGGCACGCGGTAGGAGGACGAGCCGTGCAGGCGGCTGTGCGAGGACAGCAGGCCAAAGGCGATCCAGCGCTTGTAGAGCGCGGTGTTGGGCATGCCCTCGAACCCGCCGATGTCGTGGCTCCAGAAGCCGAAGCCCGAGAGGCCCAGCGAGAGGCCGCCGCGCAGGCTCTCGGCCATGGAGGGGAAGGTCGAGTCGTTGTCACCGCCCCAGTGCACGGGGTACTGCTGGCCGCCCGCCGTGGCCGAGCGGGCGAACACCACCGCCTCGCCCTTGCCGCGGCCTTCCTCTAGCACATCAAACACCACCTGGTTGTAGCGCTGGGTGTAGTAGTTGTGCATCTTCTGCGGGTCGGCGCCGTCGAAGTACACGGCGTCGGTGGGGATGCGCTCGCCGAAGTCGGTCTTGAAGGTATCGACGCCCATGGCCATCAGGCCGCGCAGCTTGTCGGCGAACCAGGCGCAGGCGGCGGGGTTGGTGAAGTCGACGATCGCCATGCCGGGCTGCCAGAGATCCCACTGCCAGACGTCGCCGTTGGCGCGCTTGATCAGGTAGCCATTGGCCGCGCCCTCGGCGAAGAGCGGGGAGCGCTGGGCGATGTAGGGGTTGATCCAGGCCGAGATGTGCAGGCCGCGGGCCTTGAGGCG